>JAGQRI010000117.1 GCA_020425515.1 Planctomycetota bacterium | reverse complement strand
GACAGCGGCATGAAGCTGGAGCCCGCGGAGTTGATCAAGGAGGTCGCGTTCTTTGCCGACCGCTGCGATATCACCGAGGAGACCACGCGCCTGGCCCACCACTGCCAGCAGTTCCAGCAGGCGATCGAGGGCAAGGGCGAAGTGGGGCGCCGGCTGGATTTCATCGCGCAGGAAATGCTGCGCGAGACCAACACCATCGCCAGCAAGGCTAATGACGCCGAGCTCGCGACGATTGCGGTCGCCATGAAGTCGGAGATCGAGAAGATCAAGGAACAGGTCCAGAACCTGGAGTAAGGGGAATTTTGGATTGGGGATTTTGGATTTTCGATTGAGCCAGCGGCGGCCCGGTCCAATCCAAAACTGAAAATCCAAAATCCGAAATCGATGAATGACCTGCCCGGCATCCTGGTTGTCTTGTCCGGCCCCTCCGGTGTCGGCAAGACGACTGTTGCGGAGCGCCTGATCGAGAAAGGCGGATACGTCCGGTCAATCAGCGTGACCACGCGCGAGTGCCGGCCGAAAGAAGACGGCCGCATGGAAGTGGATGGTGTGGATTACCACTTCATCAGCATGGAGGAGTTCGAGCGCCTGCGCGACGGGGATGAATTGGTCGAGTACGCCAGGGTCCACGGCGAATGGTATGGAACGCCAAAACAGCCGTTGCGCGAGGCTTTGAGGGCGCACGAGGCCTATCTGCTGGTGATTGACGTGCACGGAGGCGGCCAGATTCGCGGGCATGGATTGAACTCGCTGATGGTGTTCCTCGCGCCGCCGGACCTGAATGAGCTCAGGCGCAGGCTGGAGGGACGGAAGACTGAAAGTGAAGAACAGCAAACCATGCGCCTGCAACGCGTAGACATGGAAATGAAGAAAGCGTCCGAGATCTATAACCACATCGTGGTGAACAAGGACCTCGGCACTTGCGTTGAAGAAGTCCACGCCCTGGTGCTGGAAGCCAGGCGGAAATTGAAGGAAAAACAGGACGCCGGGGAGACGTTGTATCCCGGCTTGGGTTTGAATAGCTGACTTTGTGGCACAGGCAATCCTGCCTGTGGTCGCGGCGATTCTGCCGCGACAATTCGGCTTCGCTTCGCTCAGGCGCACAGGCAAGATTGCCTGTGCCACGCGGGCAAGCCATCAAAGAAGGAGATGTGCATGGCGTTTGCTCTCGATTACCCCGAACTCGAAGGTCTTTACAGCATGGCCGGCGGCAAGTTCCGCCTCACGGTCCTGCTGCAGCGCCGCGTGAATGAGCTGGTCGGCGGTATGCCGCGCCTCGTCAAGGTCGGCCAGGAGTTCGAGAAGGACTTCATCTACATCGCCGTCGAGGAACTCAAGCGCGGGCTGATCAAGCTCGCCGAAGACAACGAGACGATCCTCAAGACCGCAAGTAAATGAACGACAGGCCGCACATCGTGATAGGCGTCTGCGGCAGCATCGCGGCCTTCAAGATTGCCGTGCTGCACAAGTTCCTGCGTGACCACGCCGAGGTGACCGTCGCCATGACGCCCTCGGCGACGCAATTCGTAGGCCCACAGACATTCCTGGCGCTTACCGGCAACCCGGTCGTGACCAGCCTGTTCGAGCCTACCCACAGCAAGCCCAAACACATCGACCTCGCCGACGAACTCGACCTGCTGCTGATCGCGCCGGCCACGGCCAACATCCTCGCCAAGGCAGCGCACGGCATCGGCGACGAGCCGGTCAGCACGCTGATCCTGTCGAGCCTGCCTACCGAGAAGCCGATCGTCTTCGCACCCGCCATGAACACCCGCATGTGGCAGAACCCGGCGACCGTCGAGAACGTGGAGACGCTCAAGGCGCGCGGCTACCATTTCATCGAGCCCGAAAGCGGCGACCTGGCCTGCGGCTGGCAGGGTGAGGGGCGCCTTGCGGAGCCACAAGTCATTGCTAAGCAAGTATTTGCGCTGCTTGGATTGGACGTTCCGCCGGTTGTGGGGTAGACTCTCGGAAGGGTCTGGCTCATTTTCCGCCGTTGGAAAATGTGCCTGACCCTTTTCCCGGACGAGTGTCAGCAACGGGGCAAACGTGGACTTAGCCGACAAACGCACACTGAAATTCATCGATGACCACCGCCGCGGGCGGCTGGATCTGCTCGAGGAATACGACCTCACCCCGTGGGCCGCGATGTACGCTTCGCTGCACCGTTTCGGCTACCCGAACAACAAGATCCCCGACGGCAAACAGAGTACGTTCAGCTACGTCTTCAACACGGCGTACGACGGGCTCTACATCGAACTGTCCGACTTCAAGGCCTACGTCACCGCCCACCTGATCTATACCGACGTCGCCGGCGAAGAGATGGCCCAGAAGCACCGCGACGAAATGCGCCACGCGGCCGAGGACCTGGTCGAGACCCTGAAGCAGCCGGTCGACCATTTCGGCGCGCTGTTCGACCCGACCAGCCTGACGTTCACGGAATAGCCGGCAGTTCCTCGCTGCGCCAATCCGGCTCCGGCACATCCTTGAGGTCCCGGATCAGCAGCCTGTACAGTTCCGGGTTGTGCTCGCGCATGTAGGCGACCTGCCCCGGCTCGAGCGCCTCCAGCCGGCAGAGCAAGGCTTTGCGGAACTCCGGGGCTGTCTTGGTGAGCGCGAGATTGTTGAACAGCAACGGCGGCTGCCCGGTTTCAAGTTGCCCGCGCACGTCGGCCAGCAGGCGTGCCAGTTCCAGGCTGCTTCGGTCGAGAATTTTCGTACGTCCGTCGTCGCGCGACTTGCCCGCGTCGCGCAGGCGTTTCAGCACACCGGACGCTTGTTCGATGCGGGCCGGCTCCGTTGCTTTCGGGTTGCGTCCGGGGCCGTAGCCGCCGGCCGCCTGGGCCAGTCGGAAGCGGATGATCTCGGGCAGCGTGTGGTCGAGAGCGCTGACCGATTCGGCGTTCCCCAGTTCCGTCTCGGCGCGGGCCAACTGCGTCTCGGCCTGCTCGAATTCGCCAACCGCGGCCAGGGTGCCTGCATGCATGGCGCGGAAGGCGGGCAGAAGCATCAGGTCGTTGAGCTGTTCCAGCATCGCGACGCTGTCGTGCCCGGCGCGCAGGCTGGCGCCGAGACGTCCGGTGCGCTGCAAGAGTTGCCCGATGTTGCCGAGCAGGATTGCCTCGCTGCGCCGGTGCCCCAGCTCGCGCATGACCCGCAAGGCCCGAAGATAGGCATCCTGCGCGGCATCCAGGCGTTCCGTCATGAGGAACACGTTCGCCAGGTTGCCCAGGGCTTGGGCTTCGTGGGGTCTGTCGCCGGTGTCGCGGAATACCCGTAGTGCTTCCGCGTAGCAGCGTTCGGCACTCGCATCGTCGTCCAGCGCGCGGCGCGAGCCCCCGAGTGCCATCAGCGTCAGTGCTTCGAAGCGCAGGTTCCCGGTACGCCGGTGAACGTCCAGGGCTTCGTTCAGCAGCGCTTCGACGTCCACGGCATCTCCGAGGTGCCGCAGCAGGATCGCGCGGTTGGTCAGGGCGATTCCGAGTTGCCGCTCGTCACCCGCCTCACGGAGCTTCGCGACAGCCTGCTCGAACAACTCCTTCGCCCGCACCGCCTGACCGCTTTCCATGTAGACGCCGGCCAGTGCCGCCAGAAGTTGGCCGACCTGCTTCGGGGCTTCCCTGTGTGCACGGTTCAGGGCGTCCCGCAGGACGGTGACGGCATCTTCCGGGCGACCGAGGCGCAGCAGCAGCCCGCCCAGTTCCTGCGAGGCGCGCAGGCTGGTTTCGAGGTCGCACAGGTGGTGGCTGCGGACTTCTTCAAGCAGATCGCAGGCGGCAGCGTCCTGGAAGGTGTACTGCGCGCGGCGGGCGGCCCGGCGCAGATACACGAGCTCGTAGGTCGCCAGCGCTTCGTCGCCGGCGCCCCGAATGTGGGACAGCAGCTCCTGGGCGTGGACCGTGCGGTCGGCGTCGTCGAGCGTCGCGTGCAGGTACTCGAAAGTGGCGTCGTGCAGCGCGGCGCGCTCGCTGGGAAGCTGCATCTGGTACGCGGCTTCCCGCACCATGGCGTGGCGGAACTCGTACAACTGCTCGGCGGACGAGGGCATCAACCAATGATACGCACCAGCGGCCCGCGTGTCGGGATCAGACCTTGCGCTTGGTCATCCACTGGTTGAGGGTTTCCATGGCCTTGATGACCTGCCCGGCCTCGCGCTCATTGGAGTGCTCGAGGGCGAGTGCGACGCGCGTGGGGCCTACCGGCTCGACGGAATCGAGAACCTTCTGGGCCTGCTTCGTCAGCTTCAGCTCGCGCTTGCGTTTGTCCTGCGGGTTTACCTCGCGGGTGATGAAGCCGCCCTTTTCGAGGCGGTTCAGCATCTGCGTGATCGCCGGCTGCGCCTTGCCCAGCAATTCGGTGAGCGACGTCGTGGTGATGTCGTCGGAGCGCTCGACGGCACGCAGCAGCGCGTACTGCTTGGCCGTCAGCCCGTACTCGGCCTCGAGCTCGCGCGACCAGGCTTCGTGTGCGTGTTCGTTGTCCCAGTAAATGCGAAGGAACTCGCGAACGTAAGCGAGTGCTGTCTTCGTGTCCATGGCGCGAGGATACCGGGACTTGGCATGCCGATGCCAGAACATAACGGGATTATGAAAGTGGACCCCGTAGGTCTACGTTGACCAAAATAGTTCGTGATTCGTAGTCCGTGACTCGTGGTTCGACCGGATCGAACTACGAATCACGATGCACGAACCACGAAATCAAACCATCAACACCGGTACGCTGCTCAGGCGCAGTACTGTCAGCGCGCGGCTGTAGGTGCTGCTGTTGCGGTCGGCGGGGCAGGGCAGGACCAGCAGGTGGCCGCCGTCGTTGGCCGTGCGGGCCGTGACGTCCGGGTCGCTGCCGATCTTGAACTCGACCTTCAACGCGGCGTGGTTGTCCGCCGCCCAGTGCTGCGCCGTCGCGACCAGCGAGCCGGCGGCCGCCATGGCGTCGTCCAGCAGCGCCTGGTCGGTGAGTTTGGATTCGTCCACTTGCTGCCCGAGCAGCGCCATCGCCTCCGCCATCGCCGCGGCGTCAACGACGAACAGCACCCGGTACTCCGCCGACTTGCCGCCGAGCGTGAAGCTGGTTGCCAGCGCCTGCGCCGCCTCGCGCTGCCGCACGTGCAATCGTACCAGCGGGCGCTTCAGCGCGTTCGCCAGGTCTTCGCGCGGCTCGCGGGCGAACAGGACTGGCACGGTGGCGCGGGCCAGTACGCGCTCGGCCGTGCTGCCGACGCTGTCGCGCCCGAGCGTCTTGATGTCTTCAAGGTACGGCGCGGGCATCACCAGGAACTTCGCCCCGGCCGCGATCTTGGCGTCGATGATGCGGTCGGCGGGGTCTTCGTCGTCCTGCTCGGGCGCGAGCTCGCAGGTGATGCCTTCGAGCTTCGCCTGCATCGCTTCCAGGTGGGTGCGGCGGGTGTCGGCGTCGAGCCCCGGGCTGGCCAACGTCAGCACGGCCGCTGATCCGTAGTGCGTACACACGTGTTTCGCGAGCATGGCGACCGCATCGTCCTGGTTGCTCTGGTCGAACGCGACAAGCACTTTCGCCGGCGGCTCTATCTGCGGAAGCTCGACGTGTTCGGCGTTGGCCGCCGCGGAAAACCGCGCCATCGCCTCGTGCAGGTCGTCATCAAGCGGCGTGTCACTCATGTCAGTCTCCGCAGTGGTCAGAGTTCGGAGGCCAGAAAATGCGACTGCAGTTACTGACCACTCCAATCTATCCCGTGTACTTCGGCAGGTCCGGCAGCAGCCCCAGCGAGTTCATCAGCAGCACGTAACCGATCACGATCACGGCCTGGATAGCGAGGATCAGCATGCCGGCCTTCATGAATTCGCCCCAGCCGACCTTTTCGCCGCGGTCGGTTTCCAGCGCGTGCAGCGCCACCACGGCGCTCACGCTGCCGATCGGCGTGCCGTTGCCGCCGAGGTTGCTGGCGCCGACCAGCACCCAGTACAGCGGCGCCGCCATGCCGGGGTTGTCGCGCGCGATCTGGTCGAGGATCGGCAGCATGGTCGCGGTTACCGGGATGTTGTCCACGAAGCCGCTGGCCGCCATCACGAACACGCCGATGATCAGCACCAGTACGGTCGTGCTTCCGCCGCCCAGCTTGACCAGGCTGTCTGCGGTTACCTGCAGCAGCCCGGTGTCCTTGACGCAGCCGATGATCACGAACAGCCCGACGAAGAACAGGATCACCGTCCACTTCACCTTCTTGATCGCCTTTTCCGGGTCGCCGGCGCAGAACAGCAGCGCCGCCATGCCGCCCGCCATCGCGATGAAGTCGAGCCCGACGCCGATCACCTGCGCGGTCGCGAAGCCGATCACCGTCGCGCCCAGCACCACGGCGCTGCGCCAGAAGATCTTGCGGTTCTTGACCAGCGCCCATTCCTCGAATCCGGCGACCTTGAGTTTGCGGTCGGCCTCGTCGCCGGCGGTCTTCGCGTCCTCGAGCAGCGTCTTGCGGTAGATGCGCGACAGCACCAGGTAGGCGATGATCGCCGAGGCGAACGCAAGCGGCGTGCTGCCGATGAAGAAGTGGACGTAGGGGATCTGCGCCGCGGTGCCGATCATCAGCGTCGCGATGCCCGAACTGAAGGTCGTCAGCGCCGCGCTGTTGGCCACGATGGCGACGGCGATCAGGTACGGCTTGGGGTGATAGTTCAGGGTTTTGCAGATCACCAGCACCAGCGACGCCATCAGCAAGGCGCCCGGCGCCAGCGTGAGCAGGCTGACGAATACGAAGGTCAGCATGCACACGAACAGGAACAGCTTGCGCGGCTCGCCGTGGGTGATCTTCACGACGCGGATGGCTATGAAATGAAACAGCCCGCTGCCGCCTACGGTGTCCACCAGGATCGAGGTCCCGATGATCACGCCCAGGATGTTCAGGTCGTGCCCGACGATCTCGTGCACGTGGTGGTAGCCGCCGCTGCCGAACAGCCCGAAGGCCATCGCGGCGACCACGGCCGCAATCGCGCCGATGATGGCGCTGACCGATTTGTGCAGGCGCTCGAACGCAATGAACAGGTACGTGACCACCATGATCACGCCCAGAACCGCCATGGGAACCCACGCCGGCTCGAACCCCGCGGTCTCGCCGCCCGATGCGATAA
>JAGQRI010000116.1 GCA_020425515.1 Planctomycetota bacterium | reverse complement strand
AGCGCCGACATCTTTTCGCGGTGGTCGATGAACTGCGTGCTGCGCCGCACCCGGTCGGACATGACTGCGACCAGCCGCTGCCCCAGCACGGGGATCTCCCGCAGCATTTCGTCAAACAAGTCTTTGTGAAGACGCAGCCCGGTTGAGGCCGTGACCGCACGGGCCTCGCCGTTGCTGTGGGTCGCGCGCGAGAACGGAAGAATGCCGCCGACCGTGCCCGGGACTTCCTCGTGGAACACGGCATTCTGCCCGCCTACACCGAACTTCCACTGGAAGGTCCCGGATAGCAGCACGTACATGTACTCGGCCAGGTCATCGGGCCTGGTGATCACGCCGTCGGCCGGGACCTCCATGCGTTCGCTGTGTTCGCGGATCCAATCTAGTTGCGCATCGCTCAGCCCTTCGAACACACTGAGCCCGGCCAGCGTTTCGCGAGGGATGTCAGTACCCGGTGTGATTCGCATGCTAGAGCTCCGCCAGGTGCCGGTGAATGAACGCGACGGAGACCGAGCCCTCGCCGACGGCCGAAGCCACGCGCTTGATTGACTGGCTGCGCACGTCGCCCGCCGCGAATACGCCGGGCACATTGCTTTCCAGCAGGAACGGCGCACGCTGCAATGGCCAGTCGGACAGCCGGCTAACATCAAGCAACGGGCCGGTCAGGATGAAACCGCGGTCATCGCGGGCAATGGAGTCGCCCAGCCATTCCGTGTGCGGTGCGGCGCCGATGAAGATAAACACGTAACTGGTATCGACGCGCATGTTTTCGCCGCTGCGTAGGTTACGCAGGGTCAGCCCTTCCAGGCTGTCCGCGCCATGGCATTCGCTGATTTCGGTCTCCGTCAGCACGTTGATCCGCGGATGGGCCTCGATGCGCTCGACGAGATAGTTCGACATCTTCGCCGCCAGGGAGTCGCCCCGCACCAGCATCGTCACGCGGCTGGCGTGCTCGGCAAAGAACATCGCCGCCTGCCCCGCCGAGTTGCCGGCGCCCACGATGTAGATTTCCTTGTCCTTGCAGCCCACGGCCTCGGTCATCGCAGCGCCGTAGAACAACCCGCGTCCCGCCAGCTTCTCCGCGCCGGGGCATGGCAGTTGCCGCCACGACACGCCCATCGACAGCATCAGCGCATGGCAGGCAATCTCTCGCCCGTTGCTGAGTTTCAGACGCTTGTAGGGGCCGTCGATGGACAGCGAGCAGCCTTCGGCGGGCGACAGGATCTCCACACCGAACCGCGTAGCCTGTGCCACCGCACGGCGCGCCAGGTCAGACCCCGACAGCCCGGCCGGAAAGCCGAGGTAGTTCTCGATCAGGCTGCTGGTGCCGGCCTGTCCGCCGGGTGCGTGACGTTCGATCAATACCGTCTTGAGCCCTTCCGACGCACCGTAAACCGCTGCCGCCAACCCGGCCGGCCCGGCGCCGACGATGGCGAGGTCGTAGAAGTCGCTGGCGGCCTCGGTCTGCATGCCGACTTCTCTGGCGACCTCGGCGTTTTCCGGGCGTACCAGTTTCGCGCCGTTCGGAAGCAGCACCAGCGGCAGGTTGCCCTCGGCCTCGGGGTGCGCTTTCAGCAGTTTGCGAGCTTCTTCGGAGCTCTCGATGTCGAGGAAGCGGTAAGGCACCTGGTTGGCGGCCAGGAAATCTTTCAACGCGTGGGTGTGGGCTGACCAGCGATGGCCCACCACGCGCAACCCGCCGTAGCCGGGCTTGAAGCCGGCGCGCCAGTCGGACAGCAGGTCGTCCACGACCGGGTAGAGCCGGTCTTCCGGCGGGTCCCACGGCTTCAGGAGGTAGTAGTCGACCTGTGACTCGTTGATGCTGGCAATGGCCGCGCTGGTGTCGGCATAGGCTGTCAGCAGCGCGCGTTTGCTGTCGGGGTAGAGTTTCCGGGCCTCGGCCAGGAACTCGGTGCCTTCCATGCGCGGCATGCGCTGGTCGGAAAGCAGCAGGGCAACCGGCTCGCCGCGGGTTTTGAGCTCGCCCAACGCGTCCAGTCCATCACGCCCGGATGACGCGCGCAGCACGCGATATTGCTCGCCGTACTGCTGCCGAAGATCGCGCGCGATGGCCCGCAGAACCTCCGGTTCGTCATCGACCACCAGGATTGCAGGTTTCGGCACAGCCGCCCCCAGACAGGCCCAGAACGCCGGCAGCATGGCTTTTCATTCCGGTTTGGGCAACCGCGGTCA
>JAGQRI010000115.1 GCA_020425515.1 Planctomycetota bacterium | reverse complement strand
GTCGCCCACTTCCTTGACCCAGCGCACGATGGTGGCTTCGGCAATCGATTCGCCCATCTTGGGCATCAGCATTTCGATATCTGACATGGTGCGTCCTTGCTTGTGTTCTGGTGCGGGAGAATAACACCCACACACGCCTGCGGTAGTCCTGAGCCCGCCCTACAGGTCGATGCAGACTTCGCCGTTTTCGACCGTCACAGGATACGTCTTCACCGTGATACGGTCGCTCATCAGGCTGACGCCGGTCTTGAGTTCGAACTGCCAGCCGTGCCACATACAGGTGACCACGCCGCGCGCGCAGATGGCGTCGTGCAGCGGCGCGTGCATGTGCGGACAATTGTCCTCGATGGCGTAATACTCGCCGTCCACGTTGAACAGCGCGATGCCCGGCTCAGGCCCGGCGTCAAAGTGTGCGCCCTTGCCGGGGGCCGGGGCCTCGTCGATTGAGCAAAGTCGGGTTAGTGCCATCAAAAATCGTTGCGCTGGAGGATCTGTACGCCCTGCCGGATCAACTCGTTGCCGTAGGCGTCAGCCAATTCCCTAGCCCGGTTCTTCACGCGGTTCATGCCAATCCAGCCGGTCCACCACGGGTTGTTGCGCTCTAGCACCAGGTGCTGGGTGCCGTCGGGGCTTGAAACGATGTTGACGTTGAAGTCGCAGTAGCAGACGAACGCGCCGAGGAACAGGCTGGCCGCCATGCTGCTCTGGGTGACCTTGACGCTCCACGGTGCGGCGTCCTGCACGCCAAAGCCCATGCCGCCGGCGACGTGTATCGCAATGCCCTTCAGGACGTTCGGATCGGCGTTCGTGATGTAAGCGTGCCCGGGCATGGTCTGTTCCTAGTAGTCCACCAGTTTACGCAACGCCGCCTCGATCTTGTCGGCGTTGGGAAGCATGGCCTGTTCCAGTTCCGGCGCGTACGGAATTGGTGTTTCCAGCGCGCCGATACGCATCACCGGCGCGTCCAGGTGTTCGAAGCAGTGCTCGCTGATGAAGCTGGCGAACTCGCCGGCGACGCTGCCCATCAGGGTTGCTTCGTTCACGACCATGGCGCGGTTGGTCTTCTCGACCGTCGCGCGGATGGCTTCGCTGTCGTACGGGCGCAGCGAGCGCAGGTCCAGCACCTCGACCTCAATGCCGTCCTCGGCCAGCTTTTCGGCGGCCTTCACGGCGTAATGCACCATGATCCCGAACGTGATTACGCTGGCGTGTCTGCCTTCGCGGGCGATGCGGGCCTTGCCGATTTCGGTTGGCTCGACGTTACCGACTTCCTCGCGCAGCTTGGGGTCGCGGTACAGGTGCTTGTGCTCAAAATACAGCACCGGGTTGTCGTCGCGGATGGCGGCCTTGATCAGTCCCTTGGCGTCCGTGCTGGTGCTGGGGACGACCAGTTTCAGCCCGGGCGTGTTCATGAACCAGGCTTCCATGCAGCCGCTGTGGAACGGGCCGCCACTGACGCCGCCACCCCAGGGCAGGCGCACGACCATGGGAACCTTCGGGCCCCAGCGGTAGTGGATCTTGGCGGCGTTGCTTACTAGTTGGTTGAAGCCGCAGGCCACGAAATCGGCGAACTGCATCTCGGCCACGGGGCGCAGCCCATACATCGCCGCGCCGATGGCGTTACCGATGATGGCGGATTCCGCAAGCGTGGTGTCCCAGATGCGCTCCTCGCCGAATTCCTCGACAAGGCCCTTGGTGACGCCGAACGCACCGCCGTAAACGCCGATGTCTTCACCGAGACAGAAGACGTCTTCGTCTCGCTGCATCTCTTCGCGCAGCCCCGCGCTGATTGCTTCTACGTAGGTAATGCCCTTCGCCATGACTACCGGTCCCCTTTGAGAATCCGGAGTCTGGGGTTGGATTTGCCGGAGTCAACAGGTCAGGCGACGGCAGGCCAGAGTTGCCCGGCCCGGGCTTGCTCCCACAGGTCCTGATAGCGATCGGCTACATAGGGGTGAAGCTCGAGGGCGCGGTCCAGGGTCGCCCCCGCCGAAAGGATGGCGGCAATGGCGTTGTCTTCATGGTCGCGGTTACCACTGTTCAGGGCGCGGGTGATTTCGGTTTCCAGGAAGGCGTTCAGGCGCAGCACCGGTATGCCCATGAAACGGTCGGTCTGGCGCGGGTCCGGCCACTCGACGGGACCGCCGAGGATCGGCGTGCCGGCCTCGTGTACGCGGATCGCCACCGAGTTGGGGATGTACTGGATCCAGCCCGCCCGGCCGAGCGGGCGGAAGCCCGGAATGTCCGCCAGTTGCGTGCCGGCCGGGGCGATGACCTCGAGGCTCTGCAGGGATTCGGTGACGTTGTTCGTGAAGGCAACGGGTACGCCAAGCTCGATGGCTCCTTCGGCCAGCGCCCGTGCGGCGCGCTGTGTGGCGGCCTGCCCGGCGATTCCTTCGGCTACGAAGCGGTTGCTGACGGCGATCGATCGATGCATGGACTGGCCTCCCGTGCGTGGAACTCCCAATCCTGATTCGGCAGCGGGGGCGGCAAAACTGGCGGAAATCCGTTAGCGGCGGGTGATGCTGAGGCTTTCCCAGAACGGGCGGGCCAGCACCGCGCAGGCGCCGGGGGCCGTGTGCTGGGGCTCGACTTCGGCGTTGCCCCGGCGGGCGGCGCGCTCGGCGACTTCGTGGTCGAGTTCGTCGTTCCCGAGCAACCCTTGCCCGGTCGTGGCGGCCAGCGCCGTCAGCGCGCACAGGGTTGCGTCAAGGTCGTCGCTGTCGAGCTTCTCGGCCCCCTGTCCAGCGTTCGCGCCGAGCTCGGACAACAGCTTGGCCATCAGTTTGTCGGCGCGCTTGTTGCGGTCGTCGGCCTTCCAGCCGGTGCCGCCGTGGTGGGCCGAGCCGCCGAGGTACTGCCCGCGGAATTCCATCAGCTCGACGGTTGCGCGCGGGTAGCACTCGAAGATGTCGTTGCCGATCTGGAAAGCGCTGGCGGCAAGCAGCGCCCGGAAGCGCACGCCGAATTCGCTGATGCGGTCGGTCAGCGGCGCGTCGCCGTAAAATGCGAAGTCGATCGGGCGGTGGGTGAGCTCCCACAGCATGCGCTCGGCCGGCGCCCTGCGCGTGCCGCCCATGCCGAGCACGTCGATGTCGATGGCGACGTCCACGGCGATGGGACGCGGCAGTTCGAGCAGCCCGGCGCGCCAGACGGCGAACACTTCTTCGGACTTGTCGGAAAGCTTGTGCTTGCCGCCGAACATCTCGGCCGGCTGAAGCTCGACGCGTACGTCGCCGCGGTCGCCCAGGCTGGCGGTGGCCAGCACGGGCCTGCGCGCCTGCCCGAATGCGGAGAGGTTGATGCCGGTAGCGGTCTGTGTCATGCGGAGCTTCTAGCAGACCGGCGGCCCCAACACAAAACGGGTGAATTCGAAACCGGCCCCGGCCGAAGCAGTGTAGCGGGGGAAGGCCGTTGCGACGGGAATCGGGCAGGAATGGGAGCATTTGCCCAGGCCCGCTGTTTCCATGCCCGGCCGTCGTGAAATTCGGTCGAAAAATGCAATACCGACCGCCCCTGCCGGGTTACATGCGTAACGAATTCAAAAAAACGAAACCTCAGGAGACACCCATGAAGCTCTTTGCCTGGCTCGCACTCCCCCTGCTTGCGCTGACCTTTGCCGTGGCGCCGGCGGTTGCCTGTCCTGACTGCGGCTGTGAAGACGGCGATTCGGCCGTGCACAAGGACGGCGAGAAGGACGACTGCGAAGGCTGCGAAAAGTGCGAAGGCGAAAAGGCCGCCACGGCTGACAAGAAGGAAGAAGTCGAAGAGGCGCCCGAGCATGCAACCATCGACAAGAAGGCGCCGGATTTCACCCTCAAGAATGCCGACGGCAAGGAAGTCAAGCTCAGCGACTACAAGGGCAAGATCGTGGTGCTGGAGTGGTTCAACTTCGACTGCCCGTTCGTCAAGAAGTTCTACAAGAAGTCGGACGCCATGGTGAAGCAGCAGAAGAAGCAGCGCGAAGCCGGCGTCGTCTGGCTGACCATCTGCAGCAATGCCAAGGGCAAGCAGGGTTTCGAAGAAGGCGAAGCGCTGACCAAGCGCATCAAGGACTACGACCTGAAGGGCGAGTTCTACCTGATCGACGACAAAAGCACGGTCGGGCGCACCTACCAGGCCAAGACCACGCCGCACATGTATGTGATCGACAAGGAAGGCAAGCTGCGCTACGCGGGCGCGATCGACAGCATCCGCAGCGGCGACTCGGCCGACATCGAGAAGGCCACGAACTACGTGGATGAAGCCATCAAGGCGATCAACGACGGCAAGGAAGTCGCGACGAAGGAAAGCAAGCCCTACGGCTGCAGCGTGAAGTTCGCGCCGGAAGAAACCAAGACGGAAGAAAAGTCGAAGAACTAAGTGTACGGAAAGAACGAACAGGCGGCCTTCACGGGCCGCCTGTGCCGTTTAAGTGCACTGAATTCACACTGAAAACATGAAGGACGCGAAATCTCCCAATTCCACGGAAGCGGTTTCATCGCCCGGGTATTTTCCCTGCACGTGTACCACATTGGTAAGCGAACGGGGGAATACAAATGAAACGACTGATGCAGGGCGTGCTGTCAATTGCGGTGCTGTGCTGCGCTACGGGGCTTTGGGCGCAAACGCCGTATTTCCACTGGTACAAGATGGACGAAGGCTCGGGCTCGGTGATCGCAAACAGCGCGAGCCAGGCCGGCATGGGCTCGATTGCCGCGAGCGGCGTATTCACGGATGGCAGCACCGTCGCGACGCCAACCTGGACTTCGCCAGGCGGTATCGGCAGCTACGCCGTGGACCTGAGTACGCCAACGGCGTTCCTCGATTCGGGACTCGACCCGGACATCCACCTGAACACGATTGACTTCACAATCGAAATGCTGGTCAACGCCAACGGGGTCTCACCCGGCGGGAAGTCGCTGTGTTGCATGTGCACGAGCAGCGCGGTTGAGGTTGCCTTCTACATCGGCAGCCCCAGCAATTCGGTTGCATTGCAGGTGGGCTCGACCGTGGTTGCCACTGGCTCGACAAGCATTCATGACGGCAACTGGCACCATGTCGCGCTCGTCTATGATCGCAGCGCGCAGACAGCGACCGGATACATTGACGGATCGCAGGAGTTCCAGGCTACGGCCCAGAACTGGACGTTCTCATCCGGGACTAAAGTTGTTTACGGCAACGGGCGGACGACTTCCAGCTTCGCGCGCTGGACCGGCTTGATGGACGAGATCAAACTGGACAACACGGCGCGCAGCCCCTCGCAGTTCGCTCTTCCGGGTTCGGGTGGCGGCGACGGCGGCGGCGGGGACGAGTCCTGCAGCACCTCAACACACAGCGGCATGGAGTGGATATTCGTTGTGCTGGCCGTGATGCTGGTTGCGGTGCGTGTCGGGCGCCCCCGCGAAGCTTAGGATTCGACATCAGCTACGGGCGGCCCAAGCGGGCCGCCCGTTTGCATTTACCCCGGCGCGAAGCTCAGTACACTTGTGACACTTCAAACACGGGGGATGAACATGCTTTGGGATGTCATGGGTCTGGCCACGGGCCGCGAAGCCAGCAAGATTTCCGCGCTGGAAAAAAGCACCAACTGGAAAATCGAAAACGCCCGCGAGGACATCGAGGAGTTGCAGCACGAAATCGAACAGCTGCGCCTGATTGTCAAAACCCTGGCCGGCGTCTGCCAGCAGAAGGGCGTGTTCAGCGAGGCCGAGTACCAGGACATGCAGGACTTCATCGACGTTCAGGACGGGCTGCTCGACGGCAAGTCCAAGACCGAGTATGAGCCGAAGGCATGCCCCAAGTGCAACCGCCAGAACAACCACATGGCAAAGGTATGCATCTGGTGCGAGGCTGAGCTATAGGTACGGAAGACAGCCCGGGGCTTTTGCGCCGGGCTTTTCAACTGCCCATCCGCTTCAACCTGGTCATTGCCACGGGCGCGCTCGCGCTCGGGGTGTTCGTTTCGCTGGTGTTCGAGGGACGTTGCGACGCGCTTTCGCTGGCGGTGGTCTGGATTCTGACCTGGCAGATTTACACCCTCGACCGCGTCATCAAACAGCCGGAAGACAAGCTCACTCAGCGCCGCAGCGTCGAAGAGTTGGTCTTCATGCAGAAACGGGCGAAGTTGTTCAAAGCCCTGCTGGTTGCGTCGATGATTGCCGAGCTTGTGCTGTTTGCGTTCCGCCCGTTTGCCACGATCGGCGTCGTGCTGGGCATCGGCGGCGGGCTGATGTACTCACTGAAGATCCCGCTGATCGGCGTGCGGGTGAAGCAGATCCCGATGATCAAGTCGGTCTACGTGCCGGCGATCCTGGTCGGCTACTGCTTCCTGACGCCGTGGGTGTTTCCTTCCACCGCCGAACACTGGGTGATTCTTGCCCTGCTGTTGGTCGCTTTCGGCATCAACGTTTCGCTGTTCGATCTGCGCGACGCCGGGCGTGACAAGTCGGCCGGCATCATTACCGTCGCCAACTTCCTCGGTGAGAAAGGGCTGCTGATCGGCTTGTGGCCGCTGTCGCTTGTGGCCGCCGGTGTGCCGCTGATCTGGTGGCGCACGCCGGAGATGATTGCCGCATCGGCGGGTGTTCTGGCCGTGGCGCTGAGCAGCCTGCGCCTGTGGAAGCCCGCGCCGTCGTGGTGGTACACGATCTTTATCGACGGAACGATGATTGTACCGGCACTCGTCTACCTGGCGATACGAAGGGCTTTCTAGGCGGCCTGACGGCGCGTCCATGTCTGGTTCGCTTCTTCGGCGCCGGCTGGTTGTTTACTGCGCCACAGAATTCGCTAACCCTGTTGGGCCATCAAAACCATCCTATCGGACTCCAGCGATACGAGAGGTGATCCATTGACCGATGCTGAACCAACCGGAGCCTCGAAGCCATCCAAGGAGGCCAGGAAGAAGCGCAAGGCCAGGCTGGAACTGATCGCAACGATAATCATGGGTGTTGCCGCGATCATGGTTACTTGGTCAGGATTCCAGAACAACAAGTGGAGCGGTCGCCACAAGGTCCTGTCCGCACAAGCCGGCGGACTGGATCGCGAGAGCAACCTGCTCGAACTGGAAGCGGCCCAGGCGCAAGTGCTGGACTACACGACCTTCGAGGAATTCCTGCTGGCGCATATCAAGGGCGATGAGGTTCACGCAAACTTCTACAGGAATATGCTGCGCCCGGAGATTCGTGAGGTAGTGGATGGGTGGTTTGAGAAGTGGGAGAAAGACCCGGACTCCGTGCCGAAGACCCCGCTGCACCTCGAAGAATACGAAGCCCACCTGTCGCAGCACCAGAAGGCGCTGGAACTCCGCGAGAAACGCGACGGAGTGCTTGAGCAAGCGCAAGAGGCCGATCGCAATAGCGACCACTACGTGTACATCACGCTGATCGTGGCGTTCTGCCCGTTTTTTGCGGGTGTTTCGACCAAACTGAAGCAGCCCGGTACGTGCTACGTACTGCTGGGGATATCGGCGGTGTCGTTGCTCACCGGCGGCGTGATCTGCGCCATCCTGCCCGTTGCTACCTAGCGGTACTTGCGCTGGTACAGGAAGTCGTCGTCTTCGTGGGCCGGGTGGGGCTGATCCGCGTACACGCCCTGCATCACCGTGGCCGGGTCGGGCTTCGGCTGGGCCATCACCCATTCCTCGGCTTCTTCGATCTCGGCCTTCACCTTCTCCGTCATGTCGCTGATGCCGTCGTCGTCGATGTACTTGAGTTCCTTCAGGTACGCGCCATAGCGCAGCAGCGGGTCGCGCTCTTCCCAGTACTTGAAGATTTCCTCGGGCACGTACTTCGCCGGGTCGTGCTCGGCGTGGCCTTTGCGGCGGAACGTCAGCACCTCGAACATCTGGGTACCCTCGCCGGCGCGGGCGCGGTCCACGGCGTCCTTGCTGGTCTCGTAGACGGCATTGGCGTCGTTGCCGTCGATCGTGACCGCGTGCTTGATGCCGTAGCCGATCGCCTTGTCACTGAATTTCTCGGCCAGGCACTGGGTTTCGCTGGGCGTGCTGTAGGCGTACTGGTTGTTCTCGATGATCACGACCAGCGGCGCCTTCTTCACGGCCGCGAAGTTGACGTCTTCGTGGAACTCGCCGGTGCTGGTGCTGCCTTCGCCGATCCAGGTCAGCGCCACGCGCTTTTCGCCCTTCATGCGCGCGGCCAGCACGTAGCCCGAAGCCAGCGCTATGCTCGCGCCAAGCATGCTGATCGGCGCGATGATGCCGTAGCGCAGGTCGCCCATGTGGGTGTTGCCGTCGCGCCCGCCGGTGGGCGAGTTGATGCGGTACATGTAGTTGGCCAGGAAGTCGCGCGGCGGCAGGCCCTTTACGAGCGTGCTTCCGGCGTTGCGGATCATCGGCGCGATGATGTCGCCTTCACCCACGGCGTAGGCGCTGGCGCAGCTGGAGGCTTCCTGCCCCAGGCTGCTGAATGCCGCGCCGATCACCAACCCGCGGCGGTACAGCAGGCTGATCTTGTTGTCGAACTCGCGGTTCAGGATCATCCAGCGGAACAGCTCAAGCTGCTGCTCCTTCGACAGCCGCGTCTCCAACTGGATGTTCCCAGCCTTGGAGTGGGTCTGCTTCTTCGTCACCTTCGCCGGTGCCTTTGATTTCGATTTTGCCTTGGCCATGGCGCCGAATATGAAGAACAGGAGCCCGGAGCGCAAGCGACGGGTAAGCCGGCAATTGAGGCCACCAACCCGTCGCTAGCGCTCCGGGCTCCTGTCTGCTGCCATGAATGTCTCACGAAATGCGGCAACAATCCTCTCACGCACGTCGTCCAGTTGCGGCGCTTCGCCGAGCAGATTCTGCAGCGTCGTCACAGGCCGGTCGCCGATGCCGCAAGGGACGATGTGCCCGAACCATGGCAGAACCTCGTCGGTCACATTCAGCGCGAAGCCGTGCATCGTGCACCACTTGCGCACGCGTACGCCCAGCGCCGCGACCTTGGCGCCGCCCACCCAAACACCGGTTAATCCTTCGATACGCTCGCCTTTGATGCCGTACGATTCCAGCACGCGGAGGATCATTTCTTCCAGCCCGCGCATGTACTTGTGCAGGTCGCGCCCGCAGTTCAGGTTCGCGAGGTTGCAGATCGGGTAGCCGGTAAGCTGGCCGGGGCCGTGGTAGGTGACTTCGCCGCCGCGCTCGACCTGGAACGTATCTGCGCCCAAGGCCTGCAGTGCTGCGGGGCCGGCGCCCAGGTGCTCCGGGTCGGTGCGTTTGCCCCAGGTGTAGACGGGCTCGTGCTCAACGAGCAGCAGCGTGTCGGGAATCTCAGCGGCGATGCGCTGCTCCAGCAGCCGCTTTTGCAGCTCCCAAATCTCGGCATATGCCCGGTGCCCGAGCCACTGCACGTCCAACTGGATTTCCTTCTGGCGTTCCATGCAGGTTCAACCATAACCTTGCGCGCCCTGTTCCGGGAGAAAGCGACGTGCGGAAAGTTGCCCTGCCCCTTCTGCTGATTTGCGGCGCCATGCTGGTCATGGCCTGTAGTTCGCCGGCCGATGCGCCCGCGCGCGAGTGGATCAAGCTGCTCGAGCGCCACGGGCACAAGGTCGAGGACGGCGAGTTCAAGGACGACGAGTTCAGGGCCGAGGCTGAGCCGATCATTCAGAAACTGCGCCATCACGTTGACTTCAAGGAACACAAGCTGCTGCTGACAAAGCAGGTGCTGGCCGACTGGACCGAGGCGAACACAGGGTTCGAGAAAACCTGCACCGACGCGGGCAACCGGGAGGCGTTGGACGCCTACAGGGAACTCGCCGACGCGCTGATGAAGGCACCCGAAGAAGAAGCCGGGAACGAGTCTGAAAAAGGCGACGCGAGTTGAATCCGGGCCATACGTTTTGAACTGGCTTGACCGCTCGCTATCCTGCGGTGCTCACTGATCCCAAAAGCAAGGAAGAAGAACATGAAGAAGCTGGCCGGGCTGGCTGTTCTGGTGGCGATTCTGTTTTCGGTTACCGCGTGCAACGTCACGATCGGCGCGGACGAGGATGGCAAGAAGTGGATCGCCCTGATGGACAAGCACAAGAAGCTGCTGGAAGAAGGGAAGTTCGACGCGAAAGCGTTCGAGGCCGAGGCCAAGCCGATTGCCGAGGCGCTGAAGAAACACCGCGGCAGCAGCGATCAGGTCAGTTTCCGTTCGGAGGATGTGCTGAAAGACTTCAAGCGCGCCACGAATGAGTTCGAGAATGTGCTGAAAGAAAAGGGCTCCGAGGAACAGAAGAAGATGTACATCGACATACGCGACCTCTGGAACTTCAAACAGCCGGCCGGCAACTCGGCGGGTAACGCTCCACCCGACAATGAAGCCTCATAACGTCCCGAAACAGACAGCGGAGCCGGCAAACGCCGGCTCCGCTGTCTGTTTTTTCGTTCCTACAGGTGCACGCACTCGTCTTCGGCGATGGCGGCGGCTTCCATGACCGCCTCGCTGAGCGTCGGGTGCGGGTGCACGGCGCGGATCAGCGTGTGGCTGACGGCCTCAACGTCCATGCCGAGCACCAACTCCGAAATCAGTTCGGTGGCTTCGCCGTGGATGATGTGCGCCCCCAGTAACTGCCCGTATTTCTTGTCGAACAGCAGCTTCACGAAACCGTCGTTGTCGCCGATCGCGAGCGCCTTGCCCAGCGGCTTGAACGGGAACTTGCCAATCTTGTACTCGACGCCTGCTTCTTTCAGCGCGCGTTCGGTCTTGCCGACACTTGCGATCTGCGGCTGGCAGTAGGTGCAGCCCGGGATGATCTCTTTGCTGAACGGCGGGATGTCGTGGCCGGCGATCTTCTCGACACAGGTCAGGCCTTCGTGGCTTGCCTTGTGCGCGAGGGCCGGCGCACCTGCCACGTCGCCGATCGCGTAGATGCCGTCCACGTTGGTGCGCGCGTAGCCGTCCACGGGGATGAAGCCGCGCTCGACCTTCACGCCGGCTTTCTCCAGCCCGATCTCCTCGACGTTGCCCGTGATGCCGACGGCCACCAGGCAGTAGTCGCCCTGGATGGTTTCCTTCTTGCCCTTGCGCTCGTAGGTGACCTCGACGTGTTTGCCCTTGTTCACGACGCTTTCGACCTTGGTGCCGGTCAGCGAATTGATGCCCTGTTTCTTGAACGACTTCTCGAGCTCGCGGCTGATGTCGTCGTCCTCAACGGGTACGAGCTTGTCCATCAACTCGATGATCGTCACCTCGGCCCCGAAGGCGCGGAAGTAGTACCCGAACTCGACACCAATCGCGCCGGCGCCGATCACGATCACGGACTTCGGACGCTCGGCCAGCACCATCGCCTCGTGGTGGCCGATCACGCGTTTGCCGTCCCAGGGCATGTTGTCGAAACGCCGTGGGCGCGCGCCGGTGGCAACGATGATGTGCTTCGCGTTGATCGTCTCGATGACTTTGCCCGGCTTGTTCGGGCGGTCGGCCTTGTCGGCCGGGTTGTTGGCCTCGGTGACCTCGACGACGCCCTTCTTCGCGATGCGCCCGCGCCCGTCGAACTTGGTCACGCCGTGTTTCTTGAACAGGAACTGGATGCCCTTGTTGAGCTGACCGGCGATGTCTCGGCTGCGCTTCACAACGGCGTCCATGTCCGGGTCGGCCTTGGCGACCGCAATGCCGAAGGTCTTGGCCTTGTGCTCGATGGTGTGCATTACCTCGGCGCTTTTCAGCAGGGCCTTGGTGGGGATGCAGCCCCAGTTAAGGCAAATCCCGCCGTAGTGTTTGTCCTCGACGCAGGCCGTCTTCAGCCCGAGTTGCGCCGCGCGAATGGCCGCGACGTAGCCGCCGGGGCCGGAACCGATCACACACACATCAAAGTCTTGAGCCATGGCTGTTCCTTTCGATTGCGCGGGCGGTTCTACCGCGATCAAGCCGGGGCGTAAACCACGCGCGCCCGTCGGCCTAATCGAACCCTGACAGAAGTCTGTGCCGTCCTTGGCAGGACTTTGACGGGCGCGATCTACACAGGCACGACTCTTTGAAGAAAGGAATAACCAATGCAGCGCATCACCACTTTGTGCGTGCTGGGCATGATCGTGGCCCTCGCGTTTGCCGGCTGCAAATCCGGTGATGACGACGACGATTCGACTTCGGCCAACGCCGCGTCTCCGCAGGCGACCGTGCTTCTGGGGCTGATGGGACGGTACAACTCGGGGCTGTTTGACGCCGACGGCGGCGGCGCCGAGATTACGGCGTTCGACCCGGCTTCGGACCGCGCGTTCGTGACCAACGCGATTGACCAGGTGGTGGAAGTGCTGGACCTGTCGGATCCGAGCAGCCCGTCGCTGGTGACCCGGATCGACGTCAGCCCCTACGGCGGCGGCGGCGGCCCCTCAGGCGCGCCGAACAGCGTCGCGGTGGGTAACGGCATCCTTGCCATCGCTATTGAGCAGGGCGGCGCGACCGACGCCAAGCAGCAGCCGGGGCAGGTCGTCTTCTTCAACGCAAACGATTCGACTTTCGCCACGCCGCTGAAGATCGTCACCGTCGGCGCGCTGCCCGACATGGTGACCTTCACGCCCGACGGCACCAAGGTGCTGGTTGCCAACGAGGGTGAGCCGAATGACGCCTACACCGTCGACCCGGAAGGCAGCATCAGCATCATCGACCTCAGCGCGGGCGTAGCCTCCGCGACCGTCACGACCGCAACCTTCACTTCGTTCAACGCGCAGAAGGCGGCGCTGATCGCGGCCGGCGTGCGCATTTTCGGCCCGGAAAGCACCATCGACGAGCCGGACGACATCGCGACCGTCGCCCAGGACCTCGAGCCGGAATATATCACCTGCACCAACACCACAGCCTGGGTGACCCTGCAGGAAGCGAACTCAATCGCGATCGTGGACATCGCCAGCTCGACCGTCACGTCCATCGTCCCGCTAGGCTACAAGGACCACAGCCTGGCCACGAACCAGTTCGACCCTAGCGACAAAGACGGCCCCGGGGCCAGCTCCATCATCCAGTTCGTCACCGGCCCCGTGCGCGGGCTGTACATGCCGGACACCATCGCCCACTACACGGTCGGCGGGCAGACCTACCTGGTGACGGCGAACGAAGGCGACTCGCGCGACTACAGCGGCTATAGCGAGGAAGAGCGCGTCAAGAACCTGACGCTCGACCCGACAGCCTATCCCAATGCCGCCGCAATCCAGGCCGATGCGTGGCTGGGACGTCTGAAATCAACCACGGCCACGGGCGACACGGACGGCGATGGCGACATCGACCAGATCTACTGCTACGGCGCGCGCAGCTTCAGCATCTGGAACAGCGCGGGACAACTGGTGTGGGACAGTGGCGACCAGATCGAGCAGACCGTCGCGGCGACCCTGCCGAACAACTTCAACGCGAACAATGACGAAAACGACCTGGACGGTCGCAGCGACGACAAAGGCCCCGAACCGGAAGCGGTCGCCGTGGCCGAGATCGACGGGCGCTGGTACGCGTTCATCGGCCTCGAGCGTGTCAGCGGCATCATGGTGTACGACATTACGGACCCGGGCGCGCCGACCTTCCAGCAGTACATCAACACCCGTGATTTCAACGTAACGCCCGCCGGCAACGGCACGGGCAACCCGGTGGACGGGCTCGACATCGGCCCCGAGGGCATGCGCTACGTCAGCGCGGCCGACAGCCCGACGGGTGAGCCGCTGCTGATCGTCGGCAACGAAGTCAGCGGCAGCACCACAATCTTCAAGGTCAGCCACGCACTCGGGAACTAGCTGCATCGAAAACAGAAAGGGGCGGGCCGCAGCCCGCCCCTTCGTCATTTGGGAACCCGCAGCGGCTTCAACTCAGCCGTTTCGTGCGACCGCGGTAGATGAGGGCGAACAACGCGATGCCCGATATGGCCAGCACGCCGCTCTCGCCCGAGCCCGTCGAGCACGAGCCGCCGTCGTCACCGGGCAGGCCTTGTTGCGCCGGGCCCGTCGGCGCGACGGTGATGGTAAAGCTGAAGATGGTGTCGTTGGTCCCGTCCGTGAACGTCAGTGTCACGACGTGGACTGTATTGGCCGGGCCGAACTCGCCCAAGGCTGACGTCACGTTGTGCGTCCACGGCGTGGTTTGCGAGGCCTTGTTGAAGGTGGCCTCGTTCCAGTTGACGGCCGCCCCGATGTTGCTGACCGTCGCAGTCACGCCCACGGGGTCGCCTTGCGGGTCGTCAACGTCGTAAGCCAGCCCCATGCTGTTGAAGGTGGAGTTCGCCGCCACATTGATGCCACCCGAATTGGGCACCTGCGTACCCAGCGAAGTGACAGTCACAGTAGGCGCGTTCTGCGCCCACACGCTACCGGCGCATGTCGCCAGCAGCGCGATCAGAAGATACTTCATGGTCAGTCCTGAATGTTCGTGCCAGTTCGCCGCGACTCCTCAACCGCGGCGGACCTCCCCCAAAGCGTTGTTCAGTGTACCGCTTTCAGCACGTGAGTGCGTGGTTTTCTGGTGGCTCAACCGGTGAACAGGGCTGCGTGCAGGGCGGGGATGGTTTTTTCGATGTCGCTGTCGTCGATCAGGAAGCTCAGGTTGATCTTGTTGGCGCCCTGGCTGATCATCTCGACGTTCACGTCGGCGTCGCGCAGCGCAACGAAAACCTTGGCGCCGAGCCCCTGCTGCTTCTTCACGTTCTTGCCGACGACACAGACGATGGTCTTGTCCGTCACGACACTCACGCGCCCCAGGTGCTCCATGGCCTTGACGGCCTCGTTGAGGTTGCTGGCGCCGGGGCAGGTCATGCTGACGCTGATCTCGGACGTCGTGATCATGTCGATGTCGATTTTCTCGCGCCCCAGCACGTCGAAAATCTTGGCGAGGAAACCCGGCTGGCCCAGCATCTGCGGGCTTTCGATCGTCAGCACGGCCTGGCTTTCCTTGTAGGCGATGCTGGTGACGATGTTGGGGTTTTCGCCGCCTTCCTCGGTGATCACCGTCCCCGGGTGCTCGGGGCGGTTGGTGTTCAGCACGCGCACCGGGATCTTCTTCTTGATCGCCGGCAGCAACGTCGACGGGTGCAGCACGCGCCCGCCGTAGTAGGCGAGTTCCGAGGCCTCAGCGAAGCTCATTGCCGGGATGCTGCGTGCGTCCTTGACCAGGCTGGGGTCGGCCGTCATCACGCCGTCAGTGTCGGTCCAGATTTCGCACTCTTCGGCGTCAAGCCCGGCCGCGAAGCAGGTGGCGCTGAAGTCGCTGCCGTTGCGCCCGACGGTGGCGATCTCGCCGCTGCTGGTCTTGCCGACGAAGCCGGTGATGACCGGGACGACGTCGCTGCCGACGCGGCGCTTGTACTCGGTCTGCATGCGTTGCTCGAACCCGTGCAGGGGGCGCGCGCTGCCGAAGTTTTCATCGGTGATGAAGCCGAGGTCCCAGGCGTCGAAGGCCTCGGCCTTGATGCCGGTACGCGAGAAGTAGTCCGCGATCACGCGCACGCTCATGCGCTCGCCGAAGCTGGCCAGGTAGTCGAGGCTGCGGCGGCTGGCCTCGCGCACAAGGCTGATGCCGCGCAGCAGGTCTTCAATCTCGCGGAAGAACGGATCAAGCAGGTCATGGTCGCAGCCGCAGCCCTTAAGCACGCGACGCTGGATTTCAACGACCGGCGCGGCGTCCGGCTCGCCTTTTGCCGCGGCCTTACCGGCCTTTAAGAGTGCGTCGGTCACGCCCTTGTGGGCGCTGGAAACGATCACGGGTTGGCGCGGGATGCGCCCCTTGACGATCTCAAACACTTTGTGGATCTGCTTTTCATCGGCGACGCTGCTGCCGCCGAACTTCATCACTAGCATGGTTCAGGCATCCTCAAGACGGCGCGAGACACTACCAACTGCCGTATCGGTCGCAACCGGCCGCGAAATGAACAGTTGCCGCGCCGCTCTTCCGCTCAAGTAAGTGCCGCCGGTTTGCCGAAACTGACAGCGGAGGTTGCATGTCGTCACGCCGTCAATCCCTGCGCGAAAGCCTGCGCATGAACACACGCGACTACTCGCTGATCGTAGTGGCCGCGATGTTCGTGATTTTCGGGCTGGCGTTCACCAACAACATCATCCCCAACTACCACGAGCAGCAGGCGCTGGAGAAGCGCCGGGCCGAGTTGAAGCAACAGGTCGAGGCGGCAAAGGGCGAGAACGACGACATCCGCGACGAAATCGATGCCCTGGACGATCCCTACTACCAGGCCGAGGTGCTGGTTCGTGATTTCCATTACCGCTACGCCGCGCCCGAAGCCGAAACCACCAAAGACGAAAAGTAGAAGGTTGATGGCCGGCGGGCGGCCCAAGGGTCGCCCCTACTTCTTCGCGTGCTTGGGGCGGAAACCCTTGCAGTACTCGTCGTCCGTTTCGAGATACGGGCCTTCCAGCAGATCGACGCAGTAGGGCACGGCCGGGAAGACGGCCATCAGGCAGTCGTGGATCGCGGGCGGGTTGCCCGGCAGGTTGATGATCAGCGTACTGCCGCGGATACCGGCCACCTGGCGCGACAGGATCGCCGTGGGCACCACCTTCAGGCTTTCGGTGCGCATCAGCTCGGCAAAGCCGGGCATCATGCGGTCACAGACGGCCTCGGTGGCGTCGGGCGTGACGTCGCGTGCCGCGGGGCCCGTGCCGCCGGTAGTGACGACGAGGCAGCAGCCCTCGTGATCGCAGAGGTCGACCAGGTGTTCCTCGATCTGTGCGCGTTCGTCGGGGACGACGACGGCCACGGCCTCCCACTCCGAGATCAGGATCTTGCTGAGCTCGCCCTCGATGGCAGGCCCGCCCTTGTCCTCGTATTCGCCGCGGAAGGCGCGGTCGGATACGGTCATGATGCCGATGCGTGC
>JAGQRI010000114.1 GCA_020425515.1 Planctomycetota bacterium | reverse complement strand
GCCTCGGCCACGGCGTCTGCGGCGCATTAGGCATGGCGCTGGCGGAGCGCCAAAGCGGGCGCGACACGCACGTCTGGGCCCTGTGCGGCGACGGCGAAATCGAGGAAGGGCTGCCCTGGGAAGCCTTCATGGCGGCCAGCCACTACAAGGCGGACAACCTGACGGTGATCATCGACCGCAACGACGCGCAGATCGACGGCACCACCGAAGACGTCATGAGCCTCGAGCCGCTGCCGGACAAGTTCAAGGCGTTCGGCTTTCACACCATCGTAATCGACGGGCACGACTACGCGGCCATTTTCGACGCCTTCAACGAAGCGCTGGCCACCAAGGGTAAGCCGACCTGCATCCTTGCAAAGACCATCATGGGCAAGGGCGTCAGCTACATGGAAAAGGACGGCTACAAGTGGCACGGCAAAACGCCGAACGAAGAGTTGGCGAAGAAGGCACTGGAAGAGTTAGGCGCCTGAAGCCCCGAGAGCGGCCTAGTCGAATTCCTCCCAGCGAACGACCGCGCCATCTTCGGCGTCCAGATCGATCGCTGCCGTATTGTCTCCATGACTGACCCAAACGCAGATCAACAGTCTCCCTACGTGGGACTGCAACTGACGCACTCGACGCTCCAAAACCCTGTTCCAGTCCTGCCCGCGGGGACGAAGATGAATCTGTTGTCGAAGCCAATCTAGGTAGTCTGCCTCTAGCGTCTTCCGCTCGAAACCAATCCTGGTGCCGCTATCCGACCCAAAAAACGAATCGTAGGTTCGAGCAAGCAGCCCTTGCAGCCAAGCGGGAATCCGCTCCGAAGCCAGCTTGTAGCGCAAGGAGTTCCAGATGCTGGCGGCTTCTTCGCTAGACAAGTTTTCCATCACTTCACGTCGAAGTACTTTGAAAGTTCGGGCTCGGTGACGAGCGGCGCGAGGTATTCGTCGCTGAGGATGCGAGTACGGTTCAGGTAGCCTTCCTCAAAGGCCTGCTTCAAATCCATCACCGCCAGGAACCGGAAGGCGTTGGCGCGCGTGTTGTTTTTGACGCGGCGGGCCCACATCACGTACCCGCGCGCCCGCAGCACGTAGTCGGCAGGATAGATCCACGTCACGATTTCTTCCTGCTGCAGCGTGTCCGTGTTGAACATCGAGACCCAGACTTCAGGGTCACCGCCAACCGACGCGAGGATGCGGGCGACGTCGAAACGACGGCGCACCGTGGGCACGTTGTTCAGCGTGCTGAGCAGCGTCGGGTACACGGCCGCATCCTCGGACCAGTTGGTGAGCATGGTGCGGTAGTCGCGCGGCAGGCGCCCGGGATTATCGGTCAGCGGCTGGAAGGCGCTCATTGCCTCATCGAAGCGACCCAGCATGGTCAGCCCGCGCGCCATGAACAACTGGGATACCGGCGGCGTGTCGTCGCCAAACTGGTTCTGGATCTGGGTGCACAGGTCGATCAGGGCTTCGTACTCATGATCGCGCAGCAGTACGCCGGCAGCCTGCGACAGCGCATTGGCGCCGTTGGCCGGGTTCTCCTGCATCGCCGCGAGCAACAGGCTGTCGAGGCGTCCGAACTCGCCGGTGCTGGCGGTCAGCTCCGCCTCGATCAGGTCGATGGCCGAATTGTCGAGCCCGCTGCTCGAGCGCCGCATCGCGCCCAGGTGCTCGATGGCCGTGTGGAACTCGCCCTCCCGGACGTAGACGCGCAGCAGCAGCTTGTGGGCGTCGGCGTAGCGCGGATTGAGTTCGATCGACTTGGTCAGGTCGGCGGTCTCGGCGTCGGCGTTGCGCTCGGTCTCGCTGTGGAAGCGCAGGCTGGCACGCGCGTAGTAGCCGCGGGGGTCGTCGGGGAACTGCTTCACGTAGCGGTCCCAGGCGTGCACCCCCATGCGGTCGCGCAGGGTCACGGTACGCCCGGACTGCCGCACTTCGAGCCACACCAGGATAGGCAGGTTGGGTTTCAGCTCGCGGGCCTGGCGCAGGTAGTCTCGCGTCTCGACCGGCGTCGCCTGCCCGGAGCCATGGTCGATGATCGCCAGCAGCGTGTATACCTCCCAGAGCGGCGGGCCTTCGCGTTCAATCTCGGCCATGTCTTTGGCGGCCTTGGCTTGCGCCTTCAGGAAGTCAGCGCCGGAGGTGGTGCGCCAGGCGTCGCCGAGGTCCAGCAGGATCTGCGCAATGCGCGCGAAGTAGCTGCCGGGCGCCGCGGCGTCTTTCACCGGCTGGAAGCGCCGGAAGACCTCGTCGAAGTTGCCGCTGATGCCTTCGCGCAACACCTTGTGCTGGAAGTCGTACATGGCAAAGGCCATCAAAGCCTCGACGTGGCCGCGTCCGGTCTGGGCGCGGGTCAGCGAATCGGCGCGGGCAAAATGCACCAGCGCGTCGTCGTCGTAGCCCAGGTCGGCGTAAACCTGCGCGAGTTCCATGTGCGCCTCAACGAACGTGTCGTCGAGCTGCAAGGCCTTCTGGAAGAAGTCCACGGCCTGCCGCCATGATTCGGCGCGCTTCTTCCAGTCGCTGAAAGTGGCGCTTCGGGCGCGCAGATCGGCGCCTTTGCTGTACGGCACGAACGCGGCGTTGCGCGCGGCAAGCGCTTCCGACTCGCTGCGCTCGCGCTCGAGGGCTTCTTTCTCGAGTTGCGCTACGCGCTCGGCCTTTTCCTTCGCGCGCTCGGCGGACGTGCGGGCATCCGCCTCGGCCGCGAAGCGCAGTTTCATCTCGCCGGCTTCACGGTCCTTGGCAAGGCGGCTTTCCTCGGCCAGCTCGGCCTTGTCGGCGGCCACCTTCGCGCGCACGGCCGCGAACACCACCCCGCCCAACAGCAGGAAGAAAAGCGCCAGGGTCAGCACGGCCGCGCGGGTCGGGTTGCGGCGCGCCCACTTGTTGACGGCCGT
Source organism: Planctomycetota bacterium (assembly GCA_020425515.1). Taxonomy (GTDB): domain Bacteria; phylum Planctomycetota; class UBA8742; order UBA2392; family UBA2392; genus JACKID01. The sequence goes on along the minus strand of JAGQRI010000114.1, from coordinate 1,146 downwards.
GAACGGGTTGTCGCGATGGGCCGAAACCGGCTGCGCGCTCAGGTAATTTTCGACGTCACGGCGCAGGTCTGCCACGCTGTGGTAGCGCAGTTCGCGCTGCTCGTTCATCGCGCGCATGCAGACACTGACCAGCTCGCGCGGGAACTTGCGCCCGCGCTCAATGCCGCGCGGACCGAATGCGCGCTTGAGCTTGTCGTCCTTGAGCGTGCGGTCCAGCTTGGTGCGCGGCGGCAGCAGCTGGTGGGCGCGGGCCTGGTCCAACGCGTCGGTCATCGACGACGCCAGGTACGGCGGCACGAGGCACAGCATCTCGTACAGGATCGCGCCGACGCAGAAGATATCCGTGCGCGGGCTGATTTCCTTCACGTTGCCGCGGGCCTGTTCCGGCGCCATATACGCCGGCGTACCGCTGATCGTGCCTTCGCGGGTTTCGCGCGAGTCGTCGTCGGCGCCGAGAGCGACGTCCAACGTAAAGCGCGAGGTTTCGTTCTTCGGCAGCTTGTTCGGGGTATTGGACTCGCGATCGTCAATCTGTTTGGCGAGCCCCCAGTCCATCACCAGCACTTCGCCGAACTGGCCGACCATGATGTTTTCGGGCTTCAGGTCGCGGTGGAGAATCCCCTTGCTGTGGGCGAAGTCGATCGCGTCGCAGATCTTCAGCACGATGGTCAGCAGCTTGCCCAGCGGGAATTCTGCGTGGGTGGCGGCGTGCCCCTGGCGAAGCTTGTCCATGATCTGGCGCAGGCTGCGCCCCTTCACGCGCTTCATGGTGAAGTAAACGCGCCCCTGACTGTCCAGTCCCAGTTCGTGCACGGGCACGATGTTCGGGTGCTCCAGCCAGCCCGTCAGCTGCGCCTCGGCAATGAAGCGGTTGACGGGGCCGGTATCCAGCGGGCTGCCGCTGTCGGTTTCCTCACGGCGGGTGTCGCGCAGCAGCACCTTCATGGCGACGCGGCGGTCGAGGTCGTTGTCCTGCACCTCCAGCACGGCGCCCATGCCGCCGCGGGCGATCTCACCGATCACTTTGTAGCGCTCGGAGATGTGGTGCCCGTGGGCGAGTTCCTCCCGGTGCTGCTCGGCGGCGACCTTGGCCCGCTGCTCGCCTTCGCCGTCCAGGTCGATCAGCGTGCTGCCGCCTTCAAAGAA
>JAGQRI010000113.1:2010-13787 GCA_020425515.1 Planctomycetota bacterium | reverse complement strand
TTTCGCCGGTGCCGCACGCCAGGTCCAGAATCCGCGCCGGCGCGCCGTAGCGCTCAAACAGCGCGCGTTCCTGCGGCCAGATCGCGATGGCCTGCGCCGCGAGGTTGCGCACCATCGACTCGTCGGCCATCTGGTCGCGCTGCGGATTACGGTTTTCAGTCATGGCTCTCCACCGGGCAGATCGCTCGGCAGATTCTAGAGTTGCGGCAGGCGGCGCAAGGCCCAGAGCAGCAGCCACACAACGCCCGCGGCCACGCTGATCAGCGCGCCGGCAAAGATGAAGAACGCGCCGAACAGCTTGCTGTCAACAGCCCAGGCGCCGTAGAAACAACCGGCGGAAATCCCTGCCAGCCCGAGCAGCCACAGCCACAGGCGCAGTTTGGTTTCGCGAAGCTTGCGCCGGGCCTCGGCGGGGTCGCCGCTGAACGAGAACGAACTGCGCCCGAAAAATGCCCCGCCCGGGATGCGCCGCACCTCGACGCGCTCGACCATGTGCGAGTCCCGGTCGGCGTCGCGCGCTTCACCGCGCCCGACGATTTCGGCGTCATGAATTTTGCGGGGTTCGGACACTACTCTTCACTTTCGACCGGCACGTCCACGCGGCTGCGCGACGGGCTCACGGTCAGTACTTCCTTGCCGCCGCGGAACACGGTCACACGACCCGAACTCTGCGACAGCACAATCGAGATCGCCCGGCTGGCCTTGGTGATCGCGGCCGCCACGCGGTGGCGCGTACCCAGCCCGGACTGCAAATCGACGCGAATCTCGGCGGGCGGCGACAGGTACGCACCCGCCGCCTGGATGGCGCCGTTACGGTTGACCACGAACGCGCCGTCCAGCAGGGCGAACTCCTTGACCGTTTCCTCCAGCGCCGGGTCGAGGATATTGCGCTCGCTTTCGTCGTAGCCGCGGAACGGGTTGATCGTGAGCTGCTGGATCATGTCGCGCACCGTTTCGTCGTCGCCGAGCACCATGGCCGTGCCGATGGGTTTGCCCTCACGTCCTTCTTCGGACATTTCGACCATGAGTTGCAGGGCGCGCTCGAAAACTTCCGGCTGGACGGTTTCCTTGGCCGCCTTGCTGAAGATGCGCGAGATCATCAGCCGCGGCGTCTCGATGCGCACGGTGTCGAAGGTGTCGCTGTTCTTCTCGCCGCACAGGGCGACCACGCGCCGCCCGGCGCCGAGCAACCCCTTCGCGCCCGCCGACAACAGCGCGAGCTGCACGGCGCTTTCCTCACTGAAATCGCCGCGCGCCAGCCGCACCACGCCGCGCGCCTTGTCGGCCAAGGCGTCCGGTACCTCGGCGGCACGGGTGGCCAGCACCAGCTTCTTGCTGACGAACGAGGCCAGCAGCCCCGGGTTGCGGAAGACGTCGGTGAACAGGACGATCGCCTCGGCGTCGATGTCGTCGGCGAACCGCAGCAGGTTGCGGATCAGCGCCCGCGTCACCTGCGGCAGGCGGCGCGACACGATCAGCCGCCGCTTGCGCACGTTGTCGCCGAGCGCGCTTTTCAGCTTGCCGGGCGTGTCGGCGCGGATGGCGCGCTCGAGGCGGTCCGGGTCGTCGGGGTCCTTGAACACGTTGGCGAGCTGCCCCAGCACGCGCAGGTAGACGTCGTGATTGCGCGGCGAGCTGATGAACAGGAACACCAGGTGCACGCGCCCCATTTCGGGGCGTCCGTAATCGATGCCGGACTTGCTGCGCCCGACGATCATCACCAGTTCGTTCGAGACGTCCAGCATGGCGTGCGGCGCCGCCCAGCCGGGACCGAGCTGCGTGTTCAGGGCGGCCTCGCGGGCTTGCACGGCCGCCGACAGGTCGAGCTGCTCGCCGGCGGAAAGGTTGAGCGCGCGGGCGGCGCTGCCGATCAACTGCTCCAGCGCGAAGGTCTTGTCACTGCCCTTGAGGCGCACCATGCGGTTCTTGTGAACGAGCGAACCGAGCGTCGGCGTATCCGGTTCGGGCACGGGCTTCGCGGGTGAAGCCGCCTTGGCCTCGTCCGCTTTCCTTGCCTGGGTGCCGCCCTTGGATGATTTCTTCGCCATCACACCTTGAACCTGGCGCCCGCCTTAAGGCGCAATCCGTTTGCCACATCGCGCGCCGGTTTGCGCGGTTTGCCCTCGAGTTGCAGCTCATTCAAGCATACCGCACCCTCGCCACAGGCTACCACGATTCCCTGTTTGTTTATCGTCAGGACTTCGCCCGGCGCCCCCGAACCCGCATTTTCAGCCACTTCCGCGCGGTGTACCAGCACGCGCACCTCGCCCCGTTCGGCGTCGAGCAGGCGGCATTCCCCCCTCGGCCACGGCTGCACCGCGCGCACGCGATTGACCAGCATTTTTGCGCTGTCCTTGAAACACAGAACGCCGTCGGTTTTTTCCAGCGGAGGCGCAAAAGTTACGCCGCTTTCATCCTGCACCCGTTCTTCAATGCCGGCGTCGAGCTGCGCCAGCACTTCCAGCATCATCGGCGCGCCAAGCTCGCCCGCTTCCTCCAGCAGCTCTTCGGCGTTCTTGTGCTCGCTCATGTGCCAGGGGCGCTGCAGCAGGATCGGCCCGGCGTCCAGCTTCTTCACCAGGCGCATGACCGTCAGCCCGCTCTCGACCACTCCCTCCAGCACGGCGCGCTGCACCGGCGCCGCGCCGCGGTAGGCCGGCAGCATGCTGGGATGAAAGTTCAGGCAGCCGTGCCGCGGCAACTCGAGCACCGCCTTCTTCAGGATCTGACCGAAGGCGACGACCACGACCACCTCGGGCTGCAATTCGCGCAGCAGCTCAAGCGGCTCGCCCTTGCTGACGGCCTCGACCTCATGCACCGGCAGGCCCAGCGCGCGCGCCTCCGCGCCCACGGGGCTGCTCTCTTCTTTGCCGCGACGTTTGCGCCTTGCGGCGGGCTGCGTAAAGACAGCCAACGGGCGGAACCCATCCGCGGCGGCCATGGCCCGCAGCGTGGGCAGGGCGATTTCGGGCGTTCCCAGGAAGACGGTGCGCATGTCGGCAAAATACGTTCTGTGCGCGTTGCGGTCAGTGGTTAGTGGTGCGTGAAAAAAGGAAACCGGCCGGCAACCGATAACGGCTGCCGGCCGGCTGGCAACTTCCCTACTTCAGTTTGTAGATCTTCAGCCCGCTGCTGCCCGCCACGAAGAACTCTTTGCCCTTCGGGTTGACGGCCGCGAGCCCGGTCGGCGAGCGGCTCCAGGCCTGCAGCACGATCTCGTTCTTGCCAACGTCGATGTCGAGCACGCCCGCGGGGCAGGCGAACTTGCAGTTGCGTTCGTCCCCGGCGTACAGCCCGCCGAAGAACGGCGAGGCCGCCGTCGCGCCGTAGGTCGAACGCCCGGGCAGTTCCTCCGACTTGAAGACCGCGCTGAAGCTGGTCTCGATCGCTTCGCCGGAATCCTCGGGGCCGATGACGGTGCAGTTGATGCCGGTGTAGCTCCACTTGTTGACTTCGTTGATCAGCACCACCTGCTTGCGGCGCGTCACGAAGCCGGTGATCGCGTTGTCGCCGACGTACATGGTGTCCGCGTCGGTGACGTTGTAGGTGACGATCTTTTCGCCCTCGTCGTTGATCAGGAACAAGCGTCCTTCGCCGACTTCGCGCTCGGCCACCAGGAACTCGTCACCCTTCTCGCTGATCCAGAAACAGACGGCGAGGGTGTCCTTGTACTCGCAGCGGTAGACGCGCTCCGGGTCGCCGCCGCCGAGTTTCTGCAGCATCACGTTGCCGCCCTCTTCCTTGGGCTGCGAGTACACCACGCCGCTGAAGTCCGGCATGGCGCGCGCCCAAGTGCCCGGAATCGGCGGCAGCGACTTTTCGATCGTGTTGTTGCCGAGGTCGATCAGCCACACGCCCTTGTTGCGTGCACAGGCGAGGATCTTCTTGCCCTTGGAATCGAAGGTCACGAACTCGCCGAGGGTGCCGCTCGTAAGCGGTTTCTCGAACGGGATGCTGTTGATTTCCTCGCGCGTCTTGGCGTCCAGTACGAACACGCGGTCGAGCGCCAGCACGGCGACCTTCTTGCCGCTGTCGTCGTAGCTCATGCACAGGGGCTCAAAGTCGATCGCCTTGGCGTGGTACAGCCAGGTCGGCTCGTCGGACGTCACGCCCTGCAGGACGCCGAACTGGGCCGCCACGACGGTCGCCTCGGGGCCGACGCTGGTGAACGGTTCCTTGTCGCCGTCGCCGCCCGCTTCCTCGTGGGTGACGGTCGTGGCCCAGAGTTCCTTGCCGGTCGCAAGCTCGATGGCTTTCAACGCGGCGCGCTCAGGCGTCTTGTTCTCGAGGAAGACGCCGATCTTGCCCTCCGGGGCGAAACCGACGCAGGCGTCATAATAGTCCGTCTTGTAGCCGCGCTCCCAGCTTCCGCGCTTGATCACGTACGGGTGCATGCCGTCTTCCGGGTGCGCGACGAAGAACTGGCCGTCCGGGCTGAGGGTGAAGCGCGGCGCATTGTTGCCGGCGAACGCCTCGGGGTCGGTCTGGGCTTCCTTCAGGTTGCCCTTGCGGTCGAACACCAGGGTGCTGAGCGTGCAGGCGCTGCTGAACGCGCCCGGCGTGCGGGGGTTCGTGACCAGCACCACGATCTCACTGTCGGTGACGGCGCAGACGGCATCGCGGTCCTTGGGCGGGATGCCGTACTTGGCGTGGTCCCACTTCAGGTCGATGCTGCGGTCGTCGGCGAAGTGCAGGGTCGCGCCGCTACCGGTGTACTGCTTCTTGGTCTTGTCGTACTTCACCAGCACCGACAGGGCAAACTTGCCGCCCGGGCCGCCGTGTACGCGGTACTGCTCGGGTGGCGCCGAGGGCTTTTCCTTGTCCTTGCCCCAGCCCTTCTTCTTCGGGGGCTCCGGGGCTTTCTCGGCCACGCTGGAATCCAGCCCCGCGGCCACCTTCACTTTGCCCTTGAACGGGTCGACGAACAGCGTCGCCGCCTGGTTGGTGATCACGCACCACTCGCCGGCGTCGAAGGCCATGCGCGGCTCATCGCCGAGCTTCGGCGCGTCGCTGGGCAGCTTGACCGTCTCCGAGCCGAGCGAGCCGCTGATCAGGTCCACGGTGACGAACTTGAGCATCTGGTTCTCGACGTCGTAGCTGATCAGGCGGTAGGCCTTGTCGGAGGTCACGCCGATGCGCGGCTGCTCACCGGTTGTCGGCAGCAGGTTGTAGACGTTGTATTCGCCGTCGGCTTTGAGATCTTCGATCTTGAGCTCAGGCAGCTTCTGCTTGCCGGCATCCTTGCCCCACGGCTTGTTGGCGTTGCCTCCGCCGGGGCCGTTGCCCTTGCCGTTGTTGTTAGGCCCCTTGTAGCCGCCCTTCCCGCCTTTGCCCCCTTTGCCGGGGCCGCGCTGGGCATCGATGGCGTTGGGCAGTGCGAGCAGTGCAACAGCGGCGGTGATCGCGAGAAGCCAGATGGTTCGTTTCATGTCGTCCCCCTCCAAGGGCAGGGCATGCTGAGGTTTTGCGGCAGGTATGAGCATACCGGCGCCGGGCGGTGCGGTGTAGTGATTCAACCCATAGGTGGCGCTGGGGTTGCGAAAATTACGCCGAGATCATCAGATTCCAGCGTTCGAGATTGCGGATGTGCTCAGCGTCGTTGCGCTTCGCGTAGCAGGCAACCAGGTTTCGCACAAAGCGGGCGACGATTTCGGCGTCGCTGACGGGCTTCAGCATCGCCGGCTCGACACTCGTAACATATTGTGACAACAGGGTTTGCAGCTGGCCCGCGTGCAGGCGCTGGAAGCCGTCGAACGGGTCGAAAAAGCTGCCGATCTTCAAATGCACATCGCCGTAAAAACCTAAAAAATGCCCCGGCGCCCCGATGCCTGCCACCGGCAACTCCAGCCGCCGCCCCACCAGGATCGCGATGCTGCAAAGACTGATCGGGATGCCCAACCCGGTCGCCAGCACGCTGCCGAGGTAGCTGTTTTCCGGCGCATAGTAGTCGTTGGCGTTGCCGCGCAGCCCGTGGTCACGGCTCAGCACTTCGGACAGCACGCCCATGCCGACGTCGTAGGCGCGGTCGCCGCTCAGCCGCGCGCCGATTTCGTCCGCGATGGAATCCAGCGTCGCCGGTATATCGACGCTGTCCAACGGCGCGCCGCTGGCCGACAGGATGCCGAGCGCCGTTTCGAGATCCAGCCGCCGTCCCGCCTGCCGCTGCCAGTCATCGTCCAGCGCGTAATAGCGCGCCCGCACGCCCGCCTGACGGACATGCTGCCGCGTCAGCTCATTGGCGTCGGCGGCGGCCTCGGTGACCCGGTTGCGGTCTTCGGGCTGCATGCGGGCGAGTTGTTCCACCAGCGGCTCGGCCCGCGAGGGTTCGGGGTCGTCCAGCAGGCGCAGCAGCGCGGAAAGATTTGCGCTTGTGATAGTAATCCTGACCCCTTCACAAAGGCGAATCCCAGCTTACCCTTATCGCATGCTTGAAGGAATCAGACAGCGCGCCAGCCAGTGTTACGCCTGCGGCCAGCCCGCCGCCGGCGAGGGCGAACGCTGTATCTTCTGCGGCGCGGCGCTGATGCTTGAAACCGTCGCCCACTGGCGCTCGGTGTACCACCCGTATAGCTACGCCGACGCGCTTTTGGCCAACGCCACGCTCCAGGCCCACGGGCTGACCGCGCGCCTGCGCCACAGCAACGTCGAGCGCGTGCTGATGGGCCACGTCGGCAGCGTGGTGGAAGTGGCCGAAGGCGACCACCTGTTCGCGCAGGAAGTGCTGCGCCAGTTGCGCGGCGTGCGCACCGATACCGAGTACCTTGAGTGGCAGGAACTCAAGCGCCGCAAGGGACGCAACCGCCGCCTGCTGGTCAGCGCCGTGGCCGCCGCGACGGCCGCCGCCGCGATTGCCGGCGCGATGCTGTGGGGGCTGTACACCGACGTCGCGCTGCGCAGCGAGCAGGCGGAAGAGCAGGTCCGCCCGTAAAGAAAGTGGTCAGTGGCCAGTGTTCAGTGGCCAGTAAAAGCAGTTTCCCTGACCTCCGACCTCTGGCCTCTGACCCCTATTCCAGTGCTATCCACCATTGACACTGTGCTGTTTGACCTGGACGGAACGCTGACCGTGCCGGTGATCGATTTCGACGCCCTGCGCGCGAGCCTGCGGTTGCCGGACGGCGTCTCGATCACCCACGCGTTGAACGAAATGCCCGCCATTGAGCGTGAGCGCGGGTTTGAGATCGTCCGCGCCGCCGAACTCGAGGCCGCGCACAACGCCGTCGCGAACCGCGGCGCCATTGAACTGGTGCGCTGGCTGCAAGGTCGCGGGATCGCCACCGGGGTCATTACGCGCAACTACCAGGGCGCGGTGGACATTACGCTGGAGGCGCTGGACCTGCGCTTCGAAGTCGTGATCACCCGCGACTGCGCCCCGCCCAAGCCGGCCCCCGACGCCGTACACGAAGCGCTGCGCCGGCTGGGGCGCGACGCGGGCAATGCGTTGATGGTCGGCGACTACCGGGACGACATCGAGGCCGGCAAAGCTGCCGGCGCGCACACCTGCCTGGTCACGAACGGCGAGGAGCCGCGCTTCGAGGCCGAGCTGTCGGTGCCGTGGCTGTCTGATCTGCTGGTGATGTTCCAGCGGGTGCAGCCGGCTTGAGGTGGCAGAGGAGGACCATTCGCGCCGCCGGCGCGTGCCCCTTCACTCACGTTTCGGGCTCCAGGAAATGAAACCGGGGCGGCGCTGAACGCCGCCCCGGTGCTTGCTGTTGCCGCGTTACTACTCCTTGCGGGCGCGGAACCGGAACGCCAGCCCGAGCATGGCCAGCAGACCGAGAACCAGCATCCACGGCGCCTGGTCGGTAGCCGCGACGCAACCGCCGCCGCCGCCACCACCGCCACCGCTGATGGGAGTGCCGCCGCCACCGCCGGACGTAGCCACGACAAGCGTAAAGGCCTGCGTGTCGGACGCCGGGGTGCCCGCGCTGTCCGTCACCTGGATGGTGAAGTTGAACGTGCCGGCAGCCGTCGGCGTGCCGGAAAGCGCGACCGTCGAGGTGGTCGAGGTACCCAGCGTCACACCGCCCGGCAGGGTGCCCGAGACAACCGACCAGGTGTACGGCGACGCACCGTTGATGCAGTCGATGTTCGTGCTGTAGGCCGTGCCCTGCGTGGCGCCCGGCAGGTTCTGGCCGGTGGTGATGGTCAGCGCGCCGGAGGCCGTGATATCGACCTGGTAGCTCTGGGTATCCGAGTTGGTGCCGTCGGTGACCATGATGGTGAAGTTGTAGGTGCCGGCGGTAGTCGGGTTGCCGCCCAGCGTTTCGGTAAGTGTATTCGAGCCGCCCAGGGTAAGCGTCGGCGGCAAAGTCCCGGAGCTGACCGACCAGGTGTAAGTAGGCCCGGTCGTGCCCGTCGTGGTAGCCACAATGTTCGCACTGTAAGCAATGCCCACGGAACCATTAGGCAGCGAGCCCGTACTAATGGTGATCGAGCCGCTCGACGACCCGCCGAAGTTAAGCGTGTAGGTCTCTTCAGTGAATTCAGGCCCGGTGCCATTGGTGCAGCGCACGGTAACCGTGGAGTTGGTAGGCGTGCTGCTGCCGAAGATCAAGTTAGTAGTCGCACCCGTTGTGCTGGAAAGCGAAACACCAGTCGGGGTCGTGCCCTGAATCGACCAGTTGTATGAGGCAGTCGGGGTTCCGCCACTTGCCGTCAAAGTAGTTGGTGAAGTCGTAAGCGTGCTGCCGGCCGGGCTGATCGCCATGCGCGGGGCTGCGATGATCGGCTCATTCGTCACAGTGAGTGCCTGACCTTCATCCGAGAAGTAGAGTTCGAAGCCAAAGTCAGCGACGGTGGTCGAGCCGTAGGAGACATTTTGAAGATTCAGCCCCTTCATGACGACGCGGAATCTGACTAGCCCTGTCAAAGCAGCAGTCGTGTAGTTGTCATACTGCCCGGACGGCAAACCGGTACCCGCAGATATGTCCGCCGTTGTGCTGGCGACCGGCGTATCCCAGCCGACTTGCATGTCATAGAGTTCGGTAATGCATGATCCGGTGGCCGAACCCGGCTGAGCAAAAGCGAATCCGCCCAAGCCGACACTCAACGTAGTCGTTGCCGAGCCCAAATCCACGTCGATGAAAAATTCCATTTCGTCAGTCGCGCTTCCAAACCGTGTAGCACCCCAGACCAGGTTCGAGTGGTTACGCTGGAAGTAGTCCGAGTTTCCCGCCTTTCCCCAGCCGCCAAGGAGACCAGGCGTTGTAGCAGCGACCTGAGACCAGATGTTGTACCCCATGTTCGTGCCAACTGGATTTGGGAAGCTGGCGTTGGAAACAACGGTTCCGCTCGTGGTGCTGAAATCAAGCGTGATGTCCTGAGGGAATACACTGCCGGTTCCGAATACTTGCACAAAAACATCAAAGCGAACTACTCCTGACAGAGGAAAACTACCCTGAAAGGACCCACCAAGCGCTGAACTGGGTCCCCAGATCGGAGTCACACCGGAGGAGCCTGGGCCAGCGGGCGCCGCCGTAGTTCCATAGTTGATTGTTGCAAGCCCGTTGCCTTCCATGTTCGCGTAGTTGTAGTTCTGCAACTCCGAGACGCTCGTGAGCGTGGTCAGAGGATCTGCGATTGCGATGTGGAGTGTGAGCGCAAGGTTGGCCGTGTTGGTGATGTTCACGGAGAGATCGCCCGCCGATACTCCGCTGCCGTAGTCGACATCGAAGTAATACTCGTCAATGAAGCTGTTTGCCGGCGCGGTTCCGTAGTTTTGCACGCCAGTGCTGACGCTGGCCTGCGCGGACAGTTGCATCGCTCCGAAAACGCAGCACAACGCCGCCACTAGTACTATCCTGCTCATCATGATCCCCATTCGAGTCCATCCTCGCTATTGCGCGCTGCCCAGTGCGCAACGTCAATAAACCGCACCTCAGCATGCGTTGGCGCATACCGATTAGTCGAACTTTGGAAGTATCCCCCAAGCGTGGTTCATGGTATGCGGGGTTGTGACGAATGCAAAGCCTTTTGGCGCGGCTTTCGCATCCGGAATGCTTCAACTACTTTCATCAACAGCACTTACGCCAGTGCAATATATGCGTCATTGTCATCTTACAATCCTGTGTGGAGTGGACTGAGCCGCCGGATGCGTTTAGGCTTCGCCCCCGGAGAACATCATGAAAGCACACGCGACTATCGGGCCTTCCGGCTTCCGCACTGGCATCAGGGTTGGTGAAGACCTTGAACACATGCTGGTTTCCGACGAACCCATCGAGCAGAACGGCAACAACGAAGGCCCCACCGCCATGGGCCTTTTGGCCGCCGCGCTCGGCGCCTGCACGGCCGCGACGTTGCGCAGCTACGCCAACCTGAAAGGGATCGAGCTCGAAGGCGTGGACGTCGAGGTTGAGGCCGTGCGCCGCAAACCCTCGGAACAAGCGGCTGCGGGCGAGGGCGCCAAGGGCACGCTCATAAGGAAGAAGATCACCATCCGCGGCGACAAGATCACCCCGGAACAGCGCGAGCGCATGCTGCAGATCGCCGAGAAGTGCCCGGTCAACCGCACACTGCTCGAAGGCGCGGACATCGAAAAGCTGTAGGGGACTGTCCCCGATTCTGGGGACTGTCCCCGTAGTCGCCGTTTCACAGTCAACCGAATCTAATACAGCCCGACCGTCAGACCTTAGGGCGCCGGATTTGGCACGGTGCGTTTCGAGGCTCGTTCGAAGACGGGGACAGTCCCCAACCACGGGGACAGTCCCCTACGCCGCCACTACCGCAGCTTCTCGACGATGTCCTTGTCGAAGAAGTTCGTCCCCATGCCGGCATCCAGCACGATCTGCTGCGCGTTGATGCCGCTGCTGCGCGGGCTCAGCATGAAGGCCACCGCGTTCGCGACTTCCTGCGTGGTCAAGGCCTGCTTGCGCAACGTGGCCTGCTCGGCGAACAGGTAGCTGTCCAGGTAGCCGGGGATGCCCGCGCTGGCGCTGGTTTTCAGCAGCCCGGGGCAGACCGCGTTGAAACGCACCTGCGTGTCGGCGCTGAAGCTCTTGGCCAGAAACACCACGCTCGAATGCAGCGCGGCTTTAATCGGCGCCATGTAGCCGTAGTTCTCCGCGGCCATGCGCGTGGTGCTGATGCCGATGGTGACGACGCTCGCCTGCGGGTCGAAGTGCGGCTTGAACGCGTTTGCCAGCGCGACCAGGCTGAAGGCGCTGATGTTCACGGCCTGCAGGAAGTCGTCGCGGTTGGTTTCATGGAACGGTTTGAGGCCTTCGCTGTAGTTGGCGAATGCGATGCTGTGGACCAGCCCGTGGATCGGGCCGTGCTTCGCGCCGACGGCCTTTGCGACGTCGTCGATTTCCTGTTGCGACTCGACGTTGCAGACATGAATCGCGGGCGCCCCGCCCGCACCGCGCTTCGCCAGCAGGCCTTCGATCTCGGCCCTGCGCTCGTCGTCGCGCACGACGTGTATGACGCGCGCCCCCGCCTCCTCGAGCGTATTCGCCGCGAACCATGCCACGGATTTGCGGTTGGCCGCGCCGACCACGACGATGTTCTTACCGTCCAGTTGCAGAAAGTCGCTCAAGCCCCCACCTCGATCATCGCCACGATAAACTTCACGCGCAGTACGTTCTTGCCGGCGACCGAGACCTTACCGTTCATCACGAAGGCCTCACCCATTTTCTCTTCCTGCTCAACCTCGATACGAAGCAGGTCGCCCGGCACAACCATGCCGCGAAACTTAGCCTCCAGAATCCGCGTCAACACCGGCTTCTGTGATGTGGGCGCCTCGCCCGCAGGCCCGCGTGATGTGGGCGCCTCGCCCGCAG
>JAGQRI010000113.1:223-1953 GCA_020425515.1 Planctomycetota bacterium | reverse complement strand
CCCACCCACTTCCAATCCTTCAACCCGGCCGTCACCGGGTTTCCGAGTGTGTAGTCAACAAATCGCCGAAACTCACCTTCATCCCTAACAAGCCGGTCAAACGACTCGTCCATCCAGAACACACCGGTTCTGCCCAACACTTTGTTGCACGCCTTGGCCGTATAGGACTTCCACGAATGCATGATTTCCGACAGGCCGTGTCCGGGTCTAGCCTGAAACACGACATGAGCGTGATTGGGCATGACACACCAGGCATACAAGTCGTATCGTTCGCCATCAAATTTAAGCAACGTATCGGCCACAATTTCAGCGCAGGCGTCATTCTTCAGGTAGCAGGCGCCGTAGCCTGCATTCAGCAGCTCTTCGATCTTCTCGGTGTGAAGACGCTCCAGCCGTGCGCTCTCGTCTTCCGTAAGTTCGCGAGCAAGGTGCTCTGCTGTCCGGATGATGTCTTCGCGTTCTGACAGGATTCGATTTCGTTCCTCCTCGGGAAGCGAATCGGCGAGTCGCCACGTTACGAAGTAGATCCCGCTGTCCTTTTCCCAATGCGGCAGTCTTCCACGCCAGCGCTTCTGTACTGACGAATCGGGCTGCGGGCGGGGCGCCCGCATCACGTCTGAAGGCGGGGCGCCTGCACCACTTAGCAGCATGGCGCCGGTCTGGAAGCAGGCTTCGCACAGCAGCACGCCGGGCATCAACGGGCTGCCGGGATAGTGGCCTTGGAACTGGGGCTCGTCGGCGCGGACTTCGCGCTCGGTTACGATGCGAGCCTCCGCCTGCTCCACGATCCGGTCCACGAACAGGAACGGTTCGCGGTGCGGGATGATCTGCTTCACCTTGTCGAGCGCTTCGTCCATGTTTCTGATCCACGAATCACACGAATCAGCACGAATCATTCGTGGCGATTCGTGCTGATTCGTGGACTATTTTGCGTTCACTTCGTGCAGGTACTCGGCCATTTTGTTGGCGGTGATTACGCCGTAGTTCACGGTGCCGAGCCAGCCGGACATGATGATCCCGACGCTGCCCGCGTGGTACAAACCCGGCACGTGCTCGCTGAGCTTCATTGACACGTCAAGGCCTTCGAACTTTGTGCCGAATGAAGCGCCCTGCATCTGCTGCGTATAGAAGTTGAAGGTGCGCGGCGTGCTGGCCTCGAGGTGGTCGATCTTTCCGCGCACGTCGGGGATGTACTTTTCGAGGTGGCTGACCGTGCGCTCGATCAGCGCGTTCTTCTCGACCTCGTACTCTTCCTCGCTCAGCGCCTGCCAGTCCTGCCAGCGCGCGTTGTTGCTGCTGACGATCGTGAAGCCGGCGTTCTTCAAATGCGGGCGCGTCTTCGGGTAATAGAAGCTGAAAGTGCGGCTCTTGGTACGCAGGTCGCAGAGCTCCTCCGACGTGAAGTGGTCGGCCGTGCTGCAGAACAGCAGGTCGGTGATGAACGGGATTTCCTCGCCGCTCTTGATGCCGATGTACACCTGGCATGAAGACCCGCTGAGCCGGATGTCCTTCGTCTGCTGGACGAAATCGGGCGTCAGGTTCTCCTCGCCGACCAGCTTCAGCACCGTGCTCTTGATGTTCGCGTTGCTGAGGACCGTCTTCGCCTTGATCTCGCGCCCGTTGACGCGCACGCCGGACACGCGGCCCTTGTCCACCACCACGCGCTCGACCTGCGCGCCGCTGAACATGTCCACGCCGTTCTGCTGCAGGATCTTGCGCATCTTCATGAT
>JAGQRI010000113.1:0-218 GCA_020425515.1 Planctomycetota bacterium | reverse complement strand
TGGTCGGTGCCGCCGCTGAAGGTGAACACGCCCTTGCTCATGAAATTGCTGAACACGATGCCGTAGGTGATGGCCGGCTCGTCGAGGGTGCTGCCGTTGGCGTAGGTGATCGGCTCCATGAACGCGCGGTGGACGTCGTTGCGCCCGGGGAAGAACTCGTTGAACATCTCGCGGATGGTTTTGCCGTCGTCGCTGTAGTACTCCATCTTGCGCAGGTG
>JAGQRI010000112.1 GCA_020425515.1 Planctomycetota bacterium | reverse complement strand
AGCGCGAAGCGTAAGCGAGCGGCAAACCCGAACCTATGGGTGCCGCTCGCTCACGCTTCGCGCTCAAAAACGCACTATCGCCCCATGGTCAGGTCGAAACTGGTCTGGCGCTCGGCGGCTTTGTCGTACCAGCTGGCGGCGACCTGCATTTCGTGATCGCCGATGAATCTGGCCGTGCTCACTACGCGCGCATCGAGATCGTTCTGACGCTCAAGCCAGTCACCAACACCCGGCTGAACCTGCCGCGCGATCGACAGTGTGTTCAGCAGTGACACCAGCGCACGCGGCTCATACCCGGCCTGCGGCAGCACCAGCGCGGCGTAGTGGTCAGCTTCAAGGTTGTAGGGCGTGTTGTAGTAGCGATCCATGATGCCTTCGCCTAGCGTGATGCTCAGACGCCCGAAGTTCGATCCAACGCTGTAATTGTGGAACCATTCGGCACGTTTGCCTTCCGGGTCGGCGATCAACCCGCCGAATTCAACGCGATAGTTCGTCAGCGGATGATCCAGAATCGCGTGCCCGAGCTGGATGGCGATCAGCGCCGCCAGTTCGTCCTCACCCCGGCAGAGGTTCAACGCACCCTGCGTGATCCAGATGAACCCGCCCGGCGTGGCGAAGCAGGCGACCTCGTCATCGGCCAGCAGTCCGACCCGCACACCCCTGAACAGGACTATTCCGTCGACGTGCTCCTGCTGCTCGGATGTCCGGGTGACACTGGCGCCGAGTTTCGCTGCTGAGCGCGTTGTGCCGCGTGATACGGCATTCAGATAGCCGGCAAGTTCGTTCATGTAGACGACACGCTCGGCAACCTTTTCGTCATCCAGGTCGGCCATCGGGTGCTCGTCCACGATCACAGCCGAGACGCCACGCCCGGCATAATAGTCCTCGCTTGATTCGAGATTGTCGGCGATCATCGCTGCCTGCAAGCCGTCGACGCTTTCGTTGAGTCGGTATGTCAGCGTGCACGCACACAGCCCCATTGTGAAGGTGAACAAAAGTGCAAGTTGGGGAAGATGTTTCACTTCATGCTCCCCGGTTGCAGGTTGCGAGCGTTGTGGAACTCCCTGATCTTTCGGCTCATTCGGGATGGGTCCGGCTCGTCGGGATCGCCGCCGAGACGCCTGTTCAAGAACTTTTCCAGCCGGTCGACCTGCCCGAGCCCGGCTTTCATCTCGGCACTCTCACTGCTCATCCGGTGCTCAATCGAGAAAATGCCGGAGTCTAGGGTGGTGGAGTCATCCGGGACGTCTTGATCAGAAACACGCCGCATCGACTCCAGCGGCGCTTCGCCAAGAATCAACTTCTTCACCCAGCCTTCGATGTCTTTGCCTTCGATCTTGCAGCGGATCTTGACGAACTCGCCGTTCGTTTCGTCCAGCATCTCGACTGGCTGGTTGACTATGAGCTTGCCCAGCGGCTCGGCTTCGAAGAAGTCGGTGCTGCTTTGCACGACGGCGTCCGGGTTGCTGCTGTCCACCTTGACGTACATCGTTTGCGTCGCGGATTGCGCGTGGGTGGGCATGAACGCGCACACCAGCGCGCACGCGGCGAGCAGCACCAGGCCAATGGCTCTGAGTTTCATGGGTAGTCGCAAGTTGCAGGCTGTGAGCGAAGCAGAGAATACCCCGCGAAGATCGCCAAAGCAAAAGGTGGCACGGACGCCCGCGACTGCCGGGCGGGGGCGCCCATGCCACACCAGCTAGTTGTTGTCGATCTGGGCTTTTTGGACCTTGCCGCTGTAGTCGATCACTACGGTCTTGATGTCGCTGAAGGCCTCGATCACCGTTGGGCCGCCTTCGCGGTGGCCGTTGCCGGTGTTCTTCCAGCCGCCGAACGGGGTGCTAACTTCTGCGCCCGTTGAGCCCGCGTTGATGTAGCAGAGCCCGCAGTCGAGGTCGATGCTGGCGCGGTGGCACAGGTTGACATCCTTGCTGATGAAACCGGCGCTCAGCCCGTACTGCACGTCGTTGGCAACCTGGATCGCTTCGTCGTAGCTGCTCACCTTGATCACGCTGATCACCGGGCCGAAAATTTCTTCCTGCTCGATGCGCATGCCGGGCTTCACGCCACTGAACACCGTTGCCGCGTAGAAGTGGCCCTTGGCGTAGTCGCCGTCGCTCAAGACTTTGCCGCCGCATTCGAGCTTGGCGCCTTCCTCAACGCCGATCTTCACGTACTCGTCGATCTTCTTGAGCTGCCCTTCGTTGATGATCGCGCCGAAGAATGAATCCGGCTCCGCGCCGTGGCCGACTTTCAGTTTCGGTGCGCGCTCGACCAGCATCTTTAAGAACTGGTCGTGGACCTTCTCGTGAACAATTACTCGTGAACACGCGGTGCAGCGCTGGCCGCTGGTCCCGTAGCCGGCCCACATCACGGCGTTGACGGCTAGTTCCAGGTCGCCGTCTTCCCAGACGATCACCGGGTTCTTGCCGCCCATCTCAAGCGACACGCGCTTGTTCAACGGCGCGGCCTTGCTGGCAATCCCCAGCCCGGTCTTGGTGCTGCCGGTGAAGCTGATCATGCGCACGTCCTTGTGCGTGACCAGCGCGTCGCCGATCGGTGCGCCGTGGCCGACGACCATGTTGAACACGCCCTTCGGCACGCCGCTGTCGATCAGGATTTCCGCCCAGCGCTTGCCGAGCAGCGTGGTGTCCTCCGCGGGTTTGAACACGACGGTGTTGCCCATCACCAGCGCCGGGTAGCTCTTCCACGACGGGATGGCGATCGGGAAATTCCACGGAG
This sequence comes from Planctomycetota bacterium, assembly GCA_020425515.1. Classification (GTDB taxonomy): domain Bacteria; phylum Planctomycetota; class UBA8742; order UBA2392; family UBA2392; genus JACKID01. Next base: position 2,806 of record JAGQRI010000112.1, on the reverse strand, counting down.
TAATGAGGCTGCACACGCCGAGAGGTTGGCGGATGGTGTACATGCGCTTGTTGGGCATCTCGGCCGGGATGGTGTGGCCCCAGGCGCGGCGACCCTCGGCGGCGATGTAGAAGCCCATGTCGATGGCTTCCTGCACGTCGCCGCGAGCCTCGGCGATCGGCTTGCCGTTTTCGCGGCTCATGAGCTGCGCGAGTTCTTCCTTGCGTTCGAGCAGGACCTCGGCGCTCTTGTAAATGACCTCCGCGCGCTTGGGCTGCGGCAGGGCCTTCCAGGCGGGGAAGGCGGCCTTGGCGGCGGCGACGGCCTTCTCGACGTCGTCGTTTGTCGCCTGGTTGAAGGTTGCGATCAGATCGCCGTTGGCGGGGTCGCGGCTTTCGAGCTTCTCGCCGCTCGCTTCGACCCACTCGCCGTTGATGTAGTTCTGCACGTGCTCGGTCATGGCTCGTCTCCGGTTGGGAGAGGTCAGATGTCGGAGGTCAGTGGCCAGGGAAATACACGCGGCAGTTCCCTGATCTCCGGCCTCTGATCTCTGAACTCTGAAGGGACGTTATCAATCGTCCCGCGACGCGCCATTGCCGGGCTTTGCGACATCTTCGGGTAGTGAGATCGTGTCCATCTTCGTCTCCTGCCGATGGATCGGGCGTCCCGGTTTCGGCGGCGGGCGGTAGGCGTCGCCGGCCTTGATCTTGACCTCCTGCGGCTCGAAGGGCTCTTTTTCTTCGTGCGGCTCCTCGGGCGGCGGGGGCGCTTCCGGCTGGCCGTCCGAGCGCTGCATCTCGACCGTCCCGGGCGGCGCCTCGGAGTGGTCCGGGTCGTGCGGCGCGCGCCAGGCCTGCCCGCCCGGCATGGTCTGCGGGTGGTAGCCGCCGGGTGGAGGCTCAACGACGTCGGGCGGATCGTCCGGTATTTCGCGGACCGCTTCGCGCACGTAGTGGTCCTGCTTCGCCTTCAGCTCGGCCTTGCGGTTGGCGCGGAGGATCAGCCACACGCCGACGGGGCCGGCACACTGCCCGATCAAGTAGGCCTCGAGCCCGCTGAAGACGTCGTTGCGGGCGGCGTGCTGGCAGTAAAGCGCGAACGGGAAGAACAGTACCAACCAGGTGCAGATGATCCCGATCCCCAGGAAGACGGGGTTGCCGAAGTACAGTCCGATGCCGAGTGGCGTCATGCTGTTTCTCGTACGATCGGTTGCCGCTAGATTGTACCCGATGCGCACAATCGGCGAACATCATCCCTGCTTAATTGTCGCGACCGACACCGACCCGCAAACGGCGGCGCAGGCCGGCGCGGACGCCGTGATCGACGCCGACCCGGCGGAGACGCTGAAGGCCGGGCTGCTGCTGGGCGTGCGCGTGGATGCATCCGAGGAGCCACTGGCGGGCGCGGCGGATTTCCTGCTGCTTGGCGACGGCGAGATCACCAACCGCCCGTTCATCGAGTTGTGCGCGCGCCTGGGGCTGCCGACGTTCATGGGCACCGGCGGCGCGACGCTGAGCGAGGTCACCCGCGCGGTCGGCTGGTTCCAGTTGGCGTTCCGGCACGGCGAGGTTGCGTCGCCCGCGCGGCGGCGGCTGGCGATCGACGGTGGGGGGAATCTGGTGCTGCTGCACGGAACGCTGCTGGATGCACCGTCGGACGCGGACCACAACCTGCGCGCGATGCAGCGCATGCACGGGCAGTCGCTGCAGCCGGTGGGGTTCGAGGATCGCAGTGGGGGAGCCGGGGTTGCGCCGCTCGCCGTGGCGTGCGGGGCGATCGCGGTGGTGCGCCAGTACGACGCCGGTTTCGCGGACATGGCGGCGGGCGTGCGCCGCGCCGAAACGCTGCTCGGTGAGCCGCGCAAGGTGCCGGGCCGAGGCGAGGAGGCAGCGGCCCGGGCAATCCGCCGGCACACCGTTGCCGCGCACGACCTGACCGCCGGGCACGTATTGACCCGTCAAGATGTGGACTTCGCCACACCCGCGCCGGGCGAAAACGAGTTCGCGCCGAAAGATGTGGACGGCATCCTCGGGCGCGAGTTGCAGCGTGAATTGAAGCAGGGCGAAGCCGTCAGCAGGGACGCAGTAGGGGGCGACATCGAAGGCCCCGCCCCGTGGTTCTCTCCCCGCCCGCCAAAGCACAAGCCGGACGGCTAAATCAGTTCGGAAGGCGCGGGCGGTTGATGCCCATACGGACGGAAGACGGTCTCCGGCGTTTCTTCGCGCCAGCGTTCCAGGGCGCGTTTCTTGCGCAGCCGGTGTCGGTACAGCAACTGCCCGATAATGCCAACAACGAGCAAGCCCGGCCCCATTGCCAGAACGGCCATCACGGCGCCGAACCAGCCGGGCAGGTTGACGATCTTCGCCGTCTTCCAGCCAATCGGTATCAGCAGACCGACAACCAGTAGCGAACTGGCCGCCATAATGGCCATCGACAGCAACCCCCAGCCGGAACCACTGCCGCCATTGATCGAAGACGTGATCGCCGGAAGCAGGAAATATGCCGTAATCCCCAACCCGGCCAGCGTCCCGCCGATGGTTGCACCCAGCCAGCCTGACACCGTGCGCGTCCGGGTTGCGAAGTAGCCGAATGCGGTAATCGCTGTGGCGATATGGCTGCAGATCCAGACGGCCTGAAGCGTCTCGTGCCATTCAGGAAACGGCAAGCCGTCTAGGATGGACGATGTTCCGAGAGGCAACGTGGCGCAGGAGGTCATGGGTACATGCTAATTCACGCGGGCGCGGGAACCCAACGGAATTGCGCCTGAAGGCGTCGATGGCCTCGCACCATGCCCGCAGAGTGTATGGCGCGGAGCGCCTTCACAAGA
>JAGQRI010000111.1 GCA_020425515.1 Planctomycetota bacterium | reverse complement strand
CCTTGGTGCGCTGGGCTTCCTCGACGAGTTGCACGATGTTGGCCAGCGCGGTGTCGCGCCCGACCGCGGTCGCCTTGATTTCCAGCGTGCCGTTGGTGGCGATCGTCCCGGTGCGGACGACGTCGCCGGTTTTGCGCGCGACGGGCACCGGCTCGCCGGTCAGCATGGATTCGTCCACGTCGCTCTCGCCGCCCGCGACCTCGCCGTCCACGGGGATGCGCCCGCCGGCGTTCACCACGCAGATGTCGCCCTTGACCACTTCCTCGGCGTGAAGCTCGACGACTTCGCCGCCCCGCTTCACGCGGGCCTTTTCCGGCGCCAGTTCCAGCAGGCTGCGCAGCGCGCCCAGGGCGTTGCCGCGTGCCTTGGCCTCGACGTACTTGCCCAGGCGCAGGAACACCACCAGCAGCGTCGCGGCCTCGAAGTAGACATGCTTGTCCAGCCCCGGCGGCAGCGACCACTTGAAGATCACCACCCCCGCGCCGAACAGCAGCCCCGCGCCCATGCCGATGCTCACCAGCACGTCCATGCCGAGGTTGCGGTTGCGGATACCCGCGACGGCGCCCTTGTAAAAATCCAGCCCGACGGTCGCCTGGATCGTCACGGCCAGCGCCAGCGCCGCCCAGTCCCAGCCGCGCCCGTGCAGTCCCAGCCAGTGCGGCAGCATCACCGGCAGCACCAGCACCACGCCCGCGATCAGCAGCCACAGGTTACGGCGTTGCTCCTTCTTCGCGTGCTGGGCCGGGTCGCGCTTGGCGGCCTCTTCCTCTTTAACCAGCGTGTAGCCGCCCTTGCGGACCGCGGGCTCAAGCGTCTCGTACTGCGGTTTCGGGCCGGTGAACTCGACCGTCACGCTGCCCGAGGCGAAATCGGCCTGCGCGGTCGTGATGCCGGCCACGCCCGCCAATGACTTCTCGACGGCGTGCGCGCAGTGGGCGCAGGTCATGCCGTCGACTTTCAGATTCAGTTTTTGTGCCGTTGCCATGGGCAAAGAGGCCAGAGGTTAGAGGTCGGAGGTCAGGAACTGCCAGAGTCGGATGTCCTTTCCCTGATCTCTAACACTAACGCCGTAGTTAACTCCGGATTCCAGTAAAATCAGCCGCCCAACCCGCGTCCATCTTCCGTATAAGCACATACAACCCAGTCTGCTAAGCTGGGGCCGAATGCTTGGAGCCATGATGAAGTACACCCTGACAATCGCGCTGCTGGGCCTTTTCGTGCTGGCGGCCTGCTCGCAGAAGAACCAGCCGCAACCGGAGCCGCAGCCCACCACGGTTGACCGCTCGCAGCTTGAGAACTCGCTGGTGCAGCGGGACAACTCCGGCGACGGCGAGGCCGCCCACAAGGCCACGCACGACGCCCTGCTGAAGGAACTCAACAGCTCCATCGACCTGCTGGCCAAGGCCAAGACGCTTTCCGACAGCTTCCGCATCGCCGAGTCGATTGAAAACCTCGGGCGCGACATCGCCCCCGAGCTGCAGGAGAAAGTGAAAGCCCTGCCCGAGCTTCCGCGCATCGCCGGCTGGCGCGCGGTCTGGACGCTGGGCTCGATCAACAACGAAGGCTGGGACAAGGCCATCGACGGGTTGCTCGCGATCATCACCGGCGACGGCGAGGTCGCCAACCGCGTCGCCGCCGCCGAGGTGATCGGCGCGCTTGCCAGCACCCGCCACGAGGAAAAGCTGCGCAAGGCGCTGAACGAGCAGGTGTTCACGCCGGAAGTAAAGGTGCAGCTGGCGGTCGCGCTGTGGCGCAGCAGCAAGGACGTCGAGGCCACCAAGGTCCTGCGCGAGATGCTCGCCAGCGAAAACGACAGCTTCAAGATCCAGGCGGCGCTGGCGCTGGGCGAGATCAACCAGCTTACCTCCGACGCCAAGCCGATCCTCGAAATGATCGCCGACGAGCCCACCCTGCGCGGGCGTGCCGCCAAGCGCGCGCTTGACTACGAGCGCGCCATCAAGCGCTTCGAGGCCGCACTCGAACACAAGCTGCCGGGCCAGGAAAAGCTCGATCCTGTGGACACCCGCATGCTCGACAGCGTCGAGCAGATGATCAAGGAACGCTACATCTACCCGGACGCGATTTCCGGGCGCAAGCTGCTGTACGCCGCCGCGAGCGGCATGCTGGAAGGGCTGGACCCGTACACCTGCCTGCTTGAGGACAACCAGCTTCGCGACGCCGGTGAAATCCGCCGCTTCGCCGTGCCGACCCTCGGCATCATGCTCGGCAGCGCCAAGCTGGACGAAAAACGCGAGGTTCGCCTGATCCGCGTGCTCAGCGTGCGTCCCGGCGGCCCGGCCGACATCGCGGGCATCCGCCCCGGCGACCGCATCTACCGCGTGCTGCGCGGCGTGACCGAGGAACGCATCCACAAGCTGCGCCTCGACAGCAGCGACCTGCCCGACGAGAAGCACCCGTTCCAGACCCTGCCGCTGGACGAAGCCGTAAGCCAGTTCCACGGCGCGATCGGCACGATGGTCGGGCTGAACATCATGCGCGACGGCTGGCTGCTTTCGCGCTGGGTGCACGTCACCCACGCCGCCCCGGACAACGAGGCCGTGCGCTTTGAGGAACTGCCCGGCAAGCTCGGCATGATCCACATCATCGACCTGAACGCCGCTTCACCGCAGCGCGTGAAGGAAGCCCTTGCCGCGCTGAAAGAGGCCGGGGTGAAGGCCGTCATCCTCGACCTGCGCAACTGCGCCGGCGGGTCGGTCGAGGCCGCGACCAAGATCGCCGGGCTGTTCCTGCCCAAGGGCACGACGGTCACGTCCTACAGCGGGCGCAGCGCCGAGCTCGCGCCGACCACCAAGTTCGTCACCGAGAACGAAAAGCCTGACGCCGAGCTGCCGCTGACCGTGCTGATCAACGGCGGCACCGCCGACGCCGGCGAAATCCTGGCCGGCGCCTTGCACGAGCACAAACGTGCCGCGACGGTCGGCAGCAACACCTTCGGGCGCGCGATCGTGCAGGAACTGATCCCGCTGAATGCTTCGGAGTTGGAGGAAGACGGCAAGCAGGCGGCGCTGCTGCTGACGGTCGCACGCTATCGCGGACCGGTCAGTGAGGTCGAGTACTACGACCGCGGCGTCGAGGCCGACACCAAGCTGGAGCCGCATCTGTTCGAAAGCTGGATCTACGACCAGTTTGAAGACCTGCGCGACGGCGCCGCCGTGAAGGGCTTCATCGACACGCTCGCGGGCGAGGACAACCTGGAGGCGGCCCGCAAACTCGCGCGTGGCGACTCGCACAAGACGGACGTCTACCCCGGCTTCGACGCGCTGTACGACAAGGTGAAGGGCTCGCACCTGACGCGCGAGGACGTTCGCTACCTGGTGCGCGCCGAGTTGCGCAAGCGGCTGATCGCCGACGGCGTCAAGATCAACAAGGTGGACCTGCAGGAAGACACGGTCTTCACCGGCGCCGTCAAGGAAGCCGCCAAGGCGGCGGGGATCGACCTCAGCGAAATCCCCGAGTACAGCATGATCAGCAAGTAGCTCGTGGTGCAGGGGCGGGCCCATGTGCCCGCCCGCCCATCGCCAGCATCCACCCGACCAGCGCGCACAGCCCGAAACCGAACGCGTTCAGCGGCGCGTGCCATTGCAGCATCTCGGGGATCGTCATGGTCGGGTAGCCGCGCGCCACGCCCCAGCCGAAGATGATCGCCAGCGTCATGGCCGTGCCCAGCGACAGGTCGGACAGCACCAGCAGCGCGCGCGTCGCACCCGGCAGCCCGGAGCGCGGCCACAACGCGAGAAACAACTGCATCCAGCCCAGCACGATCACGCTGCCCGCGTAGAAGATCACGCAGGCGAACTCGAGCCACGTCGGTGCGCCCATGTGCGTCGCGGTGATCCCGAACGCAACGGCGGGATTGCCCAGCGACACACCGACTGCCGCCAGCCACGGGATGCGCCCCGGGCGTGCCGCGACAATGCGCGACGCCACCACCTGCAACACCAGCCCGGCGTACAACTGGTGCACGGCGGCCAGCAGCACGAAGATGTGCGAGAAGCCGAACGCCTCCCAGCGCATGGCGGATGCGCCGGTCCACGCGCCGCTGACGGCCAGCCAGATCAAACCCCAGTCGGCTAGCGCTCCCGGGCGGCGCACACCCAGCTTGAGGATGCGCATGACGCCCGCTACGGCGCACAAGCCGGTCAGGAAAATCCACGGCAGCGCCAGCAGTATGCCGCTCAATTCATCGGTGAAGCCGGCCACCAGCATCAACGCGCCCGGCAACTGCGCCCAGGCGACGAAGTTGAGCAGCGCGTTTGCTTTTGCGGCTCGCGGGTCAAAGCGCTCAGTGCCGGTCAGCACCAGCCCCAGCGCGAGCGGCACGTGCACCAGCGCGCCCAGCCACAGCAGCGCCGTCGGCCAGTCGGGGTTCAGGGCGAAGTACGCCAGCAGCCAGATGGCGAAGCCGGTCACGGCCCGCAGCCACGCCCGCCCGCGAACAAATGATGCCGGAGCCGGCGCTCGTGCGGGGGTAAGTGTTATGGCCGGCTCCGACATCGAACGATCCTCTGGTGTAGGGACACGCTGTTGCGTGTCCGGCGTTCACCGTCGCGTGCCCGGGCGATGGGGGACACGCAGCAGCGTGTCCCTACTGGTACGGCAACACGAACATGATCAGCACATCCCAACCGAGGTGCGCCACGAACGACGCCCAGAACGAGCGGGTCTTGAACGCAATCGCGCTCCAGCACGCGCCGAACACCAGTGCCGCGACCAGCAGCAGCGGCGGGCCCCACGGCAGGTGCACCAGCGCGAAGGCGAACGCGCCCGCCGCGACACCCCAGACCTTGAACTTGTCAGCGACGGCCAGCGTGACGGCGAGCCGCCAGACGATTTCCTCACCGACGATCACGAACACCAGCAACGGCCAGACCCAGAAGCGCGGCGCGTCATCCAGCATGCCGTAGGTTGAGCCGATCTCGCCGGCAAGGTCAGGCAGCACGGTATGGATCAAGCGCACGCCGACCCAGCCAAGACCGTAAAGCGCACCGGCCGCGACCAGCCCGATCAGCGCGTGCTGCCAGCGGAAACGGAAGATCGCCTTCCAGTCCAGTTTCGTGCCAAGCAGCGCCGCCGGGATCGCGAACACATAGAACGCCGCCATCCGGTACCAGACGTTATCCAACGCCAGCGTAAGCACCCACATCAGCGCCAGCCCGCCCAGCGTCAGGGCGGTTGCCGCAAGGATGTTTCGGCGCTCGGTATTCACAGGTTGACCCCCACCATTGGAAGTACGATGCCGCGGATGAACCATGGATGAAACAGCAGCGGCAGCGGCGCGATCACCCAGAACGCCGCCCACAGGCGAGCGGGGATGCTGCCTTCTGTGAACCAGGCCTCATCGGCGAGCATGGCTGCACCGTTCAGGGCGAAGTACAGCGTCGGCAGGCCATAGCCCGCGTTGACCGGCAAACTGATCGCGGCTTCGTGCAACAGCCCGGAGAACAGGAAGACCGCCAGCGTTGCCGCACCGCGCTCGAACCGGCGGGTCACTCGCATGACGGTCTCTTGGCACATCTCGACGTAGGCTAGGTTCCAGCGGCGCGTCCAGAAATCGCCCAGACTGCGCGACGCGAACGGGTTGCGGAACAACGGCCCGGCGTCGTAGCCCGTGATGCGCCAGCCCGCGCGTACCAACGTGAATAGCCCGAAGTGCAGCACCAGGCTGATGCCCGCAAGAATCGACGGCACGCCCGCCAGCCAGAACCACCAGCCCGGGCGCAGCCACCAGTTCTCTTTGCAGATCCAGACACCCAGCGCGATCAGGCCAACGCCGCACGCGATGCTGCCCAGCCCGCGCAACACGAGCGTGGCATGGGCGCCCCCGCCCATGGCGTTTTCACGGGCGAGGGCGGGCTTGCCGGGGCGCATGCCGGGCCACAGGAACAGCCAGGCGATCAGGCGGGTGTTGAGCGCGAAGCGTAGGCTAGCGGGCTGCACTGGTTCCCCTGCCGCTCGCTCACGCTTCGCGCTCTCAGCCAGCACGACCGCTTTCATCCAGAAGAACAACACACCGATAATCGCGCCCATGCGCGCCACGGGATGCGCGTCCAGCAGCAGCCAGTGCGCCAGCGCCACCAGAACCGGGCCGGCCGACCACGCCGCGAGGCGGAGGGGCAACCCCGCGGCGGGACGACCGGCGGCTCTGGCGCGCGCGTTCATAGCGAGCCTCGCACGTTGAAGTACAGCGCCCAGCCGAAAACGAGCGCAAAGCAAATGAACAGCGCGAGAAAACCCCACTCGGCGACCTTGTACTTCAGCCCCTGCGGCGCATCCGACGCGTCGAAATAGATCAGCTGCAGCACCACCCGCACCGCCCAGTACACGCAGATGAACCCGCACACCAGTGTCGCCAGCGGCGTGCCTTCAAGGATCAGCTCCGGCGCGAGCAGCGACAGCAGACCGAAGCAGATGTTGATCGCGAGGATATACGCGGCCTGCGTCGTGAAGATCTGCCGGTTCAGCGGGCGCAGCGATGCCAGCTCGGTTTTCCAGTCCAGGACTGTCGGCGCTTGCGTGCTTGCGGCCGCCAGCGCCAGGTGCCCGGCGCCCGCGACGCGCAGCAACAGGATGGTCAGCAGGGTGCTCATGGCGTCACCGGTTTGCTGCCCGTACGTGAAAGCAGCAGCGCGAGTGAAGTCCCGACCAGCGTCCCCGCGGCGCACGGCGGAACGCAGATGGCGAGCACACCCCAGCCGTAGCAGGGGATCAGCAGCAGCAATCCCCACCAGATCTGCCCGCGCATGGTCGCGCCCAGGGCCGCGCCGACGGGCACCCTGCCGTCGCTTGCGGCGTGCAACACAACGCACATGGCGCTGAAGAGCCCGACCAGCGCGGGCACGGTGAGAATCCACCAGATGCCGTCGGGCGTATCGGGCAGGCAGGCGCCGAGAAAGAACAGGGCTGCGCCCAGCGCCAACTGGATCAGCGGCAGCAGGTTGGCCCAGGTGCGCAGGCGCTGCTTTGCCGGCTCGGGTGTGTCGCGCCATCCCCACGTGGGCTCGGGCGGGGGCAGGCGCTTGAACTGGATGGGCTGTGCGAGCCATTCGCCGCTGTCTTCCGGACTGCGCTCGTAGCGCTTTTTCTGGATCATCTCGCTGAACATGGCACACCCCCGTCTGTCTTATCGTTTATGTCAGTAAAAACTGACGCATGGCCGGCAAAAAATTTTCAACCCCCGCGTTTCGGGAACAGCTTGGCCGCCGTGCGGAACACCTTGGCCATGCGCCCGTGCCCGACCGCGAGGAACACGTCGATCAAATCCACAAACTCGTGGGCGAAATCGGCGAACTTCTCGATCTTGTCGTGAGTCTCCATCAACTGCTCGCGCTGCTTGCCCTTGGCGCCCTTGCCCGCGCCCTCGGCGAAGCCGGCGGCCTCGTGCAGGCGCTCCATTACCGGCACGACTTCGCGGCGGCGGCGCTCGCGGATGGTGGTGTGGAACCAGGTCCAGGGGTCCTGCTCGGCCTCGAAATAGGTCTTGCGGTCGCCGGGGTGGGTGACGCGGCGCACGACGCCCCAGGCCATCAGGTCGCGGATGCTGGTGCTGGCGTTGCCGTGGCTGATCTGCAGGCGCTCGGCGATGGTGTCGATGTCTAGGGGGTCGCTGGTGAGGTACAGCAGGGCGTGGACGCGCCCGACGGACTTGTTGACGCCCCAGAGTTGCGAGATGTCGGACCAGACTTCGATGAAGCGGTCCTCGACTTCGCGCTGGGGGTCTCGCTCGTCGGGCTTGGCGTTCATTTGTGTCCCCTCTGAACCGTCAGTCTAAACTGACAATACCGTATAAACCGGGGCCAGGCAAACACAATCCCGTCAGCCCGGGACGCAAGTCCCGGGTGTGGTGCGATCGGGTTGTCGGTGTGAAGGCCCGGCGTTGGCATGCCGGGCTGGCGTCAACGCTCCGCCCGTTTCAGCCACCTGCGGATAAAGGCGGGGGCGTTTGCCAGTTTCGTTTCGTCAGCGGGCGGCAAGGGCGCGCTCGATTTCGTGCACCAGTACAGAGTGGGGGACTGTCCCCGCTTGTGGGGACTGTCCCCGTCTTCGAGCATCGCCAATAGCGCCGCGCCGGACTTGGCCGAGTAGGTGGTGTCCAGCGGCGGGGCCATCAACTCTTCGAAATGCTTCTTTGCCGCCAGCCCGCCGCGGGTCACGCGCGCGTAGCCCCAGCCGAAGTGTTTCGTGTTCAACTCCAGCATGCCCGGCTGCAGCTTCACTTCCGGTCCGCCGATCTTGTGCAGATACCGCGCGGTCGCCCTTGCCAGCTTCAACACCTGGAAGCGCGCCGTTACAGGCCAGGGCGTTACGCGCACGGCGTGCACCTTCGGCAACGGTCCTTCCCACAGCCCGATCTGCTTCGCAAGCGCCAGCCCGACCAGCAGCCCGGCCGTGG
>JAGQRI010000110.1 GCA_020425515.1 Planctomycetota bacterium | reverse complement strand
CGCACCAGCGTCGGGTAGACGACCGATTCGCCGTGCGGGTGGTAGTTGCCGCTGGTGTCGCCGCAGATCTTGGCGCACTTGCGGTGCTTGGCGCCGGCCGAGAGGTTCAGGTCGTTCATCGCGACCAGCACGCGGCGCTGTGACGGCTTCAGTCCGTCGCGCACGTCCGGCAGCGCGCGGCTGACGATAACGCTCATGGCGTAGGTGAGGTACGACTCGCGCATTTCGTCCGCGATGTTCAGCGGCTCGATGCGACCGTCGCCGGCGGGTGTGGGTTGTGGTGCGTCCTTCTTTGCCATTTCAGCCTCGCGCGGGAATCGCCGCAATTTAGCCGCTTTGGGCGCATAAACAAGCCCAATGCGCGACGATGCGTCGCCCGCAAACCCGCTTTGTGAAGGGGCTCACAGCACGTCGGCAGATTGTGGAGCGAATGTCGGAAAGCCGCCCTAAATCCGTACGTCGACGCTGGAAAACAGGAGGTCGACTGCCTGCTCGACCCCAACGGGACGGCTGAAAAGGTACCCCTGGGCGAAGCGGCAACCGTGCTCATACAGGAATCGCAACTGACCTGAATGCTCGATGCCTTCCGCAACCACCTTCAGGTCCATCGCCTGCGCCATGGCGAGTATTGCCTTGGAAATCGCCTGGTGGTCCTTGTCCTGCGGCAGACCCATGATGAACGAGCGATCCAGCTTGATGGTCTCAATCGGCAGTTTGCCCAGGTAGCTGAACGAGGAATAGCCGGTGCCGAAGTCATCGATCGACAGCCCGATGCCCATCGCCTTCAGCTCGTCCAGCGCTTCCAGCCCGCCTTTCTGGTAGTCGAGGAAGGCGCCTTCCGTCAGTTCGAGTTTCAGGGTGCTGGGCGGCAGGCCGGTTTCCTTCAACACGTCCTGCACGAGGCTGACAACATCTTCGCGCTGCAACTGGTAGACCGACAGGTTGACCGCAATGACGGTGGGCTCGCCGAACTGGTCTTTCCATTCGCGGTTCTGGCGGCAGGCCATGTACAGCACCTGGCGCCCGAGCGCGCCGATCAGCCCGGTCTCCTCAGCGAGTGGAATGAACTGCGCCGGCGAGATCATGCCGCGCCCGGGCTGGTTCCAGCGCACCAGGGCCTCGAAGCCTGCGACGACGCGTTTTTCCAGGTCCACCACGGGCTGGTAGTGCAGCAGGATTTCGTCGGTGCCGATGGCGCGACGCAGCTCGGTCTCGGTCCGCATCATCATGACGGTGCGGCTGTGCATTTCGAGGTCGAAGATCTCGAAGCGCGCCCGGCCTTTTTCCTTGGCGCGGTACATGGCGATGTCGGCGTGGCGAAGCAGTTCCTCGCCGTTTTCCGTCGTGTCCTCATTCAGCGCGATGCCGATGCTGGCATTCGTCCGAACCGGATGCCCGCGAACGTTGATCTCGGCGTCGAGGCTTTCGAGCATCCGCTCCGCGACGTGAATCGCGTTGCGAATGTCGTGGATGTCCTCAAGCACGACTACAAACTCGTCGCCGCCGATTCTCGCGATCGTGTCAGCAGGCCTTACCGCCTCCTGCAGGCGCTGCGCGACCTCGATCAACATCTGGTCGCCCGCCGCGTGACCCAGTGTGTCGTTGACCATCTTGAAACGATCGAGGTCAAGAAACATCACGCCGCAGCGGTAACTCTCGTGATCGTCGCGACGCTTCAAGGCGTGGTTGATGCGATTCATGGCCAGCGCACGATTGGGCAGGCCGGTGAGCTTGTCGTGGAAGGCGTCATGGAGCAGTTGGCGCTCAATGCGTTTCTTTTCGCTGATATCGCGAATGATGGCGATATAGACCCTCCGGTTGCCGCCCTGGACCTCGTTGATGGTGACTTCAGCGTCGAACGGTGTGCCGTCGGAGCGTATGGCTACGTACTCGCGCGGTATGCGCAACTGCTTGCGAACCTCGCCCGTACCGGCACGCCCGGGCAACGGTATGACGGCCGACCCGTTCTCGGCGGGGAACAGCGCGTCCACCTGGCTGCCCACCAGCTTGTCAAACTCCTGCGCATACATCTCGCAGAGCGCACCATTGGCGGTGATGATTTTGCCTGTGTTGTCGAAGGTCGTGATTCCGTCCGCGGCGGCCTCGAGGATGGCCTCCGTTTCGACACGATACTGGTGCAGAGCGTTCTCAACCTCGGAAAGGCGCTCCCGCGCACTCAGCATCTCGATCGCGCGATGAATGGCGACCGGCAGTCTATCGAGGAATTCGGCGTCCTTGATGACATAGTCGACAGCACCGCGTTTCATCAGCTCGACGGCCACGCTTTCGCTGCTGTTACCGGTGGTGACGATAAACGGAAAATGCCTTCCCACCTCTTCAATGCGGTCGAGCAGATCCAGGGCGTGCATGTCGGGCAGCACGTTGTCGATCAACAGCAGGTCGGCGTCATTCTCGCGAAGCCATTCCACCGCATCACCACCGGTTGCTACCGTAACGGCATTACAGCCGACGTCGCCGACGGTGTTGCTCACGAGCGTGGCCACACCGGGATCGTCCTCAATGACCAGGATTGTGGGTCCCGCCATGTTTCGTCCCTTCTGAGCTATACTTCCAGTTTCGGCACGCGCACGATCTGCAGAAACAGGCCGAGGCGCCGAATGACCTCGACGAACTGCTCGTAGCCGACCGGCTTGGTAATGTATTCGTTGCAGCCAAGCTCGTGGCAGGTGCGGACCTCACGCGGATCGTCAGTGGTGGTAAGGATGATCACCGGCAACAGCTTCAACTGTTCGTCCCCCTTGATGCGCCGCAGCACCTCAACCCCGCTGACCTTGGGCATGCGAATGTCGAGCAGGAGCAGGTACGCATTCTGCGGACTGGAGTGTCTGTTTTTGCCGTCGCTGTCGAACAGGAAATCAAGCACCGCCTGCCCGTCCTCGAAGTGATGGATGCGATTGACCAGTCCCACGTCGCGCAGGTTGTTCCGGATCAGCGCGGCATGGCCCGCATCGTCGTCGGCCAGCAGGACCTCAACCTTGCTAGGGTCAACTGACGGGTCTTCATGCAATTGCGTCATGGTGCACCTTTTCCATGGTCTTCATCCTTGCGCGCGTGCCCGGCGCCGCCGGCAGGGTCACGATGAAGCGACTGCCCTTGCCGACCTCTGATTCCACACGGATGCCGCCGTTGTTTCGCTCGAGAATGCGGCGCACAACGCTCAGCCCGAGGCCTTCGCCACCAACGTTGTCCTTGGGTGTCAGGCGGTGGAAGATCTCAAAAATGATGTCGAGATGGTTCCTGGCGATACCCACGCCGTTGTCTTCGACTGTGTACTCGACGCTCTCACCGTGGCTTTCGCCGCGGATGCTGATCTCGCCCGGGCGCTCCGGCGAAAGGTACTTGATGGCGTTGTCCAGCAGGTTCGACAGCACCTGGCTGATCTGGTCTTCGTCGGCATAGCATTCGGGCAGCGCGCCGACGTCGATGCTGATCCCGCGCTCGGTGATCACGTACTGGCTGGAACGCACGACTTCGTCGGCGAGCTTGTCCATATCGATGACGCGCGGGCGCAGCACGACGCGCCCGAGCCGGGACAGCCGCAGCAAGCCCTTGATCAGCCGGTCCATCTTGAGCGTGCTGGATGAGATAAAGCCCAGGGCTTCGGGAATGCGGTCGGCGAGCAGCGGCCTGACGCCGGCTTGCGCCTCATCGGACAGCTCTTCGTCGGCAAGCAGTTCCTCCAGCTTCTGCACCGAGTTCGACAGTTGCTTGCTGAAACCCTGCAGGTTGACCAGTGGCGAGCGCAGGTCGTGCGAAGCAACATAGACAAGGCTCTCCAGTTCCTTGTTAACCATGCGCAACTGGTTCTCGCTTGCCTCAAGGGCCTGGCGGACCTGGACGCGCTCGGTGATATCCAGGGCAATGCCGACCACGTTGCGCAGCTCGCCTTCTTCGTTGCGCAGCGCGACCCCGGTCGCGTCAATCCAGAGTGAAGTTCCGTCCTTGCGAATGTAGCGCTTGACCGTGCGGTACGACTCTCGTTCGCCTTCGATCATCTCCCGGAAGAACGCCTCGGTGCCGCTGCCGTCGTCAGGATGGGTGAAGTCGGGCACCCTCATGCTCTGCAGTTCGTCACCCGAGTAGCCGAGCATTTCCCGGAACTGATCGTTGAACTCGACAATCGTGCCATCGACGTCGGCCATTGCCATGCCGACCGCGCCGCATTCGATCAGGGCGCTGTAGCGCGCCGCCAGTTCGCGGTTCAGGTGCGCCTGCCACTCGAGTTCCGTGATCAGGCGCTCGCGTTCTTCCTGCAGGGCTCGCGCATGGCTGATGTCGCGGATGATCCAGGCGAACTTGCGGCCTTCTTTGGTATGAAAGTGGGTTACCGCCACGGAAACTGGGAACTCGCTTCCGTCCACGCGCCGCGCAATGACTTCACGGTCCGCGCCTTCAAGCTCTTCGATTTTGCGCGTGCGGAACTTGCTGACCAGGCTGCCGGTTTCCTTGTCCACGTTGGACAGCAGGGATTCAATCGGGAGCCCCAGCAATTGCCCTTCTTCCGCCTGGAACATGCTGCGGGCCGCCGGGTTTTTGTCGTCAACCAGCCCTTCGCTGTTCACGGTCAGCACCGCGTCGGGAATCGAATTCACCAGCTTGGACAGGCGTTCGCGACCTTCCTGCAGCCGGGCGTTCGCCTTTTCCAGCGCCAACGAACGAGACCGCCCCACAATCGCCAGGTGTACGCTGAATCCCAGCAGTAACGCGAGCAGTATGCCCGCCCCCAGCGCACTCTCGGGGGTTGAGCTGCGGCGCTTGTCCAGGAATTGTGTCGATGGCGTCATTCGCAGCGTCCAGGCCAGAGACACAGGACGGACGTTTTCCGTGAACTCGTAGTCCGATTCGTCGTCTACACGCCGGCTGTAGACGGGTACGCCCGCCTGCTCGATGTTGATGCTGAATTCGTCGGCGTCTCCGCCGGGCAACGCCTGGCTGAGAAAAGTATCGAGGTCGAACACGGCCAGCACTCGAACGGGACGCCCCGTCGAACTGCGTACGGACGAAGCAACAAACAACCTTCTCGGGCCGTCACCCGGCAACAGCCCCGCTACCAGTGGTTCACTCCTGGAACCGGAAGAACCGAACGCTGTTTCCCATGCCGGCCGCGACAGCGACCCGTCCTCCCCGGGGGCGTTCGCATGACGAACCTGGCCGCCGCTTTCGATGTCGAACAGGACCAGTCCGGGCATGTCGCTCAGGTAGTCGCTTGCCGCGTTGTCCCATTCCCTTTGCGTGATTTCCTGTTGCTCCGCCATCAACCTCGCAGCTCTGAGCAGGCTGTCTTCGGCGACGGCTATCCGCGCCTCGAGCAAGTCCGCCGTCTGGGCGGCGCGCAGCTCAGCGAAGCCGCTCGCGATTTCCCGCTCGCGCATGTCGATCGCGCGGAACCCGGCCAGCGAAGCCGCCAGCACAGCAACGGCCACGGGAACCGGAAATCCCTTGGGGTATCCATGCTTGCCGTGTGGCGCGGTCTTCCAGGCCTGCATCAGTTGCGCAATCGCGAGCAGACCCAGCCCGATGCCGGTCTGGACGCTGATACCCTCCGCGCGCGCCAGTCCCGCACCGGCAAACGCGCCGGAGACGTGTCCCAATGTTGATGCCGTGGCAATTCCCAGGCTGGCGCATGCGAGCGTCGCCGTGACGAGCGCGCCGACCCCGCGGGTCTTCGGACGGGGAAGCGTGACCAGCCCGACGGTGAGGAAAAGCAGGCTCACCGCCGTGAAGATCGAACTGCGCCCTGGCGGCGAAATCGAGTCTTCCGTGAACGGCCGCCCGAGCAGCGTGTCCAGCCAGACCGCCCCGCCGGATATGTAGCCGTACAACGACAGGAGCGCGATGACCGCGGTGGGAATGACTGCGACGTACGACAACGCACGGAAACGGGTTTCACGCAATGGCACCGCAATCGCGATGCCCAGCAAACCGACTGCCGTCGTGAACGAAATGACCGCCGTATCCGACCAGGGTTTGACAAGGACTTCGATTTTGGCCAACCAGCCCACAATCGCAACGGCTGCAATCAGCGCCGTCACGCCACACAAGATGAGTTCTTTCCTGGGCAGTTTGTTCATTTAGCCATATCCCGGATCTGGCCGACCGAACATTCGCCTTTGAACAAGCGTCTTCCCGAACGCACAGATCGTCCGAGATTCTACACAACGCTCCCAAAATGAAGTACTGATATTCTCCGTTATGAAACTTGTCTACGATGCTACAGGTTTCATGGCTGCAACCTTACCCAGTGGTGACATGATTAAGCCCGGATTTCCACCCATAACCAGTGACTATATTAACTTTCGAGACGTTTCAGCGCAGCAGGTGCGTCTTTGTGACCCGCCACGTTCGCCATGCGGTAGTAGCGAAGGGCTTCGGAGCGGTTCGGGGACCGCCCGAGCAACCCGTGCTCGTGGACCATGCCGAGGCGGTAGGCCGCCTTGGCGCCCTCGGGATCGGTCGGGTTCGTGGTGTAGCCGACGTCTGAGTACCCGCCGCCGGCCCGCTGGGCCATCCAGAACAGCGCCTGGCCGGCTTCGTCGGTGACGTAGCCGCCGCCGGCCTCGTCGTAGTAGCGGATCATTGGGCGCCCGCCCATGTAGGAGACCTCGTACCCCTCAAGCACCTGCTTTTCGAGCTGCGCACGCTGGTCCGGCGCGGCATCTGGCTGGTCGGACGCACTCGGAAGTGGCTGGTTGCCGGACTCCGCCCACATAACCATGCCGACCATCACAGCCCCGCTAAGCAGCAGGAACGCGCCGAGCGCGATCGCAATCTTCGTCAAATCCATGACTTCGGTCCCTGATTGGAACGAAAATATATCATTTGGTTCGAGATAAAACAAAGTATCCGTGCCATTTGCACATATCCCACACATGCATTTTGTAACTTCACCCAAAGTGAGGACTTACACAAAAGCCCCGCCATCGCATCAGCAATGGCGGGGCTTTCCACGTTCCGGCTGCCTTAACTGAGTTGCATGCGTGGCAG
>JAGQRI010000014.1:768-4596 GCA_020425515.1 Planctomycetota bacterium | reverse complement strand
CGCGGTGGAACATCTCCTCGGGCAGCCCGGGGTTGCGCCCGGTGTTCTTGATGTGGAAGTTCTCGCCCTGGTACGGCTGCGGCATGGCGTGGTGCTTGGGCGCGAACGGCACGGCGCCGTAGACCAGGCTGAGGATCGAACTGAGGTCGCCCAGGTCGGTGTCTTCGGGCAGCGCGGCGACGTAGATGGTCGGGTGCTTCTTGATGTCCTTGCAGCGGTTGAGGGCGAAGACGCCGAGCGACATCTTCTGCAGCTTGGTCAGGTGTTCCTTGACGGTTTCATCGCCCTTGTGGACGCCGAACATGACGACTTCGCGCCCGCTGCTGCCGATGCCGCCGTTCACCTTCTTGAGTTTCGCGCCCATGATGGCGTAGACGCAGCATTTCGCGCCGAGCTCCGGCACGTCCGAAATCGGCGTGCGAAGCAGCCACCAACCTTTCCAGTCAAGCGTGAAGCTCTTCACCGCAACCTCCGGTAAGCGTCGCAACGCAAACCAGGCAGCCAAAGGGCTGCATCAAGGCCGGAACCCACCGGCCGGGGGTCTGTCAGTGTACCAAGGGAAAGGGGATACGCGAGCCACGAAACAGATTGGCACGTCAGCGCGGCATGCCAATGCCGGGCCTTCGTGGGTGTGCAGGCGCCGCGCATGGAAGGCGTGCCGTGGGTGACCGCGGGCGCCGCACGAATGCCCGGGACTGGCGTCCCGGGCTGACGATGCGCGTTGGTTGTGGCTGGCCTGACCCCGGGGGGGATTCGCCCAATCACGCACGCACTAATTTCAGTATCCGGCAGCCACGAAGCTATAGAATCGGTGGCACGACGCAGGTTGGGCACTTGAGAGTGAAGCGTGAAACCACAAGTAATCAGGATCGGGCGCTTTGACGATGCCCGGCGCAGATTCGATCCGTTTCTGGACCGCTGGATACCGACCAAAGACGCTGAATCCGTGTTCGCGGCGGTTTCCGTACGCTGCCTGGCCGTCATTTGCTGCGGGCCGTACGAGACGTCCCCGGACGGCACATACCGCTATGTCGCGGATGCGGTTGTGCAGGTCGATGACTTCTCGACGCTATCGAGCATCCTGGCTGTCACGTGGCTTCGCACGATTCTGGATTCAATACCGCTTCAGGACGATCTGTCTGCATGTACCTCGGTCGGTGTCCGGCTTACTGTCACGTCGGAACGACTCGAGAGCATCCCGAGTGACGAGACCGTCTCGAGAACGGACACGTTCGGTCGAACGATCGATCTCATCAGCGGCTGGTGCAATGTGTCCGAACTGGAGCAAGCCCACAAAACACCGGAAGAGTACTTTACCGTGAGTTTGCAGTAACAGGTCTGGCCCGTTTGTGTGTGATCAGGTGGGTCGTGGGCATTGCGCTGAATGCCGCTCGCGATTGGATCAGGTTCCGTCGCAGGCCAGCCAGAGGTGAGTCGTAGAAAAGTAGCCTGCCCCCTTTTTAGTTCTGACCCCTTCTTAGTTCCTGACGTCGCGCTTTTGGGATGACCGGCATGAGCACGGGGCACGCTCAGACATTTGTCGCGGGTGTGAGTGTCGGATTGGGGTACTATGCCGCAGCCTGACCCCTGCCAGGCCATCGGGACGACATAGAGTTCGTACGGCGGCGAGTGATCAGAAAGTATGACGCACATCAGAATAGTTGGAACCTGGAGGAATACCGGAGATCCGCCAAGTGAACTACCGCTTGCCGCTGCGCTTGTGGACCACGCATGGCGGCCAAATGAACGTGACAAGGTGTCAGCGTACTTGTCATGCGGGCATCCGGTCGAATGGTTGGCAGACTGGTGGACGTGTGAGCTGGTGGAGGGTGACCCAGCAGCGCTCGGTGATACGTACCTCACCGACGGATACTGGCTTTGGCCGTCAGCCCTGTCCATTTTGGTTAAAGAGTATGGCGTTCGCCTCCCTGACGAAGTTGCCGACGACATGAAGTCGCGAGGGTACATACTGCCCAATGCTGAATGGGCGGAGGAGAGGTCTGCTGCCGGCGAGTACGACCGAGATTTTTGGAGGGAGTGGGCTGCCAACATTGACTCGGTGAAAAAGGGCCAGGGGGGAGAAAAGTAGCCTGACCCCTTTCGCTGTCCCCTTTCGCTGTCCTGGGTGTAGGGCCCATGGCGCCTGCCATTTCCGTTGAAGCAGTTCCGGGCATGGCGGAGCGGGCCAGGAAGGAACACCGCGAAGTGCAGCACTTGCGCAAAGTCCACAGCAAGGCGGCCGAGAACAGGCGGAAGCGGGACGAGCCGGGAACGACATAGGCGGACACCGAGGGCTCGTCAGGCCGGGTGAAGGTATGGGTTACAGCTCGACACTCTATTGCGAACTCCCCTGCACCTCCTGCGGGGCCGGGTTCTTTGACCGATTCTGTTTTTGCTGGGGAAAGAGCGGTGAGCTCTACAAGGCTCCCGGCGAAACGATTCGATGGGCGACCCGCCGCGACGGAAGCTTGTTGCCACATTTCACGCTCTACGGGCGTTCCTACGAAATCAACATGGGTTTTCCCGAAACAAGTTACTTGCTTGTCTCGGAGCAGTACTACATGGAGCCCGACTATGGGCCGTACACTTGCGAAAAATGCGGCGAGAAGTTTGCGACGGCAATTGCGGAAATCGTAGACGGGCGGATTCGGCAGCCGGCCATGCTTCCACTGGCCGACAAGCAGAAGTACGAGGACGCCGGCGGTTCCATCCCCGCCGCATTTCGGATTGAAGGCGGCAGCGCGGTGGAAGTGTATGACGTAGACGCTTTGGTTAAGCGCGAGAAGAAGCCGTGAGCGTGATTGGTCCGTTTCGATCTCGGAGATTTTCAGGATGAGTTGTGCGCAGCGGATACATGCACTTGTTCAGCGTTTCGGAGACGGGGTTTCGGGCGATGATCTTGCCTACGTTGCGGATACTGCGGAGCTTGGCGAGTGTTGTCTTGCGCTTGAAGAGTTGTTGGACCTGCTCGGTAACATGAACATTGCCGTGTCGCCTGAAGACTGGGATGCGATTGCGGTCGAGATCAGGTACTTCGAATGTGGCGAGGATCGGATGGAAGCGACAAAGGCGTATCTTGAGCGGAATCAGGGCTCTTAGGCACCAGCACAGGGCTCGCGCGCAGGCGGCTCCAGCATTGAGAATCAGATGATCGAGAACGAGGCGCTTGAGTACGATGACAATCATCTGTGGACGCTGGATGGTGTGCCGTTCAGCGGGTTCGCGTTCGAGATTGATGAAGAGAGCGGCTGGAGGACCGAAACCGAGTACAAGAACGGGTTGGAGGACGGTACCAGCCTCACGTTCGACACAGAGGGGGTCCTGCGGGAACGTGCTGAGTACTACCGGGGAGCCTTGCACGGCAGTCGCCGGCGCTGGAACGGCAGCGGCGAGTTGGTTTCTGAAACGATTGCGGAGTACGGATACCTTGTTACCAGACGCCGCTTGGGCGACGACGGGACCATGCAGGTCGTTTACAGCATTCAGAGCAACCCATCCCAGCTCGAGCTTCTGGAACTGGCAAGGCGGCGCCACGAGGAAGACGCCTGACGTCGACGATCCGGGAGTAGCCCGAACGGGTGCGGTTAAAGGGGTCAGGCGGTTAAAGGGGTCAGGCTCCAATTCGGCGCGCCAACTGCGGCGCACCGAAATGGAGCCTGACCCCAGCTGACATGCAAAAGGCCCGCCGGTTGGCGGGCCTTTTGTTTGTGTCTGGTTGCTTTAGCCTTCCTTGCTGTCCTTGGTGGGTGCTTTGCCTTCGCCTTCTTTGTTGCTGTCGCCGTTGTCGGCCTGCTCGGTGCGGTCTACTACTCGGATTGAGCCCTTGCC
>JAGQRI010000014.1:0-637 GCA_020425515.1 Planctomycetota bacterium | reverse complement strand
TCCAGCCAGATGCCGTCGGTCCAGACGAAGCTGCGCGTGCCGATCGTCTTCACCACGTTGGCGGCTTCCTCCGCGGCGGCCTTGTCGCTGTAGCCTTGCTCTTTCAGCTTGTTGCGGCGGGTGTCCGAGCGCGAGCTGAAGCCGGCCTTCTTGGCGAGCTTGGTGGCCGAGTTCGTGGCGTCCTTCTCGGCCTCTTCGAGGTCGTCAGCCGAGCCGGCCTCGCGGCGTTCCGCGTTCGACTTGCTTTCCGCGACCGCGTCGTCGCCCTTCTGGTCTTCGGGTGCGGACGGCGGGCGTACACCGCTGCCGTTGCCGCCGCCGAGGGCGCGACCGCCGCGGTTCGATTCCTCGGCCTGGCGCCGGCGAATCGGCGTGGAAGCTTCGTCCTCAACCACGAGGAAACTGGTGTAGGGCGTGACGATGCCGAACTGGGTGCCGAGACGGACGATCTCGTCCTTCAGCTCCTGGTTGAACCCCTTCATGTTGATCTGGTCCATCAGATAGCCGACGCGGCGCACCGCCCACATGCGCGGGATGTAAGCCTTGCCGGTGTCCTTTTCAGTCAGCTCGATGCTGTACTCGTAAACGCGCTTCTCGCCGTTGACGTTGCCCTCAAGCAGAAGCTGGTGTTTGCCCG
>JAGQRI010000109.1 GCA_020425515.1 Planctomycetota bacterium | reverse complement strand
AAATCCGAAATCCAAAATCGCTACACTCTCGGTTGCGGGTTCATGATGCGGTGCATCGCGCCGCGCACGCTGGGCACGCTGAAGTTCACCACGATTCCCAGCGGCAGCCCGGACACCCGCAGGATCGACTGCATGTTCTGGTCATGGAACTGGGTCAGCTTCTCGATGCTCCAGACGCTGACGGCCACGAGCCCGTCCACGATCAGCGGGATCACGACGCCCCTGTCCACCTTGTGGTCGCGGTACAGGATCGGCACCGCCACGTCGCGCTGCACCTTGCGCCCCATCAGCTCAAGTTCGTGCGCGAAGCACTCGTGATACGTCTCGGCCGGCAGATTGCGCCCGAGCGCGCCGTGCACCTGGTCAGCCGCCAGGAAAAGCTGCTCGTACAGCCAGTTGAGTTTCTGCTGTCGTTCAGGGTCCATGGTCGCTCCCCGTGAAAACCAGTGCGGCGTTGTTGCCGCCGAAACCGAAACTGTTCGAAAGCACGTGACGCAAACTCCGGGCCTCGCGCGTTTCCGCAACCAGGTCGAGCTTCGCGTCAGCCAGCGGGTTGCGCAGCCCGAGGTTTGCCGGCAGCAATCCCCTGGTCAATGCCCACAGCGATACCGCCGCCTCCACACCGCCCGCCGCGGCCAGCGTATGTCCCATGTAGCGCTTGGTGCTGCTGACCGGGACGGCCACCTCGCCGAACACTTCACTGATTGCTCGCGCCTCGGTTCTGTCGTTGTCGAGCGTTGCCGTGCCATGGGCGTTGATGTAGCCGACGTCGGAAGCGCCAATCCCCGCCATCGCCAGCGCCTCACGCATCGCCGCTATTGCGCCTTTGCCTTCCGGGTGCGGCGCGGTCAGGTGGTGGGCGTCGCAGGAATGGCCGTAGCCGCTGACGTAGCCGAGAATTTTGGCGCCTCGCTTCTTCGCATGCTCAAGCGATTCCAGCACCAGCACCCCCGCGCCTTCGCCTACCATCATGCCCTGGCGCTCGCTGTCGAAGGGGCGCGGCCCGTCCGGGCTGACGACTTTGAGGCTGCAAAACCCGTTAAAGGCGATGCGCGAAAGGCTGTCCGAGCCGCCGGCCAGCATCACGTCGCAGCGCCCGGCACGGATGGCGTCTGCCGCCAGCCCGATGGCATTGGCCGCGCTGCTGCAGGCGGTCATGTAGCTGACGGTCGGCCCCTGCAAGGTGAACACGTCGGCGAGCCGGTCCAGAGTGTTCGCGCCCTCGTGCACGAAAGCCGGGGTGAGATCCAGCTTCGTGGTGTCGCCGGCCTTTGCGCGCCTGCGCGCCTCCACGTACAGCGCTTCGCTGGTGAGCGTTCCGCAAACGCTTTGGCCTACGTACGCGCCGGCCGTGGAAACATCGGCGCCGGACTGCCCAACCGCCTCATGGGCCGCGACCAGCGCCAGGGCATCCGAGCGCGACAACCGCTTAAGCAGCCGCGGCGTCATGCCGGGAACGTCGCTCAGGTCTTTGTCCAGGTTGCCGCGGTACTGCCCGACGGGGAACTCGCCGAGTGCCGACTCCCAGAGCGTGAGTCGGCCCACGCCTTCGCGTCCTTCAGTCAGGGCGGTGTGCAATGCATCCATGCCGCGACCGAAAGCGCCGATGACGCCGACGCCGGTGATTGCTACGGGCTGCACGGGCGCTTGTTGAGACATGGGACGGACCGCTACGACTTGCGGTTTTCCTGGACGAATTGCGCCAGGCTGTTCAGCGTGGCAAAAGCCTTCTTGCCGACTTCGGACGACTCGATCTTCGCGCCGTACGTAGTTTCCATCAGCATCACCAGCTCGAGGGCGTCGACGCTGTCGAGCCCGAGCCCTTCGCCGAACAGCGGGGCCTGCGGGTCGACCTTTTCGGGATCTACGTCTTCGAGGTTCAGGTGCTCGATGATCAGTGTTTTCAGCTCAGTAACCAGGGCTTCCACGATTTCGGATCCTTGCATGCTGCCGCCCCACGGCTGGTGCGCCCTACTCGACGCCCGCCAAGCCAGCTAATATACGCAGCCTTTGCGCATAGTGTAAAGCGCTTGAGCACGGAGAGTTCAGCTTGTCGAAGATTGCATTGGTCACGGGGGCATCCAGGGGCATCGGGCGCGCTATCGCCGCGCGTCTGGCGAAGGACGGCTATCGGGTCTGGGTCAACTACGGGCGCAGCAAGGACGAGGCCGAGAGCCTGTGCAGCGAGATCGAATCCGCCGGCGGCAGCGCCGTGCCGGTCGGCTTTGACGTCGGCGACGCCGAGGCGGTGAAGGCGGCGCTTGAGCCGCTGATCGACTCCGAGGGCGCGCCCGACGTCGTCGTCAGCAACGCCGGCATCACGCGTGACGGGCTGTTTGCCATGACCGGCCACGACGAATGGCACGGTGTCATCAACACCAATCTCGGCGGCTTCTATCACGTGACCAAGGTCTGCCTGCGCGGCATGCTTAGGCGCCGCAGCGGGCGCATTGTTGCGATCAGCAGCGTCAGTGGACAGGCCGGCAATCCGGGACAGGTAAACTACTCGGCCAGCAAGGCGGGGCTGATCGGCGCCTGCAAGTCACTCGCGAAGGAAATCGCCAGCCGCAAGATCACCGTGAACGTGGTTGCTCCCGGATTTGTCGAGACCGACATGGTCAAGGAGCTGCCCAAAGAGGAATTGGCCAAGGCGGTGCCGCTCGGGCGCTTCGGCACGCCGGACGAGATCGCCGCCGCGGTAAGCTTCCTGGCTGGCGACGAGGCCGGCTACATCACCGGGCAAGTGCTCGGGGTAAATGGCGGCATGTACATGTAGGGGCAGGTTGTTGAACAGCCAGTTACCAATAGCCAATTTCCAATTCGACGGGTGATCTACCCCGCAATTGGTTATTGGTCATTCGCTGTTTGGTTCAGTGGCAGGTACAACTCACCAATGACGGAACGCGTATTCATCACAGGTCTCGCGGCTGTTTCCTGTCTCGGCACGACGCTGGCCGAGATCGAGGCGGCGTTGCGCGAAGGGCGCAGCGGCGTGGTGCTGGATGAAGCGCGTCGCGAGCTTGGCTTCCGGTCGGCGCTCACCGGCGCGATCAACGGCTTCGACCCCAAGGCACGGCTCGACCGCAAAGCCCGCAAATCGATGCACGAAAGCGCCCAGTGGTGCGCGGTTTCAGCACTGACGGCGATCGAGCAGGCCGGGATCGACCCCGCCGCGCTGCGTAACCCGCGCGTCGGGCTGATCATCGGCAACGACAGCACCAGCGGCCCCAACGTCGAGGTTGCCGATGCCGTGCGGCGCGACGGCACCACGCAGCAGCTCGGCAGCGGCTATATCTTCCAGTGCATGAACAGCACGGCGAGCATGAACCTGAACGCTCTGCTCGGCACGCAGGGCGCCGCGTGGACTCTGGCAGCTGCTTGTGCGTCCGGCGCGCATGCGGTGGGGCAAGGCTTCACGCTGATCCGCGCCGGCCTGCAGGATGTCGTCATCACCGGCGGCATGCAGGAGATCAACTGGGAGTCGATGGCCAGCTTCGACGCGCTCGGCACCTTCAGCAAACGCGAGGACGAACCGTCTAAGGCCAGCCGCCCGTTTGACCGCGGGCGCGATGGCCTGGTGCCCAGCGGCGGCGCGGCGGCCCTGATCCTGGAAAGCGAAAGTCATCTGAAAGCACGCGGCGGCCAGCCGCTGGCCGAAGTTCGCGGCTACGGTTTCAGCAGCGACGGCGAGCACCTGACCCTGCCCAGCGGTGGCGGCGCGCGACGCGCGATGCAGATGGCGCTCGGCAACGCGGAACTGGATGCCGGCGCGATCGACTATATCAACGCGCATGCCACCAGCACGCCGATCGGCGACGCCAAGGAGGCCGAGGCGATCAACGAAATCTTCGGCGAGGACACCCCGGTCAGCAGCACCAAGGGCATGACAGGCCACGAGTGCTGGATGAGCGGCGCCAGCGAAATCCTCTACAGCGCGCTGATGCTGCAGGCCGGTTTCATCGCGCCCAACCTGAATTTTGAAGCGCAGGAAGAGGACGCGGCGAAGATCAACATCGTGCCGGCGACCGTCGACAAGCAGTTGACCAACGTACTGATCAACAGCTTTGGCTTCGGCGGGACCAACGCGTCAATAATCCTGTCAAAGCTGTAGTGGCACAGGCAGTCCTGCCTGTGGTCGTGGCGCTTTCGCCGCGACAAAACCCCGTCGCTTGCGCTTCGGGCTCTTGTTCATTCTGATGAACGCGTGACGTACTCCAGCATAGTTGTCGGTTCCGGCATCAGCGGACTCTCCGCCGCCATCGTGCTGGCGAAGCACGGGCGCAAGCCGTTGGTGCTGGAAGCGCACAACATTCCCGGCGGCTGCATGCAGATGTTCCAGCGCCGCGGGCCGGACGGGCCGTGCCGTTTTGATACCGGCGTGCACTATGTCGGTTCGTTGTATCCCGGCCAGATCATGTGGCGGCTGTTCTGCTACCTGGGCGTCGATGTCCCGACCACGCCGCTCGACCGCGAGTGTTTCGACCGCATCAGCCTGCCCGGCGGTGATTTCTGCGTGCCCGTCGGATGGGACAACCTGGCAGTTGCGCTGAAACGCGAGTGCCCGGACGAAGCCGCCGTTGTGGACGCCTACGTGGCAAAGATGCGGCGCGTCGAAGCGTCACTCAACTGGCACACGCTGAACCCCGAGGCCGAAGGCGCGTACGACCGTGAATTGTTCGAGACCAGCCTGCAGGGATTCCTGGATTCGCTGGGTGCTTCACCGCGCCTGCGCTCACTGATCTGCGCCCAGTCGTCGCTGTATGCCGTGCCCGCTGCGCAGGTCCCGCTGGCGATTCACGCCGCCGTGATCGGCAGCGCCGTCGAGGGCCCGCACTACGTCAACGGTGGGGGAGACGCGATTACAAAGCCGCTGGTCGCCCGTTTGCGCGAACTCGGTGGCGAGCTGCGCTTGCGCACGCCGGTGGAGCGTACACTGGTCGATGGCGACAAGGTCAGCGGTGTCGAGTTGGCTGGTGGCGAAGTGCTGCGCGCTGAAGAAGTCATCCTCGCCGTGCACCCGCGCGTGGCCGTGAAGCTGCTGCCCGATGACGCCTACCGCAGGGTGCTGCGGCAACGCATGGCCGATGCCGAGGAATGTATTGGCGCGTTTGTTGTCTATGGCACGATTGACCCCGGCGCTGACCTGACCGGCGTGACAGGACGCAACCACTACCTGCTGCGCGACGACGACCCGGACTGTTTCTATCGGCCATCCATGGACGGCCCGGCCGACGCCATTGTCAACCTGCCCCCGCCTGCCAACGGGCGCCAGCTATTCAGTGCCATGGGCAGCGCTCGCTGGGAGTGGTTCGAGCAGTGGCAGGACACGCGCACACTCAAGCGCGATGCGAAGTACACGGCGCTGAAAGAAAAGCTGACGGCCAACATCGTTGCCATGATCGAGCAGCGCATACCGCAACTGCGGGGCAGGCTGCACGTGGTTGACGCCTCGACACCCCTGACACTGCGCGACTACACCGGCTATCCGCGCGGCGGTATCTACGGCGTCGCGCCCGGCATGAACGCGCAGGGTCGCAACGGCGTGCGTCGCCGCACGCGCTACCGCGGGCTGTACGTCAGCGGCGCGGGCACCGGCACGCCGGGTATCCTCGGTGCATGTGTAACCGGCTTCGGCGTAGCGGGCAGCATCCTCGGCACGGACGCCCTGATCGACGAAGTCCGCAGCCAAACCGATGACGCCGCGCGCAAAGGCAGCTAAACAGACGGTATGCGCGGCCCTTTTGAGCAACTGTTCGATTTCTTCAAGCGCAAGCCTGTGGTGTTGCCGGCAGCGTTCGTGGTCCTGGCGGCGGCTGCGGTGGTGGGGGCACTGCGCATCGACTTCCAGGAAGATGTATTCGCCCTGCTGCCGCACGATGAGCCGGTGGTGTCCGAGGCGCAGCTCGCGATGCACCGCTACTCAGGCCTGGAGCGCATCGTGGTGGCGTTCGAAAGTGACGACCCGGTCAAACTGGCCAGGGGCGTGGACCAGGCCGACGAGTCGTTGCGCAAACTGGACGGCATCAAAGAGGTCGTCTCGCGCATCGACCAGTCCGCCCAGGACGACATCGGCAAGCTCTACCTCGGCAAGGCGCCGCTGCTGTTCGATGAGTCGATGCAACAGCAGGTGGAAGGCCGACTTAACGAGCACTACTACCGGCCCGCTCTGCAGAAGTACGTGGACGCGCAGTCCGGCGCCGAGGGCATCAAGATTGTCGACACATTTCGCGGCGACCCGTTCGGCTTTGACGAGCTGACGCTGAAGCGCTTCCAGCACCTGAACAGCGGTTTCTCCGGCAAGACCGACGCGCAAGGAAGGATTCTCAGTGCGGATGGGCGGCTCGCCATCCTGCTGATTGAGGCGGATTTCCCCAGCAGCAACACCGGCAAGGGGCGCGATTTGATGGCGGCCATGGACGCCGCACTGGGCGAGTTGCCCGAGGGCGTCACGCCGCACGTGATCGGCGCGCACCGCAGCAGCGTGGACAACGCCGAAGTACTGAAGTCTGACATGCACCTGACGATCCTGACCTCTGTGATTGCGATCCTGCTTTTGTTCATCGTGGCGTTTCGCGCGCTTTCACCGATCCTGATCACACTGCTCAGTGTCGGCTTCGGCTTCAGCATGGCGCTGGGCTCGCAAGGCCTGGTGCACGGCGACCTGTCCGCGATCACGGCCGGGTTTGCGGCGGTGCTGCTGGGCATTTCGGTGGACTACGCGGTGCACCTGCTGACCACTTACGGCAGCCTGGAAGGCGAGCGCGAAGACCGCGCGCGACAAGCGTTACGGCACGTCGGCAGGCCGGGGTTCGTGGCGATGGTGACCACGATCTCGGCCATCTTCATGCTGCGCTTTTCGGAGTTCGACGGACTGCACCAGCTTTCCGAAATGGCCATCGCGGGCATTGCGGGCTCGCTGGTATTCGCCTTCACGGCCGGCCCGCAACTGCTGCGAAAAATGGGCCCGAAGCCGGGTGCGTCGTCGCTGGTGAGCAATGCCATCGGCGGCATGCAGCGCGCGCGGCGCAAGGGGCGCTGGCCTGTGCTGGGCGTGCTGGCGGTCGTGACGGTTGCGCTGGCCTGCTTCCTGCCGAGCGTGGGTTTCGATGGCGACGTCACGCATCTTGACGGCAAAAGCCAGGCCACGCGCGAATCGGAGCGGCTGGTCGAGACGACCTTCGGCCAGGAGACGCTCAGCCGCACCCTGGTGGTGGTCGGCGGCGACACGCTGGACCAGGCCCTGCGCCAGAACGACCTCGCGGCACACGACCTGCATGAACTCGGCGCGAAGTATGAAAGCGCTGCCTGGGTGCTGCCCGCGGCTCAGACGCAGCGCGATAACGTAGCCCGCTGGCGCCGTTTCTGGAGCCCGCAGCGGATCGAGGGCGTGAAGAAGCTGATCGGCAGCGTCGGCGTGAAGAATCCGAACAACCCGGATCGCGAACTGAAAGTCAGCCCGAAGGCGCTCAAGGCGTTTTTCGACAAGCTGGAGCTGCCCGAAGACCCGCCGTTGTTGGATGCCAACGAGATCCAGAAGCGTCCTGTGTGGCTCTTGCTGGGGAACTTCGTCAGCCAGCAGGACGGGCGCTGGTATATCGGCACCACGGCGACTCTTGACGCGTCAAAGCTGGGCGAGCTGAAAGCGCGCGAGCCCGCGGCGATCGTGTTGAACAAGGCCGCCTTCGTGGGGCGCATGATCGAGTTCATTCGCCACGACCTGCTGCTGATGGGCGGATTGAGCCTGCTGCTGGTGCTGGTCGTGCTGTGGCTGACGTTCGGCAACCCGCGCGAAGTGGCGATTGCGCTGGTGCCCGTGGCGGGCGGCATGGTCTGGACGCTGGGGCTGATGGGGGCGCTGGGGATTCCGTTCAACATCATCAACACGCTGGTGACGGTGTTCATCGCCGGGCTCGGTATTGATTACGGCATTTTCTTCGTGCAGACCTATCGTGGTTCAGAGTCGCCGGAGCAGGCAATCGAGCGTTTGAAACACGCGGGCGCGGGCGTGCTGGTGGCGGCGCTGACCACGCTGTTCGGCTTCGGCTCAATGGCGCTGGCGCAGCACCCGGCCTTGTTCAGCGTCGGCGTCACGACGGCCATCGGCGTGACCAGCGCGTTGGTGCTGACACTGGCCGTAGTACCGACCCTGCTGGAGATGAAACGGCATGCCGACTGAACGCAACTCAAAATACGGCGTCGTGCGCGCGGAGCGCGCAAACAGCATTAGCCCCCGGCAGCTTGGCTGCCGGGGGAATGCCGGTATCGGTATTGCCGAGGCGCGGATGCGCCGACACAGATCAACCGCCGTTGGGTCGGTGCTTCCGCGCCGCACTGCCGTGTTGATTGGCTTCGTTGTGACCCTGGCGGTATTGTCGGCCTGCGCCGAGACGGACCCTTACAAGCGTCTGAAGCCTGCGCGGACGCCCGCCTTGAGCAGCCAGGCCGCGGACACGGTTTTCGAAAACCGCTGGCCGCAACAGTTCAAGTGCGTGCAAACCGTAACGATCGATTTCCGGGTGCAGACGCGTACGCTTGTCGGCTACCTCGTGGTGCAGCGGCCGGGCAGATTCCGCCTGCAGGGAATGACCGAGCAAGGCTTGAAGCTGTTCGACATCGCCTACGACCGGGGCAAGTTGAACCGGGTCTTCGCGGCCGACGAGTTCGACGCGAAGATCCTGGACAACATCGCCCGCGATATCGCGCGTACCTTCCTGGACTACTACCAGTCGGCCGATGATTCTCAGCCTCCCGTCAACTGGAGCCAGTCCGTCAGCGTCAGTGCGCGGGATGACGGCACCCGCGCCACTCTGCACGGGCACAGCGGCGATCTCGTCGCATGGCTGGTGGGCGATCCGCCACGGGTGGACTGGTTTGCCCTGCGTCAGTCCGGCCGCGACCTGTACCGGGTGAACCAGTACGAGTGGAAGGATTTTGGCGGGTTGGAGCTGCCTTCCGTGATCGTGTTGCGCGAGGCGGGCGTCCAATCAGACGGCCCGCCGTACAAGCTGACGATCGACATCTCGGAACTCACGCCCCGCGACAAGCCGTGGCCCGACAAAGTCTTCGAAACCGAGGAAGACGGATGAGCCTCGCCGACGACCTGCAGGCCGCGACACTCGAATTCGACGGCGAGGCCGGGCGTGCGCGCATGCGCTTCAGCGGCGAGGAACTGTTTTTCAAGGGGCACTTCCCGGACGGCCCGGTGCTGCCGGCCGTGGTGCAGGTGGCGGCGGCGGTGCACTTCGCCGGGCGCGTGCTCGGACGCGAAGTGAAGTTGGCTGAAGTCAGCCGCGCCAAGTTCATGAACCCGACCGGCCCGGGGCGCGAACTCACGCTGGCGCTGACGCTGGAAGAGGCAGAGGAAGGGCGCACCAAGGTCAAGGCCCAGATCCGCGAAGGCGACAAGGACGTGGCGGAATTCACGCTGAGGGTAGCGTAGGGGTCGCGCCACGTGGCGACCCGATGAATCACGCAAGGACGGGCGGCCACACGGGGCCGCCCCTACGAAACACGCTCCTGGACAAACTCGTAGAGCTGCTCCAGTTTGCGGATCTTGCGGGCGGCGCCTTCCTCGACCTTGAAGCCGAAGTTCTTTTCAAGCGCCACGACAAGGTCGATGGCGTCAAGGCTGTCGAGCCCGAGGTCGTCGTAGAGGTCGCTGCCCGGGGTGATGGCGGCCGCGTCGAGTTCAAACTCATCGGCGACGATTTGATCGACTTGCTTGCGGATGCTGTCCGTCGTCATATTTATACTGCCGCGCCTTGACGCGGATACTGGTACTCGAGCGACCCCTGAATAAACCTATTCTGCGCGCGCAACGGGTGATTACGCAAGTGGGTACAAAGGGCTGAAATGGCGGACAGCGCCGAACCGGAATTCAAATACCCGCCGCCGTCGAACCCGGTGATGAACGTCCTGCGCAGCATCTGCGCGTATGCCCTGCTGGGCACGCAACTCGCCTTCTTCCTGTTCGTGCTCGAGTTGCCGTACTGGATCGCGGATCGGTTCTTCTGCAGGCATCGCGGCGACGCTTTCTATGTCGGGCAGAAGCGCATCGCCCGCTGGTTCTTCCGCCTGTTCCCATTTGGCCAGCAACGCCACGTCAACGTGCGCCGCGGCGCGTTCCCGAAACCGTGCGTGATCGTGTGCAACCACCAGTCGACGCTAGACATCCTGATGGCGCTGATGCTGCCCGTGAACGCGCGCTGGATGATCAAGGGCTGGCCGTTCAAGTATCCCCTGATGGGCGAGCTGAACAAGCTGGCCCGGCACATCAAGGTCGAGGAAGCGAACGAGGAAGCCGATGCCGACCGGCCGCGCGGCTACGACACGGCGCTCAACTGGCTGAAGGACGGCGTCAGCATCCTGGTGTTCCCGGAGGGTTCGCGCAGCCCGGACGGGCGCATCCGCCGCTTCAAGAACGGCGCCTTCGTGCTGGCCGTGGACGCCCAGGTGCCGGTGGTGCCGGTGATCATGGAGGGCACGGGCGCCTGCGTGCGCAAGGGCAGCCCGCTGGTGCACCACCCGGACACGCTGATCAAGGTGCTCGAGCCGTTCAGCACGGAAGGGCTGAAAGACCCCAAGGACGCCGCCGACCTGAAGCAGCGCGTGCAGGCGCGCATGAAGGAGGAACTGGCCGACCTGCGGGCCGCCAAACGCAAGCCGAGCTACCCGCGCATCCAGGGCTGGGTGACGCGCCTGGCGATGTTTGCGGTCGCGATGTTCATTGCGTTGCTGGTCAGTGTTTCGGTGTACGTCAAAAACTGGTGCATCGCCGAGCCGCCGACCTACGACGGCAGCCGCGCGCTGGCCAAGGAGGAGATCACCTCGCGCTCGATGGGCGACATGGAAATCCAGCTGCTGGGCGAAAGCTGGCGGCGCGACCACGACGGGATTCACGAACTGGGGCTGACCGGCAACCGCTGGGAGCGCGGCTACGCCAACGCCCGCCTCACGCGCGAACTGACCGCCGAGCAAGAGAAGCTGCTGGTGGCCAAGGTACGTGAGTTCCTGCCGAACGACTTCAGCTACTGGGCGGCCAAGCAGATGGTCGCGATCAACAACCGCAACCTGCCGGAGTACGTCAGCGACGCCGAAAAGCTGGAAATCCTGGGGCTCACCGAGGGCAGCGAAAATCACTACCCCGACGAAGCGCCGCTTTACCACCGCATTCTCAACTACCACGCGGCGCACGACATCAGCCACATGTTCATCGACAACCCACTGGTCACCACCAGCGACTTCGTCGGCTGTACCGGCTTCGCGGCCTGGGGCGACGCCAGCAAGGACGGCCAGATCATCGTCGGGCGCAACTTCGATTTCGAGGCCGGCGACGTATTCGACCAGGACAAGGCCGTCATCTACGTCTGGCCTGACGACGGCATCGCCTACGTGCACGTGGCCTGGGCGGGCATGGCCGGCGCGGTGACCGGCATGAACGCGGAGGGCGTCAGCATCCACGTGAACGCGGCCCGCACTTCGGAGACCGAGTTCGGGCGCATCGGCACACCGGTTTCGATGCTGGTGCGGCGCGTGCTGGAACGGGCCCACGACATTGACGAGGCCTACAAGATCATCCAGGACACGCCGGTGTTCGTCAGCGACACCTACCTCGTCGCCAGCCGCAAAGACGGCAAGGCGGTCGTGATCGAGAAATCACCCGACCACTGCGCCATGCGCGAGGCCGGTAAACCGGGGCTGATCCTGCAGACCAACCACATGTTGACCGAGCCGCTGAAGGACGACCCCGTCAACATCGAGCAGGTCGAACGCGCGACCACGACGTACCGCTGGCAAAGGCTGGAAGAGCTGACGGATCGCAACTACGGCAAGATCGACCGTGACGTGGCGCTGAGCATCCTGCGCGACCGCAAGGGGCGCGGCGACAAGGAACTCGGGCTCGGCAACCGCAACGCCATCGACGCGGGCATCTGCTGCCATTCCGTGATCATCAACGTGACGACCGGCGAGATGTGGGTGTCCGCTGCACCTCACACCTACGGCGAATACGTTTACGTGCCCGTGGCCCGTGCGCTGGCGGCCGGGCCGGGTGCTGCCGTCAGCATGCGTCCGATCAAGAAGATGTTCCTGCCGCGCGACCCGCACGGCGAAGAGTACGAGGACCTGAAGGCCTTCCGCGACCAGTGCGACTTCGCACGCGGCTACGTGGACGATGAAGACCTGGAACAGGCAAGCGTTGCCGTGCGCACGCTGGTGAACCTGAACCCGAAGTCGTTTGAGACGGCCTACTATGAGGGGCGGCTGGCGTTCCTGCGGGAAAAGTACGACCTGGCCGAGAAGAAGTTCGAAACGGCGCTGGACCGTGACCCGCCCTACGAAGCGATCCGTGAGCACATTCGCCAATGGCTGCAGAAGGCGAAGGACGAGCAGGACTAGCGGGTATTCGCGGCAAAATCAAAGAGCCGGTCCTTGGACCGGCTCTTCCTCAAGGGGTACGGCGGCTGCGGAGGGGCTACAGCCAGAGGCCGCGCATCAGTTCTTGTTCGATGGTTCTTCTTCTTCAGACTTGTCAGGAGTCGGAACCGGTACCTTCTTCACGATCGGCTTGCGCGGCGGGTTATCCACCCGCTTGAGCTTGTCCTTGTTGGCGTTCGGGCATTCCGTTTCGGTGGTGGTGCTCGTCGGCTGTTTCTTGGGCTCGACGGGCGGGCGCATCAGGCGCCAGAAGTACTCGCGCCACTGGTCGTAGTCCTTGGCGACCAGCGCCGCGCGCCCCGCGTGCCCGTTGATCACGTCCGGTTCGAGCTCGGTGACTTCGTTGTAGGCAAGCTGGACTTCGCCGAGCACCTTGATGATCGCCGCGCCGTTCAGCTTGTCGTTGTTGATGACGTCTTTCAGGAACGCGCTTACGGACTCGGTCGTGGTCGGCAGTGCGACCAGCTTCTCGACTCCGCCCGGCATACGTGAGGTGACGTAGCTGCGCTCGCGTACGCCGAATTCGCGGGTCGTGAGAGTGGAATCCAGGTTCATCATCACGATCTGGCTGCGGGCTTCGCTCGACCAGTCGGGCAGCTTGAAGATCTTCTTGCGGGCTTCGTCGGCAACCTTGCCGAACTCGGCCTCGATCTCGTAGCCCGAGTCGGTGTCCAGCAATACGCTGCCGAACTCGTCGTGGCTGAGGCTGGCAAAGCCGACCGACTTGGCCACGCTGAGCCCGCGGCGCTTGCGCTCAATGAGCGCGCAACCGAAGCTGACGTGCACGGTGTAGTCATCGACCACCACGTCCAGGTCGCCGGTGTGGTTCGAGTCGCGGTCAAGCGAGACGATGCCGTCTTCCAGCGCAACCGAACTCGCGTTGCTGATCGCCACCTGCGTGTCGTGGCCGAGCGTCACGCTGCCTGAATCAAGCAGCAGCAGCGCGTTGCCGCCCTGGCTGGTGCGGATGTGGTCGCCCTGGCGAATCTCCTGGCTCTCGCTGAGGCGGGTCCAGTTTTCGTTGTCGGTTGAGACCTCGACGCGGCCCGAAAGGATGCCGGCCACCTTGCCGAGCTTCGTGCGCTCGGGCGCCGGCGTGACTTGCGTGGCGTTTTCCTTTTTCGGCTCGGTTTCGACGATGCCTTCGGGCTTCTGTTCCGGCTCGGGCTTTACTTCGCCGGTGTCCGGCTTGCCGTTGTCGATCAGCCCCCCGCCTTCCGGTTTCTCGGGTTCGGGCTTTGGCACGACCGGTCCGGGCTGTTCGCCTTCGGGCTTTTTGACGACGTCTTCCGGCTGCGGTTCATCGTTGGGCTGGACGTCTTCAGAGCCCTTGGGCTGTTGCGGCGCGGGCGGCGTCACCTTCGGCTGCTCGACCTTGGGGTCGGCGCCGTCGGTTTTGTTCGCGCTGCCGTCGCCTGAGTTTGCAAGTGGCTGATGGGTGGGAGAGACGGTGCGGTTTATCTCTCCCGTGTCGGGCCCTCCCCGACGTCCATCAGCCACTTCTTTTTCGTTGTTCGGAATGACCGTTTCCGCGCCCGATGTGCCGATGCCGGCGCGGGCAAAGAAGCCGCTGAGCACGCCGATCGCCAGCATCACCGCCGCGGCGGCGCTGACAGTCGCAATGATCGCGTACACCCTGACGCGGCGGCGCTGGGCCGGTGTCACGGGCGTCGGGATCTTGCTGGTGCGGCGCTGCGACGGCAGGCGGACGTTTTCCAGGCTTTCGTCGGCCGGGACGTCCGCGCCCTGCACGCGGCGCATCACGCGCTTCGAGAAATCCTCAGGCAGTGAGAGCTGACGGAACAGGCTTTCCGTGGAGGCATGAACGGTCTGCAGTTCTTCGAATTCGGAACGCAGCAACGGGTCGGCGCGCATGGCGCGGGCCAACTGTTCGCGCTCGTCGCGGGTGGCAATCCCGTCGACGGCGCGATTGATGAGCAATTCTGCGCGTTCCTGATTCATGCTAAAGGGCCGATCTTTCAGCCTTTACGTTTCCAGTGTTGGGTGGGTTCAGCGGGCTTCCGCTTACACCTGATCACCCGTTAATTTTCAATACCGTCGGCGTGCATGTGCTAAATATCAATATCCGGCATCAATTCTTTCATGGCCGACTGCAGCGACTTCCTGGCGCGGTGCATGCAAACTTCGACAGCGCCAATAGATAGGCCGAGGTCATCGGCGATTTCCGCGTACTCCTGCCCTTCCAGGTAGCGCTTGATCAGGACCGCCCGGTAGCGCTCGGACAACTTGGCCAGCGCCTTGTACAGCACCTCGTGCCGCTCGGTTTGCTCGGCCGACTGCAGGGGGTCCATGCCGGTCAGCTCGACGTCCATACCCTCCGGCATGCCGGCCATCTTGCGGCGCTTGTAATGGTCGCGCACGAGGTTGCCCGCGATGCCCATCAGCCATGACTTCAGGCGGGCGTGGTCCTTCAGGCGATTGAGGTTCTCGAAGCCGATCAGGAAGGTTTCCTGGGCCAGGTCCTGGGCGATGCCGACGTCGCTGATCTTGCGCAGCATGAAGCCGTAGACCAGGCGCTCGAAGCGCTTGATCACGTGCTCATAGAACTCGCTTTCGCCCTTCAGGACGCGTTTAACGAGTTCCTCGTCAGACAGACCCGGCTGCTGCTTCATAGTCTCTTTCCCCGGCCCCCAGGCGTTTCGGGAAAACAGAGATCGATAGAAGGTATCACGCGCTACTAACGGGCGGGCGGAAAACGAAGTTCAGTCAGCAACAAGGTTTACGAAAACGAGAAGGCGCCGTGACGCTGCTCGTTTCCGCACACGACAAAAAAGCCCCGGGCAGTTGCCCGGGGCTTTGTCGGTGTTTGATCGGTTAGCGGCTCAGGAACTCGATCACGAGGCGTTCGTTGGCAATCATCGGGATGTCCTTGCGCTTCGGCACCTGGATCAGCTCGCCTTCCAGTTTGTCGAAGTCCACCTTCACGTAGTTCACGCTGGCGTTCTTCTGCGCGGCGGCTTCCTGCACCTGGATGTGGTTCTTGCTCTTGGTGCGGATGCCGACCTTGTCGCCGACGTCGACGATGAAGCTGGCGCGGTCAACCTTCTTGCCGTTCACTTCAATGTGCCCGTGGCTGACCAACTGGCGCGCGGAACGGTTGGTCGGCGCGAGCCCCATGCGGTAGACCATGTTGTCGAGGCGACGCTCGAGCAACTGCATCAGGTTCTCACCGGTGTTGCCGCCCATGCTGTTGGCCTGGCGGTAGAGGCGGCGGAAGCTGCGCTCGCGAAGCTGGTAGTAGTACTTCAGCTTCTGCTTCTCGATCATGCCCTTGTTGAAGGTCGAGATCTTGCCGCGGCGTGCGTCGCGCCCGTGGGCGCCCGGCTTGTAGGGCTTGCTGGCCAGGGGCGACTTGCGCGTGCCCCAGATGTTTTCCGCGAATCGGCGCGATACGCGGTGCTTCGGTCCTGTGTAACGTCCCATGGACTCAATACCTCTTCCGGATCGGCCACCGGCGGGCGAACAAGGCCCGGGGTGTTGTGCGAGCTCCGGCGTCGCACAAGCGGCCAATCAATGGCCGGCGCTACAAGGGCGAAAAGTGTAGCGGCGAAGGTTGGGGGGTCAAGCACCCTGCCGCGGCGCTATTTCTTCTTTTCCGGTTTGAGCGAGAGGGTGCCGTCTTCGCCCTCAATCTCTATTCCACGCGGGCTGATATGCACGCTGCCCGAATCCGACGTGAGTTCGATCCTGGAGGACTTCCCGTCGACGCTGCCCCAACGTTTCGGGCTATCGCCGTCGCTTTCCAGTTCGAGACTGCCGGACCGCACGACGTCGGCCTCAACTTTGTATGGACGACCGCCGAATCTCAGTTCGAAGTGGTCAAGGAACGCGCTGAGTCCACCAAATGCTACGGCAAAGACGAAAACACCAAACACTGTGCGCCGAAGGAACGACATCCGGCTGAGGGGCGCGCGACTGAGTTGTTCAACTTCCTTCTCGAGTTCGTCGACTCGCCTTACCAACTCTCGCACCTGGACATCAGATTCCATGTTCACACCTCACCGTGTTTCGGAAACAGTTCCGCCGACAGAGATATCATAACGAAGGACCCGGCGCTGAGGGTCAGTCGGCGCCGGGCTGTATGTGATTGGATTGTGGGATGAGATTGGGTGATTGGCGCGGCTCTGGCGCCTCGGTAAACGCTCACGCGCTGGCCGATGAGGTGTCTGGCTTGGTGTCGAGTGGGGACTGACCTCCCTGTTTCGATTTAGGTGGACCGCGACCGAGCAGCCCCGCGCGAAAGCTGAAATCGTTCTCCGGGGGATCGCGGCCCGAAATTCGCGGCAACCATGGTTGCCTGTTCTATGCGTCGGGTGTTCGGACTCGTCCGCTTTAGAGAATCCGTTCAGGGGGCAGTTGCCTCTATCTCCCGCCTGCCGCCTCAAGCCTCTCGACTCACCGAAGACTCTCGCTTGCGGCTCCACATCACTCTGCACATACTCGGCGCAGATCAACAAAGGACACCCATGCATTTCGAAACTCGCGCCATCCACGCCGGCTACGACCCCTTCGACCACTTCGGCGCCGTCAATCCGCCGGTTTTCCTCAGCAGCACGTTCGCGCAGTCAGGCCCCGGCAAGCACCAGGGCTACGAGTACGCCCGCAGCGGTAACCCGACACGCAAGGCGCTGGAACAGGTTCTCGCGAACATTGAGGACGGCGAGTACGCCTGCGCCTTCAGCAGCGGGCTCGGCGCGACCGACTCGATCATCAAACTGCTCAGCGCCGGTGACCATTGCGTGGTGGCCGACGACGTCTACGGCGGCACGTTCCGCATCTTCGACAAGACCTTCAGCCGCTTCGGCATCGAGTTCACCTGGGTCGACACCACCGACCCGGCCAACGTTGCCGCGGCGTTGAAAGACAACACGAAGATGCTGTTCCTGGAGACGCCCTCGAATCCGCTGCTGAAAATCAGCGACATCGCGGCGCTGACCAAGCTCGCCCGCGACAAAGGCATCACCAGCGTAGTGGACAACACCTTCGCGTCGCCCTACCTGCAGCGCCCGCTGGAACTCGGCGCGGACATCGTGATGCACAGTTGCACCAAGTACCTCGGCGGCCACAGCGACGTGGTAATGGGCGCCGCCGTCACGCGCGACCAGAAGCTGCACGAGGGGATTTCCTTTAACCAGAACGCCAGCGGCGCCGTGCCGGGCGGGCTGGATTGCTATCTGGTCCACCGCGGCATCAAAACGCTCGGCGTGCGCATGGAAAAGGCCTGCGACAACGCCGAGCAGATCGTCAGTTTCCTGCTCGAGCACAAGCGGGTCACGAAGGTCTTCTACCCGGCGCTCGATGCCCACCCGAATCACGACGTTGCGGCGAAACAGATGAAGCGATTCGGCGCCATGATCAGCTTCGAGATCGACGGCAGCGTGGCCGACGGCGAGAAAGTCGTCAGCGACCGCCGGGTCTGGACGCTCGGCGAATCGCTCGGCGGCGTCGAAAGCCTGCTCGAGCACCCGGCCAGCATGACCCACGCCAGCATCCCCAAGGAACTGCGTGCCAAGGCCGGGCTGAACGACGGGCTGATCCGCCTGAGCGTGGGGATTGAAGATCCGCGCGACCTGATCGAAGACCTGCGCAACGGACTGGAAAGCTACTAAGGCAATTTCGGAATTCACCTATGACCGAGAAGGTCATCATCGGCAGTCGTGGCAGCAAGCTTGCGCAGGCCCAGTCGCACTGGGTTGCGGGTGAGTTGCGCCGTTTTCATGAGGATGTCGAAGTCGAGATCGTCGAGATCAAGACCACCGGCGACACCAACCTTGGCGCGTCGCTTTCCGAGCTTGGCGGCAAGGGCGCGTTCACCAAGGAGATCGAGGACGCCCTGCTGCTGGGCAAGTGCGACCTCGCCGTTCACTCGCTGAAGGACCTGCCGACGGAGTTGCCGGACGGGCTGCAGATCGCCTGCACGCCGACGCGCGAAGTCGTCGACGACTCGCTGGTTTACCGCGACCGGATCGGCACCATCGACGACGATTCCGACCCGCTGGCCTACCTGCCGGAGGGTGCGACGGTGGGCACCTCCAGCCTGCGCCGCAAGGCCATGCTGCTGGCAAGCCGCCCTGACCTGCACGTGATCGAGTGGCGCGGCAACGTGGATACACGCCTGAACAAGCTCGAGAACGACGGCCCGGACGCCATCGTGCTGGCCGCGGCCGGGCTTTCGCGGCTCGGGCTGATCGATTTTTCAACGCGTCCCGACCGTGTGGATTCCCGCTTCGACGCGCTGGCCCTGAGGGCGCCGGGCTGGCTGCCGGCCGTGGGGCAGGGGGCGCTCGGTATCGAGATCCGCTCCGACGACGAG
The DNA here is from genome assembly GCA_020425515.1 of Planctomycetota bacterium. Taxonomy (GTDB): domain Bacteria; phylum Planctomycetota; class UBA8742; order UBA2392; family UBA2392; genus JACKID01. The sequence continues at coordinate 17,647 of JAGQRI010000109.1, read as the reverse complement.
CGCCTGATCCACCTGCTCGCGCCGCTGCACGATGCGGCGACGTTCGCTTCCACTGCAGCCGAGAGGGCTTTCCTGAACCGGCTTGGCGCCGGCTGCCAGGCGCCGGTGGCCGCGTTCGCCTGCGTGCCCGAAGGCAGTGCGCTGAAAATGACCGGGCGGGTGCTTGCCAGGGACGGCAGCGTCGTCGTCGAGCATCGCGCGGACGGCGAGATCGATGACCCGCACGCGCTAGGGACCGAAATCGCCGAACGGTGCCTCGAAAACGGAGCCGCCGAGCTCGTGTAACCCCCTGACAGTTTTTTGGCATGTAAGCAGACAGCTTTCGATGCGTCCTATTGGTGAGGGGTGTAGGGTATTCTAGACTGGCGGGACCCCGCTTGATCCCCTCGCAGGCTTGGGAGCCCATCCCACAGGGAGAAACACAAATGGATAAGAAGTCGATTCTACCCGCAGTCACGATCGCGATGCTGTCGTGCATTGCACTGATGCTGACGGTCATCGGCGGGCTGTACGCGTTCAACACATTTGCCGACGACGCCACGCCGGTTTCCGCCCAGAGCTCGGGTACCGACAAGGGCCCGGAATGGACGGTCACGCCGGTCACCGTCGGCGGCGACACGCAGTACGTAGTCATCGTCCAGAAGGCGGAAAACCCGTACGAAGCGGGCCAGGAAGACCTGCAGATGGCGGTCTACGAGCTGCGCCAGTCCGGCACGGCCAAGTGCGACCTCTACTTCATCGCGGCGCGGACCCTCGCCTATGACTTCTCGTGGCCGAACATCAGCGGCGAAGCCACCAACAAGAAGTCCTATGAGCCGGCAGCGCTGAAGAAGGCGGCCGAGGACGCGAAGAAGAAGGGCAAATAGCCCGGAATCAGTGGCCGATCAATCGGCTGTCATATTCCTATCACGGGGCGTTTTCGGTACTTGCGCCGGAAACGCCCCATTCCTTACAATTCTGTTTTGTATAAGCGTGCCTGAAATTGCCGGTCGCGTTCGCGCCGGGTTCAGGTTTGTGCAGGACCCCCAAGAGCCGGATCATTTCCGGAGTAGTTTAGATGCCTAATTACAAATCATTCGACGACGTCCTTAACGACCTGAACATGGACGAAGACGAGCTGAAGAGGCTCGTTTCGGAAGGTCAGATTCGCGCGTTCCGCGACGACGACCGCATGAAGTTCCGGTCTGAGGACATCCAGACGCTTGCTCGCGCGCGGACGAGTTCACCGTCCGATATGGGTGAGATCGACCTTGGCGAGACGCAGCTTGGCGGCGAAAGCCTCGAGATCATCGAGGAAGAAACCGACGAGACTCTGCTCGACCTCGGCAGCCTGAGCAGCGACCAGGACTTCGAAGACACGGGCGCCACCAGCGTCCCGACCGTCGAGCTGTCCGACATCGGCGAAGACCAGGATGCCACGCTCACGGAAGAACTCGTCTTCGACGAAACCGATGAGCTCGGCGGACTGGACTTCGGTGAAGACGACGCCGACGCCACGCAGAAAATCGAAGGCGGGCTCGACCTTTCCGACGACGACGACATCGGCTTGCAGACCGAACCGGTCGACACCGGCGGGCTCGACGAGCTTGATGAACTCGACGACGTAGGCGAACTGGACGACCTCGGTGGTGATGATGGCGGATACGGCGGTTACGCCGATGAACCGCGCATGGCAGGCCCGCCCATGGGCATGCCGGGCGCCGTCACGATCCAGGAGCAGGTCAAGTACGTCGAGATCGTCCCGAACGAAGGCATCGCTTGGAAGGTGCTCACCGGGTTGACCTTCATCCTGGTGATGTTCCTGATGATTACGCCCGTCGCGCTCGGCATCCCGTCCGGACACGACGACGCCCCGATGGCTTCCGGCATGGCCGGCGCCTCGTACTCGCTGTACCTGAAGGGGCCGAACCAGCAGCCGGTCATCGCGCAGAGCGCCTACGAGGCCGAAGCCCCGGCGGACAGGGACAAGCCGGAGCCCTTCTCGGTCGGCACGAACGCGGACGACATCGTGTGGCCGGGCATGAAGGTGATTCGTACCATCGACGGTTACGCGGTCGGCAGCGGCTCGGCCACGGGCGGCGACGGCAGCGAAGAAGGCACCGAAGAGGAAGCTCCCGCCGACGAATAGCGGGCGGCATTCGCAAGTACCAGGCACCCCGCCACGGCGGGGTGCTTTCTTTGAGGGAATATGCGGCCGACAGTCCTGTTGATCGACGAGAACCAGGCGGTGACGGACATCGTCACGGCGCTGCTCGCGCGTAACGGCTACGCGGTGGAAGTGCTCAACGCCGGCGACGGGCTGCTGGACTACCTGGCGGAAAAGCCCGTCGATGTAATCGTCGCCGACACGCAGTTGAAAGGCATGACCGATTTCGAGCTGGTCAAGTCGATCCGCTCCGATCCCGCGACCGCCGACATTCCGCTGGTCTACCTGACCTCCGCGGCTTCGCTGGAGGACGAGTTCGAGGCTTACCTGTCCGGCGCCGATGCCTTCATCACCAAGCCGTTTCGCGCGCGCGACCTGCTGGCCACCATCGACCAGGTACTCAACCGCAAGCCGTTGAACACCAGCAGCGGGCGGCTGGCCGTGGTGCAGGAAGTCGCGCGCGTGCTGGCCTGTGTTGCCGACGAGCGGCACCGCATGGTCCGCCAGGCGATGAAGCAGGCCGGCTTCGAGCTTGATTTCGAGACCGACCTGGCGCGCGCGTTTTCACGCATCGACCGCGAGCGCTTTCACCTGCTGATCTGCGACACGACCAAGGACCCTAAGTCGGTGCAGCAGGTGCGCGAGTTCGTGTCGCACTTCGCGCTGGCGATCCCTGTCGTGTTTCTGCACGGCAAGGACAACGTGCCCCGCGTGCCGGCCAACGACCCGCAGTTCACGACGATCCGCGTGCCGGCGACACCCGTGGACGTCGCGGAAAAGGTCCGCAAGGCGATCGTCGATTTCGGGGGATTACCCTAGTTGATGGTTGGCAGTCGATAGTTGATAGTGACCTGCCAGTTGCAGTGACTACCAATTATCAACCACCTGCTACTACCATGCCCTTCATCTACATCACCCGCGCTGTGCCCGATGCCGCCACCAACCTGCTGGCCGGCGCGCTGCCTGACGCACGTATTGAGGTCAACCCGGAAGACCGCAACCTGAACCGCGAAGAACTGATCCAGGCGGCGGCCGGCTGCGACGCGCTGATCTGCACGCTGGCCGACCCCGTTGACGCAAGTTTCATTGAAGACCTCGGGCCGCGGTTGAAGGTCATCGCGACCTACGCGGTCGGTTACAACAACATCGACCTGGAGGCCGCCAGGAACCGCAACATCCCGGTCTGTAACACGCCGGACGTGCTGACAGACGCGACGGCCGAGATCGCGGTTGGGCTTATCCTGGCGTGTGCGCGGCGCTTCATCGAGGGCGACCGCCTGACTCGGCAAGGCGGGTTCACCGGCTGGGCGCCACTGCTACATCGCGGGCACGGAGTGTACGGCAAGACGGTCGGGATCGTCGGCGCCGGGCGCATCGGCAAGCATGTGGCGGCGACGTTGAAGCACGGCTTCGACTGCGAGATCCTGTACCACTCACGGGCGGATCACGTGGACTGGGAAAACGACCTCGGCGCAAAACTGGTTGAGCTTGGTGAGCTGCTGGAGCGCTCGGATTTCGTGAGCCTGCACTGTCCGCTCACGCCGGATACCCGGCACCTGATTGACGCCGACATGCTGAAGCGCATGAAGCCGACGGCGATCCTGGTCAACACCGCGCGCGGCCCCGTGGTGGACGAAGCCGCGTTGGTGGCAGCCCTGACCAACAAGCGCATCGCGGGCGCCGGCTTTGACGTTTACGAGAACGAGCCCGCGCTGACGCCGGGACTGGGCGAGCTCGACAACACGGTGCTGCTGCCGCACATCGGCAGCGCGACGTTCGAGACGCGCGACGAAATGGGGCGCATGTGCGCCCGCGCCGTGATCGCCGTCTTGACAGGTAAAGAGCCCGAAAACCGCGTGGTTTGAACGGCGATTTCGAAGTGCGAGTCACGAATTTCGAATTGGGGTTGGAAGCTGCTGGTGAATTCGAAATTCTCAATTCGGCATTCGCAATTGCCCCTCACTCTTCTTCGCCGGGCTGCGTCAGGTTCAGCCTTAGATCCTTGAACTGGATGGCGAACTCGCCTTCGGGGCTGAGCAGCAGACGGTGCTCGAACTTCTCGCCGGGTGCGAGGTCGATTTCGTCCGTCAGCAGGAACTCGACGTCGTCAAAGGCGTGCACGTCCACGCTGTCCGGGTCGACGCCCTGGTACTCGATGTCGAGAAACGCTCCGCCCTCGATGGTCTGCAATTCGATCACCAGGTGGAACACGCCTGCTTCGGCATTGAGGCTGCACGACGAAACCGGGCAGCCGGCGAAGTGCTTGCCCATCGACATCGCCCCGAGCGCGCGCACCCATTGCGGCGTGTCCGGCGCGATGTCTTCCAGGTGGCGCACGTACACCGCCCAGTACAGACCGGTAGTGTCGTCGTCGTAGCCACCTTCGATCCACTGGCGGTTGAGAAATCGCATCTACTTCCGTTTGCGAGTCGGCTTTTTCGCCGCGGCCTTCTTTTTCTTCGCCTTGGCGCGCGTCGCGGCCGGCTTCATCTTCGGCGCCGCGTCGGTCTTGCTCTTGGAACGACCGAGCTTCAGGACGATCTGGAACTCTTCCTGCTTAACGGGCTGGACCGAAAGGCGCATCCCGCGCCTGGTGACCATCATGTCCTCGAGCCCCTCGGTTTCTTTCAGTTCAGCAAGACTGACGACGGCGGGGAAGCGCTCAACGAACTTGATATCCACCATGTACCAGGTGGGGTTGTCCGGGTTGCTCTTGGGGTCGAAGTAGTGGTGTTTCTTGTCCCATGAATGGTGGTCGGGGTAGCCCGCCTTGCTGACCTCGGCCACGCCCGCGACGCCGGTCGGGTCCGCGTTGCTGGCGTAAAACAGCACGCCGTCGCCGACCTGGAAGTCGTCGCGCAGCAGGTTGCGCGCCTGGTAGTTGCGCACGCCTTCCCAGCTGGTCTGGCCGTCGCGTTCGAATTCGTCGATCGAGTACGCCTCGGGCTCGACTTTCATCAGCCAGTACTTTTTCGCCATGCCTATGCCTTATTCGCGCCGAACCAGTCATCGGCGGTTTGTCCGGCATCCTCCGCCGGCCATTCGCCACGCTGGTACTCGCGCAGCAGTGTATGGAAGTAGGGGATGCACATGCCGCAGTTGCTTCCGCAGCGGAACTTTTGCGTCAGGCTGCCTACACTTGCGGGGCCGGCCTGCCAGGCTTCCAGCGCCTGCTGGTTGCTGACGTCATAGCAGACGCAGATGCGCTCGCCGAGTTTGCGGAAGTCCCAACCCATGGCGGCATTCTGCCAAGCATGCGGAAAGCGTCGACCGTGGGGAAAGCATGGGGGTAGTGGGGCATGAGGCGGCAGTATGCAGTTGCTCCCGCCTCCCGCCTGACACGTGCCGCCTCAAATAGGACAGCCCCGCCCTTGCTCGGGCGGGGCTGGTCAGCCGGCGGGGCGCCCCGGGGGGATTAGGGCGTCTACAGCCGCCGGGTTCGGTGTTACCTGCGGCCGTGGCCCTGGCGGCTGCGGCTGCTGCGCCCGCCTTTCTTGCCGTTGCCGTTGCCACTGTGGCCGGGGCTGGTCTGGTGCCCGTTGCCGTGGTCATTGCCCTTGTCGTGTCCGCCGCCGTGGCCGGTGTCGCAGCCGCAGTCATCCGCCACCCACACGCGCTCTTCGCGGATCTCGTAACAACCGGGCACGAACACCTTCTTGCAGACGGTCTCGTAGTGCGCGGCCACGAACCTGCAAACGTTGACGTAGAAGACGTGCCCGCAACTGTCGATCCGGCGCTCGCGGACCGTTACGTATTTGCCCGGCACGAACACGCGGACTTCCCTGTCCTCGAAGTGGCCCGGCACGAAAACCTTCTTCTTGACGATGGCAAAGTGCCCGGACTGCTTGTTCTCGACGCGCGAGGGTTTGCGGAAGTCGCTGTCGCGCGACGCTGCACCGCGGCTGCCGGTGTTGACGCTGACGTGCTTGTCGCCCTTGTTGATGTCGATGCGCACGCGCTGCGCGCTGAGTTGGGTTGCGCCGACCGCGCCGACCAGGGCGAATCCGGCGATTGCTGCAAACAGTGGTTTCATGGTTCTTCTCCCGTAGGTTGATTGTTCGGCCCTGCTACTAATAGAACGCCAATCGTTCCGCCGGGTTCCACATAAACCATTATTTTATAAGTACTTACATGCAAAACTTCCGGCAGGCAGGTGCCGGAAATCTGGCGATGCGCGGAGCGCACTTATCACAAACGGCGCATTGCGCCGTCTGTGATAGGGGCAGGTTTCATTGGTGAATCAGGTACTTGGCCGAGTGGCGAGAAACTAGTCCCGCTTGGTCACGGCGGCAATGTACGGCAGCGTCCGGCCCTTGTTGTGGTCGTCCATGCCGTAGCCGACCAGGAACTCGTCGCCCTGGTAATCGAACGCGACGTACTCGCACTCGAACTCGACTTTCCGGTGGGCCTTCTTGTCGACGACGATCGCGTAGCGCAGCGAGTTCGGCCCCTGGGCCTTCAGTCCATCGTGCAGATTGGAAAGCGTCAGCCCGGTGTCGACCAGGTCTTCGATCACCAGCACATCGTAGCCGGCGACCTTGGGCATCTGTGTCAGCATGCGCGTGTGGCCGGTTGAAGTGCGCCCGGCGTAGGTCTGCAACTTCACGAACTCGAGCTCGATCTCGACGTTTTCCAGCATGCGGATCAGGTCCGCGGCGAAGAAGAATCCGCCGCGCAGCACCACCAGGCACAGCAGGCGCCCGCCGGCGTAGTCGCTCGAGATCTGCTTCGCCAGCTCGGCCACGCGCTTCTGTACGGCCTCGGCGTCGAACAATGTTTTGTATTCGTCGGTCATCAGCTAGAGCCCGTGCATAATGTAGTCAATCAGGCGCGTGCCGTCGTCAATCTTGATGCCGGTTTCCTCGGCGTTGCTTTCGGTCAGCGTGAGTTGCCAGCGGCTCTCGACTTCGGCGCCCCACATCATGAACGGCACCGGGCGCTCGTCGTGCTGGCGGGTTTCGCAGCGGGACATCAGGGTCGGCACGACGGTCAGACGCACGTCCTGCAACTCTTCGAGTTTCTTCGAGAGCGGCTTGAAGAAGTGCTTGTCCAGCAACTCGATCGCGCGCACCTTGCCTTTCGGGTCGCCCTGGTGGCTGTGCTCATCGGGCGCGCTGAAATGCGCGATTACCAGTTGGTTGTCCGCCAGCGCGAGCTCGGTCGATTCGCGCGTCCGGGTAATCTCGTCGGTCTCGTTCGCCTTGGTGACGGCGTCGTCCACGTTCACCTTGGTCATGCGCCCGCTGGGGTCGCGCACGAACGGGTTCTCGCCGGGGTTCACGACCTTGATGCCGGTGGCGACCGCAACGCCGCGATACAGGTCGCTGTAGCTGACCATCGCCGCGTCGATGCCGAAGGTCTTCTGGAAGCCGGGTACGTCGACGGTCGCGCCGCCGCCCCAGATCCAGACGGCGTTGGCCGGGTTCTGCCCGAGGTCGAGCCGCACGCGGTTGACTTCGTGCTTCTTCAGCACGGCCGGCGACTCGTTCATGATTTTCAGCAGCACTTCATGCCCGGGTCCTTCGGGCAGGTGCTCGCCGGTCGGCAGGTCGAGGATGTTGAACGGGCTGACCGTGGTGAGCCCGTTGAAATCCGTGCCGTCGATGATCAGCAGGTGGTTGTGCCCGCGCCCCTGTACGAAACGGATCTTGGTCTGCTTGAAGTGCATCTCGAGCGCCTTCAGCAGCTCGCGCCCTTCTTCTTCGCTGAGCCCGCCGGCGCGGGGGTCCACCAGTTTGCCGTCCACCTCGGTGACGAACTGCAGGCGGAAGCACCATTCCTCTTCGCCGAGCATCAGCCCGGCGGAAAGCGCCTCGTAGTAGCCGCGTCCGGTCAGGTACGGCCCCGGCGGGTAGCCGAGCAGCGTGAACAGCGCGGCCAGGGTTTCGGGTGGTTCTTCTCGCGGGATGGTGCGGATCGTGCCCAGCCGCCCGTGTGTAGCCAGCTTGTCCAGCGCGGGTGCGTTGGCGGCTTCAAGGGGCGTCTTGCCCCCGAGTTCCGGAAGGGGCGTGTCGGCAAGCCCGTCAATCAGGACCAGCAGGTAGCGCATGATGCTCCGCATTGAAGCGAATAAAGCCGCCGGGGCGGCTGTTACGGGAACGAACGATAGAATCGCCCGGTTGTGATGCAAACGGCGCGCCCCGGAAAATCATGCCCAATTCGCCCCGTCTCACGTAGCATATAGGGCTCAGGTGTGTGGCCCCGCCTGCGGGGAATGCTAAGGAAGGAAGATTCATGCGGTATGCCGTTTGTCTGCTTCTGCTCGCGGTGCTTGCGCCAGCGATCCAGGCTCAGATGGGTCTCACGGTCGAGTGCGAGCCGGTCGTTGAGGGTAAAGCCACCCCCGGCGGTGAGTACACCCTCAAGCTGCGTTTTACCGTGCCCGATGGGTACCACGCCTACCACAAGGACAACCCCGGCTACAGCCAGCCGGTCAACGTCACCTGGAAAGAGCTTTCCGGCCTGGAACTGGTCAAGGACACCTGGCCCGAACCCCACAAGCACGCCGACGACTACGGCGAGGAGTGGGAACTCTCGGGTACGTTCGACATCGCCTACACCTTCAAGGTCCCGGCTGACGCATCGGGCACACTGACCGTCAGCGGTCACCATGAAACCCAGTTCTGCGACGCCGACGGCTGCATGCAGAGCGAGGATGATTTCACGGCCGAGATTCCGGTTGAGGGCGCGGCCGCGACCGAAGAACCCGAGCTGCCGATCGCCACGGCCGAGCTGTCATTTACCGGCCCGGCCCAGCCCGGCGGCCAGGCGACCCTGGAGTGGAAGTTCACCTTCACCAAGGGATTCCATTGCTACGCCAAGGGCAACCCCGGCACCGGCATCGCGCCCGAATTCACCTGGAGCGAGCTGTCGGGTTTGAAGCTGGTTGACGAGCAGTGGCCGACGCCCGAGAAGGTCGAAGACGCCGATTTGGGTGAAGAGTGGGAATACCCGGACGGCGTAACCATCAAGTTCATCTTCGACGTGCCCGAGGACGCGAAGGGCGACCTGCCGATCAAGGCCAAGTGGTCGGCGCTGGTTTGCGACCCCGAGGCCTGCTTCATGCGCGACGGCCACGCGACGGCAACACTGACCGTGACCGAGCCGGAGAAGCCTGCATTCAGCGACGAGAAAAACGAACTCGGCTTCTATCTGGACTTCGACTACGCGATCAACAAAGCGCTTGAGGAAGAACGCCCGTTGCTGGTCGACTTCAACGGCAAGTTCTGCGGCCCCTGCCGCCGGATGGAGAAGACGGTCTTCGTCCTGCCGGAAGTGCAGGAGCTGATGAAGAAGTTCGTGATCGTCAGCGTGCAGAACGATATCGACAACGCCCGCTACAACGAACTCTGGGAGAAGTACCGGCCGTCGAAGAAGTCCGGCGTGCCGTACTACGCCGTGATCGACCCCGAGGACCCGTTCCCGGTCGTGCGCGGCATCGCCAGCACCCTCCCCGCCGAGACTCACGCCGTCCAGTTCATCGCCTTCCTGAAGGGCGACCCGATCCCCGAGGTGAAGGAAGCGGTCGATCCGTCGAAGCTGGACAAGGACTGGCCCAAGGGGCTGCCCGGGCCGCAGCCGGACGAGTTCAAGAACGACTGGGATTTCGAAAGCTACTTCAGCGCCGAAAAGGTCCGCCCGGGCGGTGAAGTCACGCTGGTGCTCAAGTTCAAGCTGAAGTCGCGCGGCAGCGGGCCGTTCCACATGTACCACCCGGACAGCCCGCACGCGGACGGCATGTCGCTGTTCCAGCTCAAGCAGGTGGATGCCGGCGGGCTCGAGCCGGTGGGGGACTGGCGCTTTCCGCAGTACCGGGTGATCCCGGTCAGCGACCCGGGCAACAACTTCGAGGCCGACGAGTGGGCCTTCGGCGGCGAGTTCACGGTTACGCGCACCTTCAAGGTGCCGGACGACGCGGAGGCGGGACGCCGCCTCGTGACAGGTACGCTGGCCGGCCAATACTGCGACCAGAAGGGCTGCATCTGGTTCACGGACCTCGAAAAGACGCCGATGGGTTTCATCGCGGCACTTGAGGTTGCGCCGGACGGCGTTGAGAAGTCGATTGTCGATCCCAGCATGAACGAGGGCGACCACGCCGAAACCGGCACGCAGAAGACGCCGCCCAAGGCCGGCCAGGGCGAAAAAGGCGACGATGCGGGGGAAAGCAACTCGCCCAGCCCGAACGACAACATCTTCCTGTTTATCCTGCTCACGTTCCTTGGCGGCATGGTGACGCTGCTTACACCCTGCGTATTGCCGGTGCTGCCGCTAACCGTCAGCTTCTTCGTCAAGCAGGCCGAGCACAAACGCTCGCCGCTGCTTACGGCGTTCATTTACTGCACCTGCATCGTCGCGACGTTTACGGTCTTCGGGCTGCTTACCTCGCTGCTGCTGAAGGACCAGGGTGCGCAGATCATCTCGACCAATCCGTTCGTGAACATCGCCATAGGTGTGTTGTTCGTCGTGTTTGCCCTCAGCTTTTTCGGGCTGTTTGAGCTGCGTGCCCCGGCGTTCCTTACCGGCTGGATCAGCAAAAAACAGATGAAGAACCAGCAGGCCGGCAAGGGATACGCCACCGCCCTGCTGAGCGGCGGGAGTTTTGCCGTGATCAGCTTCTCCTGCACGGGCCCGATTGCGGCAACGTTCCTGGCCGAGGCCGCGCACGGCAGTTTCTGGATGCCCACCCTCGCGATGCTTTCGTTCAGCAGCGGCATGGCGCTTCCGATTTTCGTGATGGGCATGTTCCCCAGCCTGCTGAAGAAGCTGCCGAAATCGGGCGGCTGGATGAACGCGTTGAAGGTGACTTTCGCGTTCATCGAAATCGCCGTGGCGATCCGCTACTTCGCCTGGGCGGACCTGGCCTGGTCCAGCACCCAGTATCCGAATTTCATCACCCGCGAAGTGGTGGATGCCTTCTGGATCGCGTGCATGGCGGGTTCGGGCCTGTACCTGCTTGGCTTGTTCCGCATGCCGCACGACCACGAACCCGCTGAAAAGATCGGCGTGGTCAGGTTGCTGTTTGCCCTGGCCTTTCTCGGTTTCGCGGTCTACATGGTGCCTGGGCTTGTCCGCGGCGCGCCGATGGGGCTGCTGGACGGCTTCCTGCCGCCGCGCAACCCGGAACTCTACGCGTCGGCCAATCCCGGCGGCGGCGGTGGTTCAGGCGCCCCGGACGTTCACAGCCTGAAGTGGCACCAGGACCTGGATGAAGCCATGGCCGAGTCAAAGAAGACCGGCAAGCCTGTTTTCATCGACTTCACCGGGCGCATCTGCAGCAACTGCCGCTGGGTTGAGACCAACATCTTCCCGCGCAAACCGGTGAGTGAAATGCTGGCTGGTGACTTTGTTCTCTGCCAGCAGTACACCGACATCGGCGACAAAAAGGCGGTTGCGAACTACGAGAAGTACGGGCAGGGCGAGAAGGGCGTCCCCATGTATGTTATTGTGGACGCGGATGGAAAGCAGCTTGAGAAGTTCGTACCGCCCCAGTTCATAAACTCGCTGACGCCCGACGAATTCGGAGAGTTCATGAAACGGGGGAAAGAGAAGTTCGCCGCCGGCGGATCCTGATGGGACAGGAAAAGATAACGGGCAAACCCAAAGAGACGGCGCTCCAGGAACGGTTGGAGCGCCGTACGCGTACCGTTGACCTTGGCGGCCCGCCGCCCAAGCGCATCTTTGACCAGGTTTCCATCGTTTCGATCGTGCTCGATACCAACATGCGCGTCGTGCGCTACAACCGCGCCGCCGAGCGCCTGTTTCGCAGGCCTTTCACGGAGGTTCTGGGGCGCCCGTATGACGAAGTGTTGCCGGTCATCAGCGAGGTCAACCGCGAGCACATCTTCCAGCGCACCATCGCGCTCGGCGTTCCCAGCGAAGAGAAGGAAGTACGTATCGAGGACCCGGACAGCGGCGAGGTCTTCTTCTTCGACTTCGTCGTCGACCCCGTGCTGGACGACGAGGCACGCATGGCCGGTGTCAGCATCATCGGTCTCGATACCACCGAACGCGCGATCCTGAAACAGCGCCTCGCGCACCAGAACGAGGACCTGCTGGCGCTGCAGCAGGTCAGCAACGCGTTGCGCAAGACGATGGACCTCGAGAAGGCCCTGTTCATCATCGCCAGCGCGCTCACCAGCGCCGAGGGCGGCGGCTACGACCACGCGATCATCTTCACCGTGGACCAGGACCGCGAAAAGCTCGTCGGCCAGATCTGCGTGGACAGCATCGGGCTGCGCGACGCGTGGGGCATCTGGCGCGGGCTTACCAGTCACGACGCGCCGCTGAAGAAGTCGCTCGAAAGCACGCAGCCGGTTCTCGCGCGCCGCTGGGGCGAGTTGTCCGAGCTGGTCCGCAACGTGAAGGTGCCGCTCGGCGACGAGCTCAGCATCCTGATCCATGCCGTGCGCACCGGCGAAACCGTCACCCACGAAACGCTGAAGGAAGAGCCGCAACTGCGCGTACACCCGCAGATAGCCGAGCGTTTCCCATTGAAGAAGTTTGCGGCGGCGCCCCTGCTGGCCGACCGTGAGGCGATCGGGGTGATCGTCGTTGACGCGTCAAGCATGAAGCACGACATCGGTCCCGAGCGCCTGACGATGCTCGAGATGTTCGCCAACCAGGCGGCGCTCGCCATCAACAACGGGCTGATTTTCCAGAACGTGCTCGACCGCGCCCAGCGGGACAGCCTCACGCGCCTCTACAACCACGGCCACTTCCAGGAAGTCATGCGCGGCGAAATCGACCGCGCCGCCCGCTACGGCAACCCGCTGTCGCTGATCATGCTCGACATCGACCACTTCAAGGGTTTCAACGACACCTACGGCCACCAGACCGGCGACAAGGTGCTGAAACAGACGGCGCTGCTGCTGTCGGCGCTGGTGCGCGTGACCGACCTGCCGGCCCGCTACGGCGGCGAGGAGTTCGCGCTGCTGCTGCCACAGACCGACTACGACCACGCCCTGGAACTGGCGGAGAGGCTTCGGATGGGCGTCGAGCGCAAGGTGGTCGTGGCCGGACCCGGCGGGCAGAAGATCGGCGTAACCGCCAGCTTCGGCGTCTCCACGTTCCCCCGCCACGCCGACCAGGCCCATGACCTGGTGATGTGCGCAGACGCTGCCCTGTATCTTGCCAAGGACCGCGGGCGCAACCGTGTTGTCGGCGCCGACGACGTTGACGACGTCGAGGAAACCACCGAGCGCAAGAAGGCCACCAAGCGCCCGACCATGAAGCGCCCCACGATGAAGCAGCCGAAACAGACGAAAGCCAAGCCCACCAAGAAGAGCGGCTTTCGCGTAAAAACCCCGGGCAAGAAAAAGGGCAAGAGCGGCAAGGTCAAATGACGCGCGTGTTGCTGGTTGTATTGATGCTCGTGGCAGTGCCGGCCGTGCTTCATGCCGGTGACGAAGAGGCCGTCGAGAAATTCACCGAGAGAACCGCCAGGACCAACGAAGCCGTGGCCGACGCCCACGTGCGCCTGGCCGAGTGGTGCTTCAAGGCCGGGCTGAACGTCAGCGGGCGCGACCAGTTGCAGCGCGCGCTGAAGCTCGTGCCCGAGCACAAGAACGCCATGAAGGCGCTCGGCTACAAGCAGAAGAAAGTGGACGGCGAGCAGACCTGGGTACTCGATGAGCGCCGCGCGCCGCCAACTGCGGATTCCGACAAGGTCAGCGACGACGACCGCAAACGCTACCTGTCCGAGCGCGAGAAACTAAGCAAGGAGGCCTCGAAGGAATACGTCAAGCTGGCCGAGTACGCGGCGAAGCTGGAACTCGAAGCCCGCGCCCGCGTGACCTACGACGTGGCGGTCAAGTACGACCCGACCAACGAAGAAGCGCTGAAGGGCGCCGGCTGGGTGAAGGACGAACTGGGCGACTGGATCAGCCCCCGCGACGCCGCCGAGCGCGAGCAAACCCAGAAGGCCCTCACGGATACCCCGCTGGCCGAGGCGATTGCGGACCTGCCGGACTGGACCAACCGTGTCTTCACAGGCGGGACCGGCGCCGGCAGCCGTTACGGCGACATCGACGTGGTCGGCAGCGTCAACCTCGCCGACGCCGGGCGCTACGCCTGGGCGGCCTCGAAGCTTTGCTCGGAGTTGCTGGGCGGCGAGGTCGGCAAGCTGCGGGTTGTGGTCGCGGCAAACAGCAAAGAGCACGAGCGCTATTGCGCCACGCGGCAGCCGGGCGTTCCGGGGCTCAGCGCCGACGCCTGGGTGCTGGGCGACAAGGAAGTGGAAGCGCTGCTGGACGAGAAAGACGACAAGCCGGGGCTGGAGCGCGTAGTGTACGCCGTTGCCGTCTTCGAAGTCCGCCGGCGCTGCGGCGAAACGACGCACCCGTGGTTCGAGATCGCCTTCGCCAGCAACCTTACGCGCCGCCTGCTGGGGCGTGTCACCACGGCCGAGTTCTCCGGTGAGCCGGAAGGGCCCACCGAGTCAGGGCGCTGGAAACGTACGTTGCGACAACTCGTCTACGACGAAAACCAGCCGAAGCTTCGAGAAATCATCGTCGCGCGCGACCCCACCGAGCACGAGGTGATCGTCGCGCACTTCTTCGTGCGCTACCTGTGCAGCGAGCGCAAGGCGGCACTGGGCGACTTCTGCGCCGCGCTGAAATCCTCGGACGACGACGAGGACGCCTTCAAATCGGCCTTCGAGCAGACCGCGCCCGAACTCAACGAGCTGTTCGTCGAGTGGTTCGAGCGTAACTGACGCACTCCAAAAAGCTTTTCCACAGGTGTTGCCGCCGCACACGCGTGCTACAAACCGCGCTGGAAACGCATGGGAGCACGTCATGGACCTCATCAAGATTCGCCGCGCGCTGGTTTCGGTTTCGGACAAGACGGGCGTCGTCGATTTCTGCAAAGCGCTCACCCAGTGGGGGGTCGAGTTGATCTCCACGGGTGGAACCGCCAAGGCCCTGCGCGAAGCAGGGCTGACCGTCAAGGACATCAGCGAGCACACCGGCTTCCCGGAAATGCTGGACGGGCGCGTAAAGACGCTGCACCCGAAGGTTCACGGCGGATTGCTCGCGCGGCGCGACCTGACTGAGCACATGAATACGGCCAAAGAGCACGGCATCGAGCCGATCGACATCGTGATCGTGAACCTGTACCCGTTCGAGGCCACGGTCGCCAAGCCGGACGTCAGCCGCGAAGACGCCATCGAGAACATCGACATCGGCGGCCCCAGCATGGTGCGCAGCGCCGCGAAGAACCAGGACGCCGTGGCAGTCGTGACCGACCCGGGCGACTACGAGGAACTTCGCGCCGAGCTGGACAATCACGACGGGCAGCTCGGCCTCGGCACGCGCCGCAAGCTGGCCCGCAAGGCTTTCCGCATGACGGCCTGGTACGACCATGCGATCGCGGAATACCTGGCGCATCTCGAGGACAACGTCGAGCAGATGTCGGGCTTCAAGCTGCTCGCGCTTAAGAACGGCACCGAATTGCGCTACGGCGAAAACCCGCACCAGCAGGCGACCTTCTTCGCGACGGGGCGACACAACGGAGGGCTCGGCGGTCTCGAGCAGCTCAGTGGCAAAGAGCTTTCGTATAACAACCTGCTCGACCTCGACGCGGCCATGCGCACGGTGAACGAGATCAGCGACGAGCCGTACGCTATCGTCATCAAGCACACCAACCCGTGCGGCGCGGCCATCGGCAGCAGCATTGCCGAGGCTTTCGCGCGCAGCTACGAGTGCGACCCTCTGTCGGCCTTCGGCGGCATTGTGGGGCTGAACCGCACGTTTGACCTCGCGACGGCCGAGCAGTTCATTGCCGGCGAAAAGTTCCTTGAGGCCGTGGTCGCGCCCGCCTTTGACGACGACGCGGTCGAAGCGCTGGTCGAGAAGAGCAAAAAGAAGTGGCGCAAGTCGATTCGCCTGGTGAAGGCCTCGCCGGCGCACACAAAGCAGCCCTGGATCGAGTACCGCAGCGTCAACGGCGGCATGCTGGCGCAGACCTTCGACGACCGCCGCGTCGAGCCGGGTGAATGCAAGGTCGTCACCTCGCACGTGCCCGACGATCGGGTGATGAAGGAACTGCTGTTCTCGTGGGCGCTGTGCAAGCACTACAAGTCGAACGCGATCTGCATCACCAACCACAAGGCATTGCTCGGCTATGGGGCCGGGCAGACCAGCCGCGTCGACGCCACCGAGCACGCCCTGCTGCGCGCCGGCGACAAGGCCAAGGGCGCCGTGCTGGCAAGCGACGCGTTCTTCCCGTTCCCGGACAGCATCGAAAAGGCCAGCGAGGCCGGGATCATCGGAATTATCCAGCCCGGCGGCAGCGTGCGCGACGAGCAGGTGATCGCGGCCTGCGAAGAACACGGCATCGCGATGGTGTTCACGGGCATGCGGCACTTCCGGCACTGATCGATTTTGGATTTCAGATTTTGAATTGCCCGAGAGGTTCCACCTCAAGGGCAGTTCGGTCCAAAATCGAAAATCCAAAATTCAAAATCCCTGTTAGCCTCAGTACATGGCTGCTTCGTGGCTTGAAAAACTGATTGAGCCGGAGCGTTTTCAGCTCGCGGAGAACTCGCACGCGATGGCGTTCGGGTTGTCCGGGCTTGGCGCGGTTGTCGGCGGCGCTGCGTTGTTCTTTGTGATCCGCCGCATGGGCAAGGCCGGCTCGGGGCTGAGCCGCAGCGAAGCGATCATCGGCTTCCCGCTTGGCATTGCGGCGTTCATCCTGCCCTCGGCGTTCCTGCTGGCGATGCATCGCGGCGACCCGGCCGGCAGCCCGATGATCAGCGCGGTCATCAACATCACGACGGCGTTGCTGTGCATGGCGGTGCTTGCCAACCACCCGTGGCGCCCCGGCGAGGAAACCCGCGGCAGTTGGATACGCGTGAACCCGAAACAGCTCGCGCTGGTGCCCGCCGTCTGGCTGCTGGCGTACATCCCGATGCAACTGGCAATGTTCGCTTCAGTTCAGCTACACGAATGGGTTCAGGCGCCGGTCGCGCAGCAGGAGGTCGTGCAGAAGCTGCGCGAATCCACCAGCGGCGGCGGCATGTTCGCCTGGTACCTGATGGCCGTGGTGGCCGCGCCAATGCTGGAGGAGTTCGTCTTCCGCGTCGTGCTGTTCGGCGCCACACGCCGTTTGCTGGACGGCATGAGCAACCGCGAGGGCTGGAAGCACCCGGGCGCCTGGATCGCGCTGGTCACGAGCGTCGGCGTGTTCGTCCTCGCGCATGGCGTCGTCGGCTGGACGGTCGGCATCATCCCGCTGACGCTGTTGTCGCTGGTGCTGACGTGGCTGTACGCGCACAGCAAGAGCATCTGGCCGGGCATGCTCTATCACGCGATGCATAACGCATTCGTGGTGACGATGCAGTACTTTGTGTTGAGCTGACTGAAGAGGTCCGAGGTCGGAGGCCAGAGATCAGAAACTGCCGAAGTGCAGTTCCCTGGCCTCTGACTTCTGAACTCTGAGTTTAGCGCTGGTTGGCAATCAGCAGGAACAGCGCACTCAGCACGACCATCCCGATCGCGA
>JAGQRI010000108.1 GCA_020425515.1 Planctomycetota bacterium | reverse complement strand
CATGTACAGGCTGACCAGCACGTCCTGGTGGCGTTGAACGCGGTCGGAGCTGTTGTGGGTCTTGATGTCCTGCCCGTCGGCGGCCTTCCAGGCGCATGACGGCTGCAGGCGGCGCTGGCCTTCGATTTCGACCAGGCAGGCACGGCAGGCGCCGGCGGGGTCGAGGCGCTTGTCGTCGCAAAGGGTCGGGATCTCGATGCCTTCACGACGCGCGACCTGCAGGACTGTCTCGCCTTGCAGGGCGGTACATTCCTTGCCGTCGATCTTGATCGTAAAGGTCTCGCTCATCACGTTCCCCGACCCGGAAGTATAGCAAACTACATAACTTGTGCATCAATAGGCGGTCATGCGCGAGTTAAATGCAAAGCCCCCGCCGGTTGGCGGGGGCTTTGTTGTGGTTGCGGCTTGCCCTTACTTGCGGGGCGGGATGAGGCTGGTGCGCTCGACGGTGTCGTCGGCGGGCTTGCTTTCCTTGCTTGCGGTGCTGGGGGCGGCGCCGTGCTCGGGCAGCATCACCTGCTCGCCGCCCTTGAGGCGGTCGCTCCAGGGCAGCTCGGGGTTGGCGTCGATGATCTTGCGGAACAGGTTGCGGGCGCCGTAGTACTCGATCGCGAGGCTGAACGCGGTGTCGCCGGCCTCGGCGGTCACGGTGCGCTGCGGGTAGTAGTCGCCGTCCGACTTCGGCGTGCTGCTGCCGGCGTTGGCGACGGCCTCGGCGCCTTCCTTGCCGACCGGGATGCGGATGGTCTGGCCGACGCGGATCTTGGCGGCGGTGTCCTTGTTAAGGCCTTCGTTCAGCTTGTAGATGTCGGTGCTCTTGCAGCCGTACCTGGCGGCGAGCTTGCTGATCATGTCGCCGGGCTGGATCTTGTACTCGATCACGCCGCCTTTGGCCTCGGGCTGCTTGACCGGCTCGGACTTCACCTCGGGCTTCGGGGTTTCGGTCTTGCCGGCGTCCTTCGAGGGCTCGGTCGGGATCTTGGGTACGTCCAGGTCATAGTCCAGCACGCTCTTCATCTCGACCGACTTCGGCTCGACGGGCGTTACTTTTTCATCGCTTTGCGCGGTCGACTCGTTGGTCGGCTCGTCGTCACCGGGCGTGAAAAGCACGGCGGCAAGCAGCCCGACCAGCACGAGACCGGCCGCAGCAACAATCATCGAAATGCGGCTTTTGGTCATTGGATTCTCCTTCGTCAGCATCGTCCTAGGACGTTTGGTTGCGGGTGAGCGCCACGGACGACGGGTCCGGGCGGTAGTCCAGCATTCGGCAGTGAGGCATTTGCGACTTTGGAGAAAATCCGCCACGAGGCGAAATCGGCGCGTTACCGGACGTTGCGGGCGGCTAAACGCGTGCGTTTGCTGCGTTCCGGCTATTCGGCTTTGAATTCGACCAGCTCGGTGAGCGAGCCGAGCATGCCCGTGGTCCGCGACTTCACCAGCAGCCCGGGATACTGTTTCGAGGTCCAGAGCGTGCATTGCGCCTGCTCGATCTTGATGCACTCGAACTCGCCGGCCGGGACCGTGACGGTTTCAATTACCGGCTCAACCGTGGCGACTTTGCCCGGCTTCTTCTTCATGAAGCGGACGTCGCGGTCGCTGGTAAAGGTGACGCGCGCGTCGGCGTCGAGCATGCGCATGCGGCAGGACGCGCGTTCGTTGCTGACTTCCTTGACCAGCCAGCTTGTGTAGCTGACGCTCTGCTTGCCGCCGGGAAGCGTGACGGTGGTCTTCAGCTTCCATTCGCGCCCGGTGACGTAGAGCGGGTAGTCCTTGCGGTCGCCGAGGAACTTGTCCTTGTCCGGGTTGTCGGCGCCGGTCTCAATGAAATCGTAGCCTTTGTTAATCATGCTCCAGATGTAGTTCCAGAGTTCGTCGCGGCTTATGCCGTTGTCGCTGTTGGCGTCGATTTCCGCGAACTCGCCGGTGTATTCGAAGTTGTTCTTCCATTCCTCGAAGCTGACCTTGCCGCTCGTATCGGCGTCGAGACTTGGGAATATCTCCTTCATGGCCGCCGTGCGGTCCACGACGAACAGCTTGTGTTTCGTGCCCGCGCTTTCGTCGTTGGCATAGGTCGTCAGCTCATCGACCGTGAGGCGCAGGTCGTCGTCGGTGTCGGCGGAAAGGAAAGCGATGTACAGCCCCCACCAGTAGGCCGGGTTTGTGTTGCCGGCAGCGGTGGCCTTGAATTCTTTCGGGGTGACGAAGCCGTCCTTGTCAGTGTCCAGATTGGCGAAGCGCTCGGCCGGCGTCGGCAGGTCCTGGGCGAGGCTGCCCGCTGCCGGCAGGAGCAGCAGCAAGGCGATTATCAGCAGTGTTGCGCGCTTCATGGGACTCTCAGGATACCGAAGGGCGGCGCAAGCGCCGCCCTTCGTTTTTGCACCCAATCACTGTTACTCGTCCTTGAACTCGTGAAGCTCAAGGTTCTTGGACTTCACGATCAGCCCCGTGTATTTCTTCGAAACCCAGACTTCGGGCTCGGCGTCGCCCGCGGCGTAGCCGACGCACTCGAATTCGCCGGCTTCGACCTTGATGGTCTTTTCCACCTTGCGCATCTCGGGCGCTTCCACATCCGCGCCGCCATCGGACTTGGTGAACTTGACCTCCGACTCGATCGGCTTCATGCCCATGAACGCGTTGCCGTCCTTGTCGAGCGTCGAGCTGCGGATCTTGGCGTGGTCTTCGGCGACTTCCAGGACCTCGGTCTTGCTGTACATGACCATGCCCGGGGCGTCGATCTTGTAGGTCCAGCTGCGCCCCTTCTTCTTGTAGAGGGCCCACGCGTCCGTGTCGCCGTCGTTGCTGCCCTGGTCGTCGGCGGGCTTTTCCTCTGTGCCGCCGTTGCCGGAATCCGTCTTGGACGGCTTGTCCTTTTCCATGAACTCGAAGGACTTCTCGAGGTTCGGCTTCAGCAGCGTCCAGAATTCGTCCTGGCTGAGGTCGCCGTTCTTGTCGGTGTCGGCGCCCGCGTACTCATCCGAGTTCGGGAACATCTTCTTCCACTCGGCCTCGGTCACCTTGCCGTCGCTGTCGCCGTCGAGCTCGGCCCAGACTTCCTTGCAGGCTTCCTTCTTGTCGGCGGGGTACAGCTTGCCCTTCTTGCCGGCGCGGCCCGCGAGACCGGCCGCAAGAAACTCGTCAAACGACACCTTCAGGTCGTCGTCCGTGTCCATGGCCAGGAAACCGATGTAGCGCCCCCACCAGTTGGCGGTTTCTTCGCCCTTGCCGAGCGCCTTCACCTCGGCCTTGGTGGCGAAGCCGTCGCCGTCGGTGTCCCATTCGCCGAAGGCGGCCTTGGCCTTCTTCATGATCTCGGGCGGGACTTCCGGCTTTTCTTCGGGATCGACCGCGGCCTCGCCGGCTTCGATCTCGTAGGTCCCTGACATCATCTGTTTGTAGGCAGCCTTGAGTTCGTCGGCGCTGAGTTTGCCGTCCTTGTCGGCATCAATCGTGGTGAAGGCTTCACCTTCGATTTTTATGGCCTTCGCCTCGTCCTTGTTGAACTGCTTGTCGCCGTCCTTGTCGTGTTCCTTGAGCACCAGGGCGAGGTCGGGGTCGAGGTACACAGACTCGATGGTCTTCCAGTCCTTCGCCGTCAGTTTCGGCTTCTTGCCGGCATAGATCAGCTTGAAGTACTTGGTCAACTCGTCCTTCGTAACCGTGTCGTCGCCGTTGTCGTCAGCAGCGAGGAACTCGACCAGGGCGTCGCCGTAGGCCTCAAGCTTCTTGATCTCACTGTCGTCTTCGGCGTTTTCCTCGGCTGCCTTTTTGACCTCGGCGCGCGAGATTTTGCCGTCCTCGTCCGCGTCGTAGATGTCCATGTAAAACTGGACCTCTTCACTCACGTCCGTCTCGTCCCCGCCGTCGTCACCGCCCATCTGGGCATACACCGCGCCGCTGAGCAGCGAGGCCGCCAGCGCGCACAACATCAGCTTCCAATTCATGAATTCTCCTGAGTCCGCCCCGAAAGGGGGCTATTCTTCGAACTTCACCAGATTCGTGACTTCCTCATACAGCTCGCCCTTGATGACGCGGCGGACCATCAGCCCCGGCCACTCCTTGGCATACCAGGCATGGCCTTCCCGCCCTTCGTCATCCTTGAATGCATATACCGTGCATTCGAACATGCCGACATCAGTAAGTCTCTTTTCGGTGCGTTCTTCGCGTGAGCGTTCCTTGGGTTCGAGGTTGTCCTTGAAGGAATCGTCGAACTTGATGACCCGGGTTTCCGGCTCGAAGTCGCGATCCTTCTGCAGCAACTGGGTCAGCTTGGTCACCTCGACCTCGCACTGTTCGTCGCTGACGTCCTTCACCTCGTACTGCGTGGTATCGAACGACTTGAAGTGGCGCTCGCCCTTCTCGATCACCGTCTGGTGAATCCACAGGGCGCCCTTGTCGCCGTAAAGGCGCTTCGGGTCGATCTCGCCGCCTTCTTCTTCGTCCGACTTGTTGTGCTTCTTCTTCTTCTTCGCCTTGGCCTTGTAGCCCGGGTCGCCGTCGATCCAGGTAAACTCGACGATTTCGCGCGTGCCGAAGCGGTCCGACTGCTTCACGACCAGCCCGGGGAAATCGACGCTGCGCCACAACTGCGCGTTGCCGTCGTCGCGCTGGTCGCTGACCCACAGCACGCACTCGAAGGTGCCGGCCTTGGTCTTCACCTTCTCGATCTTGCTTTTCTTGAAACCGATGGGGTCCTTGAAGCGGATGTCCTCTAGGTCGAACTTCACCTGCTGCACGAACTTCGAGCCCTCGACTTCTTTCTTGCCCTGGTCGAGCGTGGTTTCCGACATCTCGGCGTGATCGTCCCAGACGTTCAGGACCTCGTACTCGAAGTACGAGTCCATCACGTCGCCGCCTTCCTGGCCCGGCGCGGCGATCCGCTTCACCATCCACTTGCGCCCGGCGATGCGGTACAGGGCGAAGTTGTCCTGCTCCTTTTCGTCCTTGTCTTTCGCGTCGACGGGGCAATAGCACGCTAGCAGCATGGCTGCCATCAGCGTGAGGGTTATGAATTTGCGCATGGTCCTCCTCCTTGCGCCGCACCGTCGTGACGGAAAACCAATTGTGTTAGCCTGCAAGCCCCCTAGCAAGGGAATCATTATCGCGCGCCGCCGCCCGGCATCCGACGCCCCGCCATGGCGCCGCTGCAAGTGCTGGCAGCGACGGGGGTTAAACGGTACCGGGGAATGGCGAACCGGGGCGCGTATGGGTTATGATGCCGATCCGTATCCCGAACGACTGAAGGCCAGCCATGCTCAAGAAAACCGCCGACCGCGAACACGTGCTGCCGCTGCTGGAAGAACTCGGCGGCGTGACCGAAGAGAACGTCAGGCGCGTGGCGGAACAGACCGGCGTGCCCGAGGCCGAGATCTGGGGCGCGGGCACGTTCTACACTCTGCTTAAGGGCGGGCCGCGCATCCGCGTGTGCAACGGGTTGTCGTGCCGCATCCAGGGCAGCGACCAGCTCGTCGCCGACCTGCGCGCCAAGGGCAAGGAAGTCGAGGAAGTGAGCTGCCTGGGCCAGTGCGACCGCGCGCCCGCGGCGCTGGACGAATCGATGCAGGTCTTCGACACCAGCAAGCAGCAGCGCAGCATCACGCCCGCGGACGACAAGCTGCCGCTGAACCTCGGCGGCGAGCAGGATTACAGCTTCGCCGCGCTGGCCAAGGCGCGTGAGCTGGGCAAGGACGGCATTATCAAGGCGCTGGAGGAATCGGGCTTGCAGGGGCGCGGCGGCGCGGGCTTCCCGGCGTTCATCAAGTGGCGCGGCGTGGCGGGGCAGGCGGACCCGGTGCGCTACGTGGTGTGCAACGCCGACGAAGCGGAGCCAGCGACCTTCAAGGACCGCGAGACCATGCTGCGGCGGTCCGACAAGATGATCGAGGGTATGGCGATCGCCGCGCTGGTGGTGGGTGCCAAGGACATCTACTTCTATATACGCGGTGAATTCAACGCCGAGGCCGCCGCCGTGCAGGAAGCACTGAAGCGCGCCGGCGACCACGTGAAGGACTGGAACTGGCATTTCCACCGCGGGCACGGAGCATACATCTGCGGCGAGGAAACCGCGTTGCTTGAGTCGATGGAAGGCAAGCGCGGCATGCCCCGCCTGAAGCCGCCGTTCCCGTTCGAGTTCGGCTTCCGCGGCAAGCCCACGCTGGTCAGCAACGTCGAGACTTTCGCCTGCGTGCCTTACATCCTGCTAAACGGCGGCAAGGCCTTCAAAGACCAGGGCAAGACCGAGCCCGGCAGCAAGCTGTACTGCATCAGCGGGCACATCAACAAGCCCGGCGTGTATGAGCTGCCGCTTGGCGCGACGCTGGACGAACTGGTGGAAGCGGCCGGCGGCTATGAAGGCACGCCGATGGCATTCAGCCCGGGCGGTGCGAGTTCAGGCTTCCTGCCGATCAGCAAGCGCGACGTGCCGCTGGACTTCAAGGGTTTGCAGAAGGAAGGCAGCATGCTCGGCAGCGCCGGCGTGGTAGTGCTGAACGACACCGTCGACATGGCCAAGGCCGCGCAGTGGCAGCTTGAATTTTTCGAAGACGAGTCGTGCGGGCAGTGCGCGCCGTGCCGCATCGGGACGCGCTACCTGCACAACCAGGTCAGCAAGTACCTCGAAACCGGCGACCCGACGCCGCTGAAGAACGCCGCCGACGTCGGCTGGGAAATGGAAGAAGGCAGCATCTGCGGGCTCGGCATGGTAGCCGCCAAGCCGCTCGAAAACGCCATGCAGTACTTCCCCAAGGCGTTCGAGAAGCGCTAGTTGTCAATCGCACGACACGCTGTTCACAGGCGCGGAGCGCCGCAACAGGATTAGCCCCCGGCAGCTCGGCTGCCGGGGGTGTCTCGTTGAGCTGAAACAAGGCGCGGAGCGCCGACACAATGCGGCATGGTTGTACAGGCGCTCCGCGCCTCTCCGACATACGCAATCGACAACCCCCAGCAGCAAAGCTGCTGGGGGCCAATACTGAGCAGGCGCTCAGCGCCATACGGCTACGCGGCCGTTCGCTGCAAGGCGAGCAGTCGTCGGTCGGCTAGTTGTCGCCGGGTGGCGGGGACTTTACGAAGTGGGCCCAGAACTGGCCCAGCGCGTTCAGCAACTCCACGAACTTCTCGTATTCGGCCGGCTTCGTCACGAAGGCGTTGGCGCCCTTTGCGTAACTGGCCGTCACGTCACTGTCGGCGGTGCTGGTGGTCAGCACGGTTACGGGAATCTGCGCGTTGCGCTCGTCAGCCTTGAGCTTTTCCAGGAACTCGTGGCCGTCCATGCGCGGCATATTGAGGTCGAGCAGGATGATGTCCGGGCGCGGGTGGGCGTCCTTGTCGCTGTAGTCGCCCTCGTTCTTCAGGTACTGCAGCGCCGCCACGCCGTCGTCCACAATCTGCAGGTTGGCGTCGAGCGTGCTGTCCTCAAGGGCACGACGCGTCAGCGCCTGCTGCACGGGGCTGTCCTCCACCAGCAGGATGGTAAAGCTGCGCGTCTGTGTTGAACTCTCGCTCATTCCCCGACCGATTCTTTGGCTGTTTCACCCGCGGGCAGCGTCACTTTGAAACGGCTGCCCTGGCCCGGCGTCGAAGTCACATCAATGCTGCCGCCGTGCCGTTCCACTATCTTACGGCATACTGACAGTCCGATGCCAGAGCCTTCGTACTTGCCGACGCCATGAAGTCGCTTGAAGGGCTTGAAAATCTGGCCCAGGTACTCGTCCGGGATGCCGATCCCGTTGTCTTCCACCGTCAGCTCGACGTGCCCGTCAACCTGCTCCGCGCTGACTTTCACGAGCGGCTTGGCGTCCGGGCGCTTGAATTTCAGCCCGTTCGCGACCAGGTTCTGAAGCACCCGCCCGAGCTGCATGTCGTCGCCCTTCACCATCGGCAGCCCGTTGTACTCGACCTTGCCGCCGGTCTCGACGATGCGGGCTTTCAAATCGCCCGTTACGCGGTCCATTACCTTGTGCAGGTCCACGTCGACCAGTTTCAGCTCGCGGTGGCCCGAGCGCGAGTACTCAAGCAGGTCCGTGATCAGCCGCTGCATGCGCAGGCTTGCGTCGAGGATCGCGCTGACGTCCTCCTCGGCGCGCTTGGGCAACTCGCCGCCGAGGTCCACCTTCAGCAGCCCGCAGTAGGTGCTCATGGTGCGCAGCGGCTCCTGCAGGTCGTGGCTGGCGACGTAGTTGAACTCGTTCAGCTCATTCACCAGGCTTTCGAGCTCGACGTTCTGGTGCTGGAGCCTCTCCGCCTGCTGACGTTCTTTCTCGGCCGATTTCACGCGGTCCGAAATATCGCGCACGATGCAGCTCACGCGCGGCGTGCCCTCATAGTCGTAGACGCTGACCGTCAGCGAAATCGGGAAACGCGAGCCGTCCTTGCGCACGCCGTAGTACAGGCGGTCCACGGGGCCGGTGGACTTGCGCCGGGCGTACTCGGCCAGGATCCAGAGCCGGTCGCCGCCGCGATACTCAAAGAAATCCGGCATCAGCACGTCGATGTTGCGCCCGACGATCTCTTCATAGTCCCAGCCGAACAGCTTGGTTGCCGCGGGATTCACGGCCTGCACGATGCCGCCGACCACGACGATGATGATCGAGTCTGCCGCGCCGTCCAGGATGGCGCGCGCCCGGCGTTCCATGTGCCGCAGCTCGTTCTGGGTTTCCTTGGCGTCGGTGATCTCGGACGCGTACAGCAGCCCGACCGACAACTCCGGCACGCCGCGCAGGTGGCAGATGTACCAGCGGTCGCCCCATTTGACTTCGCGGGGCTCGATCACGCCGGCGCGGATGCAGTTCTCGACGTCGCCGTCGCTGAAATCGGGCAGCAATTCCTGGACGGTCTTGCGCTCGAGCGGGTCCTTGCAGATCAGTTCCTGGGCGGCGCTGTTGTGGCGGGTGACCCTGCCGTGGATGTCGAAGCGCAGCACCGGCCCCGGGCTGAGGTCGGGCAGCAGGGCTTCCTCGCGCAGGCTGGCCTCGGCGATCTCGCGCTTCTTGACCTGTTCCGCCAGCAACTGGCCGGTGTTCTTGTCGGCGCGGCTCTGGACGAACGCCCTCTCCACACTGCGCAGGCGCAGGCTGACGGCGGCAAAGACCGCCACCACGACGACGCAGAAACCGAAGACCGTCGCCCAGACGGTAAGGTTGCCGCCCGCGCCGGGCAGGGCCGCCGTCACCCCCACCAGCACCGCGAACGCCAGCGCGGCGCCGAGAGCAAAGGCGAGGTACCAGCCGAGCTTGCGGCGAAGTTGCGTGACTGAGGGTTCCGCCATGGGGCTACAGTTTGACGGAAAACGAACGCGCCCGCCACTGATCAGGCGGGCGCGTCGCATTTGCAGGCATTTACCAGCCCCGGGCGCTCCAACTGAAGCCCAGCGTTATGGTGAAGCGGAAGTCGTGGTGCTTGAAGCCGGGCGGCGGCAGGTTGTCCCAGGAATGCTGGATCAGGATCCCGGCCGTGAAGAAGGTCAGGAACTTGTGTTCGAGCAGCAGTGATTCCTCGGCCGTCAGGTTCTTGGTCTCGTCGAAATCGAAGTTGAGTTCGCCCTTGTAGTTGACGTGGAACATGCCGCTGGGGCTGCTCATGTCGAACTCGGTCATCAGGCGCGCGCCCAGGTAGCCGCGGTCTTCGGCGCCGGCAATCTGGTCCTCGTAGGTGTACGTCAGGTGCGCGCCGACGTGCCAGCTGAGGTGTTCCTTGCGGAAGATGTAGTAGCCCGGGCCGAGGCCGGTGACGCTGCGCCAGTGGTAGCCCGCGAACTCGTTGAAGTACAGGTCTTCGGTCAGGTCGATGGTCAGGTTGAAATCGAAGATGTAGCGGTAGTGGTAGCCGAAGTGATGGTTGCGCTCGCGCACCGGGTCTTCTTCAAGGTTGCGATCCTCGAAGTAGTTGCCGCGCCCGAACAGCGTCATGAAGTTGTGCTTGGTCGTGCGCTTGATGTCGAAGCGGTAGCCCAGCGTGTAGGTCCGGGTGTTGCCCTCGGTCCAGCTGAACAGGGCGAGCGCATCGACGTCCCACTTGGTGCGCTCGTCAGGCAGGGCCTCGTCGATGCCCTTCAGCGCCGTCAGGTCGGCCGCCTGCTCGCCGTCCTTGGTGCGGAAGTAGAGCTTGCCTTCCTTGCTGAGAATCTTGACGTCTTCCTGGTTCTTGATGTCGCCCTCGCGGCGCAGGCGCGCGTCGCGTTCTTCATCGAGCGTGATGCCCGCGACCTTGTCCGCCGGGATCTTCACCTCGCCCGCGGCCTTGGTGTTGAAGTAGACCTCGCCGCCCTCGAGCTTGACGAACTTGCCGACCAGCACGTCGCCTTCGGTCGTCGTCAACTCGTCCGCAAGCAACGGCACCGCCAGCAGCATCGCAAGCAGCACAACCAGCAACCGGCTAATCTTGAACATCTATGACCCTCTCACGCCCCCGTGGAAGCGAGCATGATAGGGAGCCCGGGCGGGCAATCAATCGTTGGAAGCCGGCTCTTCGTTGCCCGCGGGAGTTTCGTTGCCGGGCGGGTTTCCGCCGTTCATCATCCGGGCCGCCAGCTCGCGCGAGCGCGCGCGGCTGTACTTCCACCTGCCGTCGTCGGTTTTGATGAAGACGATCCAGCTCTGTTCGGGTTCGCCGTCCGGCTCGCCGTTCTTGAGCCGGTTGTAAATCACCTTGGAGGCGAACTGGTCTTCGTTCTTCTGGGCGTCGAGGAATTTCAGCTTGAACGTGATGCCCTGTTTTTCCGCCTGGGCAAAATTCTTCCGGAAGTCCGCCAGCACCGCTTCGCGCTCGTCGTCGAGCACGATCATCTCGGCTAGCGAAAGGTTCCTGGTCGCGATGGCGCGCGAGTAGACGTCAATGGCGCCGTCGGCCGTCGAGACGTCGGGGATGTACTTGTCGTCGCCGTTGCCGGCCGGGGTGTTGCCGTCACTGCAGGCGGCCAGCAGCAGACCCGAAAGAACCAGTAATAGAGGAAGCAGGCGTGTCATGTGCATTATCCCTGTGCCGGACCGCCCCAAGATAAATGAAAAGCGCACGGCCATCCACACCGTGTCTGAGCGCGAAGCGTGAGCGAGCGTCCTTGGCTCATTGAGTTCCGAAACTCAGGGCCTGAGTTCGTGCAAGAGTGATGCGACCGCAAACACACCTGTCGCTGTTCAATGCCGGCATAGCGCTCGCTTACGCTTCGCGTTCAGACCAATTGAAAAGCTCGGCGACCTGCATTGCCGTCCTGACCCCGCTGGCGCACCGAATCAGTCCACCGGACTGATTCGGTTTGCGACCGACCAATTGAAAAGCTCGGCCTAAGCCGAGCTTTTCAATTGGTCGGGGCGATGAGATTTGAACTCACGACCTCTTCCACCCCAAGGAAGCGCGCTACCAGTCTGCGCTACGCCCCGATCCGCCGGAAAGCTAACGCACCGCTGTTGCAGCGTCAAGCACGCGCGACCCGGCATCCCTGCTATTTCAGCCAGTCCGCAAGCTCCGACGCCTTCAGGATCCCGTCTTCCGTGATGTAGCCGGCGATCAGCCCCGCGGGCGTGACGTCGAAGGCCGGGTTGTAGACCTTCGCGCTGTCCGGGGCCGTGCGCGAGCCTTTCAGCATGCGCAATTCTTCCGGTTTACGTTCCTCGATCGGGATCCCGCCGCCGTCCGCCAGAGATGCGTCAAACGTGCTCTTCGGCGCGGCAATGTAAAACGGCAGCCCGTGGGTTTTCGCGTGCAGGGCGACGCCGTAGGTCCCGATCTTGTTGGCCGCGTCCCCGTTGGCCGCCACGCGGTCCGCGCCGGTGATCACCAGGTTCACCTTGCCCTCGCGCATGACGACGGCCGACATCGAGTCCGCAATCACCGTCACATCGATGCCGTTTTCCGCCAGCTCGAAGCTGGTCAGCCGCGCCCCCTGCAGCAGCGGGCGGGTCTCGTCGGCGAACACCCGGAACTTGCGCCCCTGCTCAAACGCGACGTACATCGGCGCCAGCGCCGTGCCCATGCCGCCCGTGGCCAGCGCGCCCGCGTTGCAGTGCGTCAGCACCCCGAAGCCGTCCTCAATCAGACCGGCCCCGTGCTCGCCGATGGCGCGGCAGGTGCGGATGTCGTCTTCATGGATCGCCTTCGCCTCAGCCAGCGCGCGCTCGGGGTCGCCCTCGGCCACCCGCTTCACGCGCTCGACGGCCCAGCGCAGGTTGACCGCGGTCGGGCGGGCGTCTGCCAGGCGCTCCAGCCCGGCGTCGCCGAGCCCGGAACGCAGTGCGATCACCGCCCCGAACGCCCCCGCCACACCCAATGCTGGCGCGCCGCGGACCGCCAGCCTTGAGATGGCGTCGATCACCGGGTCCAGTTCGGTCAGCTCAACCAGTTTCAGCTCGTCGGGCAGCAGGGTCTGCTCGATGATGACCATGCGCCCCGTCTGGGCGTCGCCCTGCCATTCTACGGTCGGTGGTAGTGTCATTTACGCATCCTGTGTTTTACCCGCCCGGGAATCTATATTGTGGAAGTCACGTTGCTAACTCGGGCAGGGTACTCGCATGGCCAAATCAAGCGCCAGCAAGGATACGTCGTCAGAGCAGGAACTGCTCGACGAAGAACAGCAAGCCGACGAGCAACTGCTCGAAGACCTGCTTGACGACACTCACAAGATCCTGAAACAGGCGGTCGACCGCGCCGGCCCCAAGCGGGTGGCGCGCGCGCTGGATGTCAGCCTCAGCCTCGTCTACAAGTGGACGCAGCCGCCGCGCACCAAGAAGAACCCGTCGGCCAGCGGCGCGCGCAACCCGCTCGACAAACTGGTCACGATCTTCCACCTCAGCGACGACCTGGAGATGGTCCAGTTCCTGTGCCGCATCGCGCGCGGCTACTACACCGCCAACCCCAAGCTGCTGGGCAAAGCCGGGCACAGCTTCGTCACGGCCACGGTGACGGCGCTGAACGATTTCGCCGACCTGATGCAACTGGCCGAGAAGTCGCTGACCGATGACGGGCGCATCGACGACAACGAGGCCAAGAAGCTGCGCAAGAACTGGGACCGGCTGAAAGGGCGGCTGGAGCATTTCATCGTCGGCTGCGAAGAGGGCGTCTACGACCTCGAAAACGACGGCGATGAAGACGACGGCAAGAAAAAGAAGCGCGCCAAGTCCGAAGAGGAATAGCACCACGCATGAGCGACAAACTGCCCATCCCCGAGATCGACGACGAAGAGCTCAGGCAGCATATCCTGAAGCTCCGCGGGCTTGTCGCGGAAGAAACCATCGAGACGCTAAAGATGGTGCGCCTGGATCACATTGTTAACCCACGCGGCAAGCTCAACGCCGACTACGACCAGCAGGCCTTCCGCGCCTGGGTGATCGCCTGGCTGAACTCGCTCGAAACCGTGCTGTGCGCGCACATGGCGATGATGACCAAGCGCCTGTGGGATGAAAAGGAAGCGCTCGAGCCGATCGTCGCGCACCCGAAGCTGCTGCTCGACCAGGTTGAGGATATCCGCCGCGCGCTCGAGATCATCCTGCACGCCGAGCCCGAAATGACGCCCCAGCCAGTCACCGGCGAGCACAAGAAGATCGACGACGCCGACGAAGAGGCAGGGGAAAAGGTCGTCAAGGACTCCGCCTCCGACGACAACTAGCCCTTCGTCTCTATAGAGGCTTTGTGGCACAGACAATCTTGTCTGTGGTCGCGGCCGTAGCGCCGCGACGATCCAGCTTCGCTACGCTCAGCCGCACAGGCAGGAATCTGCGAAGCAGATGTTGGCTGGGCAATGCACTGCATTGCCGCCAATCTGTGCCACGCGTTCACCGCACATCGCCAACCGCCCCTTTGCCTCGCTGCTTCCGCCTGATAGATACGCCGGGTATGGAATCGCTTCCGAAATCACGCGCCAAGCAGTTGCGCGCCCTCAAGCTGCGCAAGGCCCGCGACGAGCAAGGGCTGTTCGTCGCCGAGGGCCCGCTGCTGATCGAGGAAGCCTTCAAGGCCGACGTCTTCCCGCGCTACGTGGTCTACTGCCCCGAATTGATCGAGAGCACCCGCGACAAGGTCGAGGCGCTGCTCGAGCGCTGCAAGCAGGAAGGCGTCGAGGTCTTCGAGACCGACAGCGGCGAGTTCATGACCGCCAGCGACACCGTCAACAGCCAGGGCATCCTCGGCATTTACGGCATCCCGGCCTACGAGCTTGAGCCGCTGCTGCAGAAACCGGCGTTGACGCTGCTCGTGCTCGACAACCTGCGTGACCCCGGCAACCTGGGCACCATCGTGCGCCAGGCCGCGGCCTTCGACTGCGGCGGGCTGCTGCTGCTGAAGGGCTGCGTGGACGCGTACAACCACAAGGCCGTGCGCGCCAGCATGGGCGGGATCTTCCACGTGCCGGTGTTCGCCGACCTGACGCCCGAGGACGCGATGCAGCAACTGACCGACGCGGGCGTCTGGCCGTACGTCACCGGCACCACCGGGCAGAACGCGTTCACAATCAGCTACCCGCCCAAGACGGCGTTCATCATCGGCGGCGAAAGCGAAGGCGTGCAGCCCTTCTGGAAAGACCACGAGGTCATCCAGGTAGGCATCCCGCAGACCGAGAAGGTGGAAAGCCTCAACGCAGCCGTGGCCGCCAGCATCCTGATCGCCTACCGCTACCAGGCCGGCCAGGGCTGATCCCCAACATGTTACGCACTCGTTGCACGGCGCTCGTTGCCGGGGAAACGGTCGCTGCGTAAACTGCCGCGAACGCACAAGGGGAATCCATGAATCGAATCGTCGCCTTCCTGCTGACTGCGACCGTCTTCATCGTCACGGCCTGCGAATCCACGCCCAAGCGCTACGAGCCCGAACCGGAGCCCGAACCGCGCGAGCAACCCGAACCGCAGCCGGAACCGGAGCCGGCGCCGGTCATCCCGCAGCTCGTGAAAGCCACGCCGCCGGATCGCCCCTGGAAGGCAATTGAGCGCGAATCCATCGATCCGCAGGACTACCCCCGGCCCACGTTCTCGGACCTGATGGACGGCCCGGTCGCCAAATGGCGCGACGCCCTGTCGCCGGCTTTCGTGCCCGGCAAGCCGCACGCCATGCAGAACGTGCAGACGAGCGGTTCCTGGTTCGACGGCAAGGCCACACTCAAGGTCGAAAGCATCACCCTCAGCAACGGGGGCTGGAGCGCACAGGGCTACGGCCAGGCAACCTGGAACAGCAACGGCGCGCTGTTCGCCAAGGCCTACTTCCGTGAGGGCAAGCTGCACGGCCCGGCGATCTTCTACGACGAGCAAGGCAACATCGAGTCCATCCGCTGCTACAACATGGGCGCCGCCCATGGCCCGTGGGCAACGTTCAGCAACGGCACCGTCAAAAGCCGCGGCGAATACCGCGACGGCTACGCGGGCGGGATCTGGTTGTCCTGGGACGACAACGGCGTTCTCAACAGGCGCTCTTCCTACAAGTCGGTCGGCGCGAAGTCGCAACGCGAGTGGGAGCGCACCTACAACGACAAAGGACAGCTCGACAAGTACACCGGGTTCAAGGACGGGCAGCCGTTCGGTGACCGCATCAGTTGGGTCGAACCGAAGCTGGACGACGACGGCAAGGTCACCAACGCCGACTCGGTCGGGCGGCTCGAAGTCGTGTACTACGACGAAAACGGCGACTCCCACGGCTGGCAGACCATCTATTCGCCGTCCGGCAAGTACCGCGTCTACGACACCTGGTACGAACACGGCAAGCAGACAGGCCCGTTCATCAAGTACGACAAGGACGGCAACAAGCTGCTTCAGGGACACAAGAAGGACGGCGTAGACACAGGGCGCTGGAAGGAATGGGCCTCGGGCGGCTACACCTACGAGTACGGCTACGGGCCCGACGGCCCCGACGCCGG
>JAGQRI010000107.1 GCA_020425515.1 Planctomycetota bacterium | reverse complement strand
TGATGCCGCTGTTTTATCTGTTCACCGAGTTCGCGGATTCCGACAAGGTGCGGCAGGGGCAGAGCACGCTGATCCGCCCGGTGCTGGCCGACGTGGTTTCCGGCGTAGGCATCCGCGCGTTCCGCATCGACGGCCAGCCGATGCCGATCGTGCGCATCGAAAAGATCGAGTTCCACGACTAACGAACGCGGAGCTCACTGATCAGCGCGGGACCAAAGGCGAGACGCGCAAGACGACCGCGCCGACATCCGAAGTTCGTAGCCGGCGAAGCCGGCGTTTCCCGGGTTAGCCCCCGGTGGAGCGATCCGCCGGAGGCGGCAGCGCAACCGGGGGACTCATGACATCTCGAAATCGAGCCGCGTAGCGGCGACTCTTTCGTGGGATTGGTGAGCCGCCGCTACGCGGCTCGCACACGTCGGCGCTGCATACCCCCGGCTTGCGCCGGGGGCTAACCGTGGGAGGCGCCGGCTTTGCCGGCTGGAACTAATGAATCGGGATGCCTTGTTGGTCGAGTCGATGTAACTTGCCTGCATGAAACTGATCCAGGCAATCGTGGCGCCCGAAAAGCTGGAGGCGGTGAAGGACGCGCTGGCCGAGGCCGAGGTGTTTCGTTTCACGATCAGTGAAGTGCTCGGCACGGGGCACCAGCGCGGCGCCGCGGACGCCGGCGAGGCGAAGCTGGACATCGAGATGTTCAAGAAGCTGAAGCTCGAAATCGCGGTCAACGACGACTTCGTGCAGCGGACCATCGACGCCGTGCTGAAGGCCGCGGGCGAGGACGTGGTCGGCGTGGGCAAGCTGCTGGTGCTCAAGCTCGACGACGTGATCCGCATCCGCACAGGCGAGCGCGGCAGCGACGCCATCTGATTTCGCGAAAAACCCTTACCTGAAATTCATCAAAGTTCGCGGGCTCTCTCGACGATTTCAGGAGGGCGCGAGACTTCGCGCCTTGTTGATCATCAGCCACCTTGGGGAGCACTCTGCCATGTTCAAGTTCGTCACGCGCATGTTCAAGAAATCCGAAACGATCGAAGAAGACACCTACCAGCTTCCCAGTGACGACCCCGAGGTGAACCCGATCCTCGTCGAGGACGACGGCGACGAAATCCCCGCCGAGGAAGTGGTGATGCTCAACAGCCGCCTGCTCGCGCCGGTGAACCCCAACGACCCGAGCAGCATGTCCGTGCGCACCCGGGCCGTGGTGGAAATGAAGAACGGGCTGAACGACCTCGGCTCGCACATCCGTATGCTCGGCCAGCGCCTGCACGCCCAGAGCATGGGCCAGGCGAAACTGATCGAGGCGCTGTCCACGCTGCCGGCGACGCTGCAGCAGGTGCTGCCGAACGTCGAGGAACAGAACAAGGTGCTCGGCGCCATGAAGTTGGCACTCGATGAGCAGGCCGAGAGCAACAAGACCTTCGTGGACGCGCTGAAGCCGCTGCCGGGTTTCGTGTCGGCCGTGGCGAACCTGCCGGAGACCGCGAAGAAGCAGATGTGGGCGATCAACGAGCTGACCAAGCAGCTCGAAGACGGCAACAGCCAGGCGAAGGAGCAGTCCGAGCAGGTCAAGGTGATGGTCGAAACACTGGCCGAGGCCAACGACACCAAGACCGCCGAGATGCAGAAGACCGTGCAGGAGCTGACGAAGTTCCAGAAGGCGCAGCTCAAGCAGGCTGCGCTGGCGGTCAAGAGCCACGAGCTCGCGCGCCGCAGCCAGCGCCGCCACCACAGCGAGGTTTCGCGCACGCAGCAGAACCGGCTGACGTCCATGCAGCGCGACCAGAGCCGCCACTTCAACCGCATCGAGGAGCATTTCAAGCGCACCTCGCGGATGCAGTTCATGATGACCGGCGTGGCCGTGGCGCTTGCGGTCGCCGCACTGACCTTCGCGACGCTGCTGGTCACGGGCGCCGTGGACCTGCCGGGCAAACACCAGCAGCCGACGGCGCAGGTGCAGCCCGCGCAGCCGGTGGACGACTCGGCGGTGGTGTCGCGCTAGGGGTTTCGCATCTGCCAACTGATTCCACGCGAAGACCGCGAAGAAGTCGCGAAGAGTCTGCCCTCGGGGTGGGCTCTTCGCGTTCTTCGCGGACCTTCGCTGCTTCGCGTTAAAAAACCAGGGCCCACCCAGTCAGGTGAGCCCTGGCAAACTGATTGACTTGTTACTCGCAGCCGCAACTGTCGCCGCAGCCTTCGCCTGATGCTGCCTTGACCGTTTCCTCTACGCTGCGTTCCTTGGTTTCGCCCGGCAGGCTGTCGCCGCAGGTGCCGGTGCTGCAGCAGGCTTCCTCGGCCGGCTCTTCGGCGACGCACTTGGCGCCCTCGGCCTGGGCGGCTTCGCGGGCGAGGCGCTCGCACTCCTCGACGCTCATCAGCTTGTCGGCCTTCTTGCTGTAGTGGACCTTCATCTTCTTGGCCACCATGTGCAGCAGGTTGCTGGCCACGCCGACTTCCTCATGCGGCAGGCTTACCAGCGCCTTGTTGAGCTCGGGGTGCTTGTCGACGTAATCGCGGAACTGTTCGACCGTGAAGCCGTAGCCTTCGAGCACGCGGGCGAATTCCTCGCGGCAGCGGACCTTGGCTTCGTACAGCTTCATCTGCACGCGGCTCTTGATGTTGACCTCGCCGTCGCCGCTGGTCTCGATCGGGATGAAGATGCATTCCGGGTAGTCGTTGACGACCTTGCTCTGGACGCCGTCGCTCTGCGTGCTGGGCATGCAGCCGAACGGTTTCACGCTGATCACCATGTGCGCCTTCTTCTCGAGGACGCTGTAGATGTTCTTGCCGACTTCCATGTGGCCTTCGCCGCCGCGCAGGTCGATGTTGTAGTACTGCTGCGCCAGCTTGTGGATCTTCTTCTGGTCGGGCAGGGCGAAGGGCTTCATGCCCAGCAGCTTGCGGTACTTGTCGTAGCGACCGCGGAAGTAGACCTTCAGGGCGCTGATCAGCGCGTAGGTCTTCATCGCCTTGACGTGGCTGAACTTCTTGCCGTCCGGGTCGGGCACGCCCCAGGCCTTCTTCAGGTCATGCTTGGCGATGTAGAGCAGGTAGTCAACCCAGGTGCTGACCGGCTCGACCTGCACCTGCGCGCCTTCGCTTTCGAGCCAGGTGCCCATGTGGTAGTTGCCGTCGCCCTCGGTG
>JAGQRI010000106.1 GCA_020425515.1 Planctomycetota bacterium | reverse complement strand
CTGATCACCCACATCGACGGCGACCCGGACCGCCCGATCATTTCCGGCGCGGTCTACAACGAGCAGAACACGACGGTCGTCAACAACACCAACGTGACCGAGAACGTGCTCAGCACACCGGGCGGCAACCAGATCATCCTGGATGACACCCAGGGCAGCCAGTTCATCCGCATCAACACGGTCAGCCAGACCAACAAGATCAACCTCGATGGCACCGGCGGGTCGGAAAAGATCACCATCCAGAACCCGAAAAACAAACTCGAACTCGACGGCGACGACCGCATCACCATCAAGTGCGACAACGAGAGCAGCCTGATCCGGCTGGGCAAGGCCGGCGGCGGATCGAGCGCCAGCGGCAAGGTCACGGACACCGACGGCATCTGGATCGGCACCACCAAGGACCTGAACGAATTGGTCGGCGGCGACAAGAACATCCAGATCGCCGGCAAGGAAAACAAGAAGGTCGAAGGCGCATCCGCATGGACAATCACGGGGCGCAGCGCCGAGTACAAGTACAGCGACTGGTTCAGCTTCAAGGCGGCCGCATCCGTGGCAACCTCCATCGGCGCGACCGCGGTGGCGCAGATCGGCATCGAGGCCAAGATCGCCTATGCCGCCTCCGCCAGCGTCACACGCGGCGACGGCTTCGCGGCCACCTGGGGCAAGATGTACAAGTTCGACAAGTCCAGCTCGGTGTCGCTGGGGCTGAAAGACCGCAAGCTGGTCACGCTCAAGGACAGCGATATCGAGTCCAAGCTCGGCAACGTCAACATCTCGTCGCTGGTCGGCCAGGTGCACATCAAGGCGACCCAGAAGATCATCCTCGAGTGCGGCGCCAGCAAGATCGAGATCGGCCCGAGCGGCATCAAGATCACCAGCGGCGCCGGTGCGGCCGGCTCGCGCACGACGCTCGGCCCGTCGATGACGCAGATCAAGGGCTCCAGCATCAACATCCAGTCCCGAGGCCCGCTGACGGCCAAGGGTACGCCCGGCGGCCAGTACAAATAGGGGACGGTGGTGCAGATCAAAAACCGTACTCCGTTCGCGTTCGCACCGGTCATGGGCTGGGTCAACTTCCCGTCCCACACCGCGACGCTCGTGGTCAAGGCCGGCTTCCGCATCGTGCCGGGCGGCGTCTGCGAGCCGCTGGACGAACAGTCGCTCGAAGGCGACGTAATGTCGAAGGCGCAGGAGCCCGAGTGCCTGTACGACGCCGACATGGCCCAGTTCAAGCCCAAGGCCGACCTGCTGCTGACCGGCACCTGCCACACGCCGGGCGGCAAGGCGCTGACCGCAACCACGGCGACCTTCCGCGTCGGCGACTGGTCGAAGTCCGTCGCGTGCATCGGCAACCGGTCCTGGGAAAAGGGGCTGATCCGCTCCAGCATGTCCGAGCCGGAGTCGTTCACCAAGGTGCCCATCACCTGGAAGAACGCCTTCGGCGGGCCGAAGTACAAGCTCAACCCCGCAGGCAAGGGCCACAAGGACGTGATCCTGCCGAACA
Source organism: Planctomycetota bacterium (assembly GCA_020425515.1). Classification (GTDB taxonomy): domain Bacteria; phylum Planctomycetota; class UBA8742; order UBA2392; family UBA2392; genus JACKID01. The sequence goes on along the minus strand of JAGQRI010000106.1, from coordinate 21,123 downwards.
TCGAGGACCCGGACGACCTGATCGGCGGCGCCGGCGACAAGCCGAAACCGGCGGGCTTCGGTCCGATCTACCGCACCTGGAAATCGCGCGCGGGCAAGCTCGGGACGTATGACAAAAAGTGGCTGAAAGAGCGCTTCCCGGCCTGGCCGAAGGACTTCGACTGGACGTACTTCAACGCCGCGCCGCAGGACCAGCAACTTGACCAGTTCCTGATCGGCGCCGAGGAAGTCACGCTCGAAAACATGCACCCCGAACACTCGATGCTGAAGACCAGCCTGCCGGGCATTCGCATTCGCTGCCTCGTGCGCGAAGGCGAAGACCTGGCGGTGCGTGAAGTGAAAATGAACCTCGACACCCTGCACGTCGACGCCGACAAGCAGGCGCTGTACCTGGTTTGGCGCGGCGTCGCGAACGTCAAGGACGGCGACTGGGACGACTGCCGCGACGTGCTGGTGGTGTCCGAGAAGCTCGACGACAAGAAAGCGACCGTCGAGGAACTGCTTCCGCTCTTTGAAGAAGAAGCCGAAGAGGGCGAGATCGAAGAGGGTGTTGAACCCGCGGAAACGCCGGCCGAGAAAAACGCCGCCATCGACAAGCTGATCAAGGAAATGGAAGCCCGCGCCCAGCAGGCCGAGAACGACGTCAGCAGCGCGGTAAAGCGCGCCGCCGGCGAGGAATTCGACCCCGCCAAGCAGGCCGCCAACGCACCCAAGACCGAGTTCAAGGACGCCGTCAACGCCTTCAACTCGCAGTGGAAGGGCGCCGCCTCAGACGGTGCGAAGCTGCCGAAGGGCGTCTCGGCCAACGACTTCAACCCGGCCGCCGACCCCGAGATGGCCGAGCTGATGGCGCTGCAGCAGGCGATGAAGCCGCCGACTCCCCCGGGCGGCGCGCAGCTTGCCTCAATGATGAAATCGGGCGAGGCCAAAGGCGGTGACTTCGGCGGTGCGGACCTCAAGGAACAGGACCTCGAAGGCGCGGACCTTAGCGAGAGCTTCCTCAATGACGCCGACCTGTCCGGCGCGAACCTCAAGGGCGCGAACCTCAACGGCGCTTCCTTGTCCCACAGCAACCTCAGCAACGCCGACCTGACCGGAGCCGATCTTTCCGACGCCGACTTGACCGAAGCCGACCTCAGCGGGGCGAAACTTGACGGCGCGACGCTGACTGACGCCGTGTTCATAAAAGCCCAGGCCGCGGGCGCGAGCTTCAAGGGCGTGAAGGCCGCGGGTGCGCACTTCGCGGAGATGCAGGCGGACGAGGGCGATTTCAGCGAAGGCGATTTCACCGAGGCCGTGTTTTCGGACGTCGCGCTCATCAAAGCCAATTTCGCCGGCGCGAACCTGAGCAAGGCCGCCTTCGACGGTGTGAAAGCCGGTGAAGCCGTCTTCAGCGGCGCGGAAATGCCCGGCTTCCGCGGCGGCGAGGGCAGCGACTTCACCAAGGCGAAGTTCGAAAAGGTGAACGGCACGGGCAGCGTGTGGGAAGCCTCCACGCTGGTCGAGGCCGACTTCGGCGAATCCGAACTCGGCGGGGCGATGTTCCCCGGCTCGGACCTCAGCGGCGCGCGGCTGTACGGCTCGAACCTCACGCGCGGGATGCTGCGCAAGACCAAGCTCAAGGGCGCGAAGTGCGGCAACGTCAACTTCTTCCGCGCCATGCTGGAGCAGGCTGACCTGACCGAGGCCTCGCTGGTCCAGGCCAACTGCTACGAAGCCGACTTCATGGATGCGCTCACGGAAGGCGCTGATTTCGAAGGCGCCAATCTGAAACGGACGAAACTGGCCAAGTGATGCATATTGAGACTCCCGAATCACTCCAGCAGTTCATCAGCAGCGGCGACCCTGCCGAGGGCGTCCTGTTTAGCGAGCTCGAACTCGCCGGCCAGGACTTCAGCGGCGTGAACCTGCAGGGCGCTGTCCTGCAGGGCTGCAACTTCGGCGCGGCGACGCTGCGTGACGCCAACCTGGCGGGCGCGAAATTCGTTGCCTGCCTGCTGGAAGGAACCGACTTCAGCAGCGCCAACCTCCAAGACGCCGCGCTGATCCAGTGCCGCTGTGCCGGGGCGAATTTCAGCAACACCAACTTCAGCAAGGGCATTCTGACATCCAGCGACTGCCGCAACGCCAACTTCACCGACGCCAACCTGTTCAGTACCGGCGCGGACCAGGCCGGCTTCCAGAACGCCGACTTCACCAACGCCAACCTGGAAGAGACCGGCTTTTCGCTGTCCGACTTGTCCGGCGCCAAGCTGTGCAGTGCGAGGCTGGCGACCACGCAACTGATGGGCAGCATCGTGACCGGCGCCGACTTCGCCGGCGCGGGAATGGAAAACGTCTTCGCCTTCGACGTCGACCTCAAGGGCGCCAAGAACCTGCCGCAGCGCATCGGCGGCAGCTTCTCCGGCGGCGACCTCAGCGGGCTGGACCTGTCCGGGCGCGACCTCACCAACAGCGAGTTCGCCAAGGCGAACCTCAGCGGCGCGAACCTGTCCGGCACGACACTCGAAGGCTGCGACTTCGGCGGGGCGAACCTCGACAACGCCGACCTGTCCGCGTGCAAGGCCCCCGGCGCGCGTTTCGGCCAGGCGCAACTCAATGGCGCCAGGCTGGCCGGCTGCGACTTCAGCAACGCCGACTTCAGCGACACCGACCTTACCAGCCAGGACTTCAGCAACGGCAACCTGACCGGTGCGATGTTCAGCAACGCCGTCGTGAAAGGCTGGAACATCAAGGGCTGCACGCTCGAGGCCGTCGTGATCGACAACGTTGACCTCGAAGGCTACGACTTCTCCGGGCTTGAGCTGCCCGGCGCGGACTTCGCGGGTAGCCGCCTCAAGGGCGCGAAGTTCAAAGGCTGCAACCTCGACGGCGCGGACTTCGCCCAGGCCGACGTTTCCGGCGCGAACTTCAAGGGCGCGAACCTGAACAACGGCAGCCTGCTGCTCGCCGACGCCACCGGCGCGAACTTCCACGACGCACAGATGGAAGAGACCACCCTGCATGACGCGAAGCTCGAACAGGCTTCGTTCGCGGGCGCTTCCCTGTTGAGTGTCAGCTTCGCCGGGGTGGACCTCAGCAACGTCGAGATCGCGGCCGGCAACTTCCTGCGCTGCGAGTTCCGCCAGTGCAAGATGAGCGGGCTGAACCTGCGCGGGTCAAAGTTCCCGCTGTGCGACTTCGAGGAAGCCGACCTGAGCACCAGCAACCTCACCGAAGCCGACCTGACCCAGTGCATGTTCAAGAACGCCAACCTGAAGGGCATCGGCGCCAAGGGCGCGACACTGGTCGCCGCGGACTTCAGCGGCGCGGACCTGTCCGAGGGCATGTTCGCCGAGGCCGACCTGCACATGAGCATGTTCATCGGGACGAACATCAACGAGGCCAACTTCGACAACACCGACATGAACCAGTGTTTCATGGACGGCGCCAGCGCCCTCAAAACCCGCTTCCAGGACGCGCAGTTGAACTACGCGATCCTCACCCACGCCGACCTGCGCCTGGCTGATTTCTCCGGCGCGGACCTTCAGGGGGCCGACCTGCACGCGGCGATTGAAGAAGGCACCAAGTACGACAAGGCCAACCTCAAGGGGGTCAAGCGCACCGACGCCGACCTGTTTGAGGCCGAAAACTACAAGGCTGAATAAGGAGACCGAGATGATCCAGACCGACGCAGCAACCAAGCTTGGGCCCGCCGTGGTCCGCAGCCTCGAAGACGGACGCATCACCGCCGAATTCGAGGGCGAGCAGGTCTCCGCCGTCAACGCCATCGCGTTTCCATGGACGCCGAACAAGGGTGACGTCGTGCTGCTGATTGCCCAGGAAGACGCTCACTATGTGATCGGCGTGCTCCAGACGCAGGGCGACTTCACCATGACCTTCCCGGCCAACGTCAACCTGCGCGCTCCGAAGGGCGCCATCAACCTGCACAGCGGCGAAGGCATCGACATGCACGCGCCGGACGTGAAGGTCACCGGCGGCAAGATAACCCTGCTGGCCAAGACCATGACCGAGAAGCTGGGGAACGCCTTCCGCTGGGTCGGCGACCTTGTGCAGGTCAAGGCCGGGCGCTCACGCACACTGGTCGATGGCGCAAGCTACGAGCGCTGCGAGCGCCGCGTGATCAAGGCCAAGAAGGACGTGCGCGTAAACGGCAACCGGATTCACCTGGGCTAGAACTTCGCTCGCTCACGAACGAGCAGGAGAGAGACATGTTTCCAGCATCGACAAAAATGAGCGGGCAGTGCATGGGCAACCCCGACGTCTGCAAAACGCCCGCAGCGCCTTCGCCCGTGCCGATCCCCTACCCGAACATCGCCCAGTGCATGATGGCGAACCCGGGCACCTGCACCATGACGGCCAAGATCGAGAACTTCCCGATCATCGTGCTGAACAGCCAGATCACCATGTCGAACGGCGACGAGGCCGGCACACTCGGCGGCGTCGTCTCGAACGTCTTCATAGGCCCGGCGACGTACAAGAAGGGCAGCTCGACGGTGAAGGCCGAGGGCAAGCCGGTTTGCTACGTCACGTCGCTGGTCGGGCAGAACGGCGCCAACCCCAACGTGCCCGCGGGCCAACAGATCGCACCCAGCCAGACGATGGTGATGGTCGGCTCGTAGACGCGGCGTGGAACAATCCTACCCTTCACAACCCGGGCGAATGATTCGCCCGGAGTTGTGTTTATGGAATCCCTCACCGAACTCTATCGCATCGGCGCCGGCCCCTCCGCCAGCCACACCATGGGCCCGAAACGCGCCGCCGAGCTGTTCAAGCAGCGCACCCCGGATGCGGCCGCCCGCCGCGTCACGCTGTACGCCAGCCTGGCGGCGACGGGGCGCGGGCACCTGACGGACGTCGCGATCCAGGAGGTCTTCGCCGGCGAAGATTTCAGCATCGACTGGAAGCCGCGCGAGAACATGCCGCTGCACCCCAACGGCATGACCTGGGAAGCCTTCGACAGCGAGGGAAACAAGACCGACGAATGGCAGGTCTACAGCGTCGGCGGCGGCGCACTCGCCGAGGAAGGGCAGGACCCGCCGCCTGACCTTTACGTCCGCCGCAGCATGCGCGAGATCCTGCAGTGGGCGCGTGAAAACAACATGCCGCTCTGGAAATTCGTCGAAGAACGCGAAGGCGCGGGCATCTGGGACTACCTCTCCACCTGCTGGCAGGCCATGCAGGAAGCCATCGAGCGCGGGCTCGAAGCCCACGGTGTGCTCCCCGGCAGCCTGAAGCTCAAGCGCAAGGCCCACCGCCATTTCGAGCAAGCCAAGGGACGCCCGGGGCCGCTGCAGCGCACGGGATTGCTGACTGCCTACGCGCTCGCCGTCAGTGAGGAAAACGCCAGCGGCGGAACGGTCGTCACGGCCCCCACCTGCGGCGCCTGCGGGGTGCTGCCGGCCGTGCTGCGCTACTTAAAGGAAGTCCTGTCACTGGATGACCGGAAAATCCTGCGCGCGATGGCCACTGCGGGCATCATCGGCAACCTCGTGAAGTCGAACGCCAGCATCAGCGGTGCTGCGGTCGGCTGCCAGGGCGAGGTCGGCACGGCCTGCGCCATGGCGGCCGCTGCGGCGGCCCAGTTGATGGGCGGCGATCCGCGCCAGATCGAGTACGCCGCGGAAATGGGCATCGAGCACCATTTGGGACTGACCTGCGACCCGGTGGCCGGGCTGGTGCAGATTCCGTGCATCGAGCGCAACGCCGTGGGCGCCATGCGAGCGGTGGACTGCGCGGATTACGCGCTGCTGAGCGACGGCGAGCACGAAATCCCGTTCGACACCGTGGTAAAAACCATGAAGGCCACCGGCGAAGACCTGCACAACAGCTACCGCGAAACCAGCGAAGGCGGGCTGGCCAAGTTGCATATTCCGCCGGGCGTCGACCCTAGCGCCCTCGACGGTAACCACTGCGGGTAGCCCTGAAGCAGCGGATTCTGGCGTCTGAAAATGACTACTCAGTCATTGTGATTTTTATTGTCACATCGTTGTGCGGTACTAGGGTGACGCACTTCGCAGGGCGTAGTGAGGTATCCGCAGTGAAAGGTTCGTACATCCATCTCCGGCTGGGGCTGCTTCTTTCCAGCGAAAAACAGGCGGCGCTGATTGCCAGGCCGCTCGCGGAAGAACACTCGGTACGACTGGAGCGGTTTGAGCAGGCCCACGACGCCATGGACTTCGTCCGCGAGAAGCACCCGCAGGTCGTGATCGCCGATTTCGAGCGCTTCGGCGCCGCCGGCATCTACGGACTTGCTGATCTCATGGCCGAGGCCGACGCGCCGGTGATCCTGATCGTTCGCGACGTCAGCGAATGGGAACGCGAACAGTTCAAGGCCCTCGGCGTAGTACACGTGTTCGAAGGCACGTTCAAGATTTCCGAGCTCGGCGAACAGGTAAGCCTCGCCCTCAAACGCCGCTTCCGCATCGGCAGCAGCGACCGCCTGCCCACCGTGGGCGTCTAAATCCAGACATCAGTACGCCTCGTCAGCCCGGCATGCGAATGCCAGGCTATTTCACGAACTGCCAGGCTGATCCGAAGACCCGGCACTGGCGTGCCGGGCTGACGCGCGTGCCCGGCCGGGATGTGTCGCGCCCTCTTGTAGGCTTCCGGTGGTTGATAAACACAAGGAGTCTTTCCATGTCGAAGAAGAAGTATCGCAGGCAGTCCGGTAGCACAGGCGTGGCCTCTCACCCGGCCCCGGCGGCGGAGCCGCAAGCGCTTGAGGTTTCCGATCCGGATGCCGAGATCAGTATTGAGGAAGCTCGCCGGATGCTTTCGGGCGCGGCGCGGATGCTGGACGCGTCGGTCAAGCTGGCCCGCAAGGCACTGGCGAACGTCACCGCCGAGCAGCTTCAGAAGCTGGCCGAGGACGAGATCAGCGAACCCCAGCCCGCGGACCAGCGCAAACGCGCGCGGGGTTCGCGCCCGGCCGTGCTGGTGTTGCTGACGACGGGTGCATCGATCGCGCGATTACTGAAACAGACTCTGAAGGTGCTGCACCCAGAGTTGTTCGGCGCGAAGCCCCCGAAGAAGGAAACGTGGCTCGATGCCGCGGCGAAGGCCTCGATGGCCGAAAAGTTGGGGAAGCAACTGGCCGCGATCCGGGCCTAGTTGATGGCTGGAGTTTGGTGACCGGCTGAAAGACCAGCCGTCGGTGTAAACCGACGGCATTGAGTGGGCGTTTGTTCTGTCGCGATGGCGGCGGCCGGAGTGCGGTGGATTTACCGGTTATGGGGCGATTTGGGCCGCGTATGCCCCCGGTTTACACCGGGGTCCAACTGCTTTGGCTCGCTACCAACTATCAACCGCCACCCAAGAGCTGTGACCAAACACACCTAGTGAATCCACACCCTAGTCGTCCAGAAATTCGGTCGGATTGCGCACGACGATGTCGTCCCGTTTCCGCAGGCGCTCCAGGAAGAACCACTTGTGCCAGCTTCCGAACATCACCAGGAAGCGCTTGTGTTCGCCGCGATGTTCGTCCAGTGCGTCCGCGATCAGCCGGTAGTGCGCTGCCGTGATTGTGGTGAAGCCGCCGTCCCCCAAATCAGGGTCGAACAGGCGGATGTACGGCTCGAGCCCCTCCTTCACGATCTCATCGAACTCGTCGGTGTGCATTTTGCGCGGGTCGCCGCCCGTCAGCTCGCGCATGCGCCCGAACATGCGGTTCTTGCCGGCGTTGACCTCGGCCGTGTCGTCGGGGCGGGTGTGCTGCCAGTAGTTGAGCAAGGCCGTGCGTTCGCGGGCCAGGTCGGCGGTCCAGGCGGAGACCGGGATCAGCTTGAAATGCATCTCCCGTTGTAGAGGAAGGACCACGTCCGTGAACTCAGGAAACACGACGCTGCGGGGCTCGGTAACCTTGCCGTCCTGCTTGAACTGCTCGACGGCCGTGTCGATACGGTCCGGCGGGATTTCCACCATGATGTAGTCGGGGTTGATGGCCCGGATCCACTGCTCGACGACCTTCAGGCTGTATTGCCGGCTGGTCTTGTGCTGGCTGTGGATCATCCCCATCACGACCACTTCGTTACGGTTTTCGGGCGCGACAGGCTTCAGGGGCGTCGTGGCACAACCCGCGAGAAGGATCACAACCAGCAGCAGTGAGAATCGTTTCATGGGAAATCCTACGGTGGTAACAGTGGGATTCGTGCTGACATTCCGTGTGCGTTTTGACCGATTGTACGCGGCTGTTTAGTTCGAACCTGCTGCGAATCAAAGGCTTGCGCAAAATGGGCGAGGTCGATAGGCTTTTTTCGCTACTGAGCGCCAACCGAAACTGAACTCGACGACCAGCCCGCGGCCACCGCGCGGGTAGCGAATCATAACGCCTTGGCGGGCGGGGGTGAGACCATGCGTACGGATACTTGTTCGAGACTGTTGTTGGCGATCCTGTTTCTTTTGGCGGCTGGAGGCCTGTCGGCCCAGGCCCCGGTAATCACCAACATCAGTCCAACTTCAGGCCCGAGCGCAGGCGGACAATCGGTCACGATAACTGGCACCAACATGACTGGCGCTACGTCAGTCACTTTCGACGGCAACGCAGCCACGATCACCGGCAATACAGGCACAACCATCGATGTCACGACGCCGGCGGGCACCGCGGGCGCGATTGACGTTGTCGTGACCACACCCGGCGGATCCGACACTTCAACAGGCGGTTACACCTATGTCGATGCACCGGCCATCACCAACATTTCACCGAGTTCCGGCCCCTCCGTGGGCGGGCAGTCGGTCACGATCACGGGCACCAACCTGGGAAGCGCTACGTCGGTAACGGTCGATGGTAATGCAGCAACCATCACCGGCAATACAGCCAACACGGTCGACATTACGACGCCGGCAGGCACGGCAGGCGCGGTGAACGTAGTCGTCACGACTGCGGGCGGGTCGGACACTTCGACTGGCGGCTACACCTACGTCGATGCACCGGCCATCACAAACATCTCCCCGACTTCCGGACCGGCCGCCGGCGGCACTTCCGTGACCATCACCGGCACGAACCTCTCCAGCGCCACTTCGGTTACCTTCGACGGCAACGCGGCGACCATCACCGGCAACACAGCCACCACCGTTGATGTCACCACACCTGCAGGCTCCGCAGGCGCCGTTGACGTCGTGGTCACGACGGCTGGCGGCTCGGATACTTCCACGGGCGGGTTCACGTACCTCTCAGGGCCGGCGATCACAAACATCTCGCCGACTTCCGGTCCGGCCGCTGGCGGCACCTCGGTGACCATCACCGGCACGAACCTCACCGGCGCAACGTCAGTTACTTTCGACGGGAACGCTGCCACGATCACCGGCAACACCGCAACCACCATTGATGTCACCACACCCGCAGGCTCGGCCGGCGCTGTTGACGTCGTGGTGACGACGCCCGGTGGGTCTGATACCTCGACCGGAGGATTCACCTATATCGGCGCACCCGCCATCACCAACATCAGCCCCAGCGCGGGTCCGACAGCCGGTGGGCAATCGGTGACCATCACAGGTACGAGCCTGACGGGCGCTACTTCGGTGACCTTCGACGGCAACGCCGCCACGATTACCGGAAACACGGCCACGACGATCGACGTCACGACGCCGGCAGGCACCGCCGGCGCGATTGACGTCGTCGTGACGACGCCCGGTGGCTCGGACACTTCCACAGGCGGCTACACCTATGCTGCGGCACCGGCGATCACGAACATCAACCCGACGATGGGCACCACAGCGGGCGGCACATCCGTGACGATTACCGGTACGAATCTGAGTGGCGCCACCTCGGTGACTTTCGACGGCAACGCGGCGACCATCACCGGCAACACGGCCACGACTGTCGATGTCACAACGCCGGCAGGCACAGCGGGTGCCGTCGATGTCGTCGTGACGACCCCGGGTGGCTCCGACACGTCGACGGGCGGTTTCACCTACCAGACGCCTGCGAACCCGGCGCCGACCTTTACGGTTACGGCGGGGGGCAACGGGGTTACGAGTGGCGGCACGGTCAACGTACTGACCGGCACCACTGTCACGGCCGCGAACATCGCAATCCAGGTGGATGACTCCAGCACGGGCGACTCACTGACGCTCACCGCCGGTATCACCAACCAGGGCACGACCGGCATCGTCATCAGCGAGTGGCAGGGCAGCAGCACCTCGCCGACCCCGATCAACGCAAACCCCAGCACGGGCACCTTCAACGCCGTGACAACCCTGGCCGTCACGCTCACCGCCAATGACGGCGTCAACACGGCCGTCGTGTTCACCTTCGACATCGTGGTCAGCAACGCCCCGACGATCACGGTCAGCGCCCCCAACGGCGGCGAAAACTTTGTCGTCGGCGGCAACATGACCATCACCTGGAGCAGCAGCGGCGTGGCGGGCACGGTGGACATCCTGCTGTCAACCAACAGCGGCGGCGCCTACAGCGTCACGCTGGTGAGCGGAACGGCGAATGACGGCACCGAAACCATTACCGTGCCGAACAACCCGGCCACAACCTGCCGAGTAAGGGTGCGCGACAGCGCCGCACCGACGACGACACTCGACGACTCCGACGCCGACTTCACGATTGCCGTGCCTGCGCCGGCGGCCGGCACCATGTCCGCCTCAGGCAACCCGGGGACGCAGAACGCGCTTCCGGGCAGCACCCGCACGGCGCTCGGCTTCCGCATCTCGGAGACCGGCGGCAGCTCAACGCTGACGATCACGGGCGCGACGGTCCGGATCACCATGGCCAATAACTCGGGCGGCGTGGCTGAATCAGCCGTCAGCTCGATCACGCTGCGCCGCGGCGGCACCACACTGGCGTCACTGACGAGCGCCGGCTGGTCTTCCACCTCGACGGTCATCACCTGCAACTTCACGGGATTCAGCGAAGACATCACGGCCAGCAGCTCGGCCGACTTCAACGTGCTGATCAGCTTTGCGGGGACGGCGGCGCCGAGCCCCAGCCCGCAGTACTTCGCGGAAATCCAGACCAGCGACGTTTCCAGCGCGTCAACCATCAGCGGGACAACGGTCACGGGCGGAACAATCACCCTGATCAACTCGCTGCCGGACGACCCGCTTGACGAAGACAAGACGGATGATTCATGTGACCTGGCAATCCAGGGCGGGCCGGCATGGCCGCTGCTGCTTGCCGGGCTGTTTGTACTTATGCTGGCGTTGCGCCGCCGGCGTAAGGTCAGCTAGCTGAATTTTCAGGGGGGCCGGGCAACGGTGTAGTTGACCCGGCGGAAATCAGCGGACTATCTTGTTGATTGCGCATCCTGTACCTAACCTCGTATGGCGAAAGCACGTAGAATTAGTTCTGAACTGGGGGGCGTGGTGAACGCGACTAAGAAACTGGTTATGGCAGCAGCCGTTGTGGGCATTGTTGTGATGATGTCGGCCTGTGCCAGCGGGAAGACGATCAAGCAGGGTGCTGAAGAATTCAGCATCACGGAAGCGAAGTACTACGAAGCCCTGGAGTTGCAGGACGGGGGCCAGTACTTCAAGGCGATCACGGCATGGAACGAACTGCTTGACGACGAACCGCGGTTCGCGCAAGGCCATTTCGATCTGGGGCTGATCTACGACAAGCTGAACCTCGTACCCGAAGCGACCGAGCAATACGAACTCGCGGTCCAGTACGCCCAGGATTCGGCGGAAATGGTCGGCAAGGACAACCCGGCCATGGAAGACGCCGCCGACACGCGGGCTTCACTGGCGCTTTACAATACGCACCTCGGCGCGGCGTACCTGCGCGCGGGGCTGGTTGATGAAGGCATCGACGCGCTGAACGCCGCCCTCAAGGACGACCCGTACAACGCGACGATCCACTACAACCTGTCGGCCGCCTACATGGCGCGCAAGAACTTCGACGACGCGCTGACCCAGGCGGACATCGCCGTCGACCTGACCGCGCACCCCGACAGCAAGCGCGGCGACGGACTCGACGTCGAGGTTGACCGCGAGCGCCTTGGCCACTACCTGCTGCGGCAGGCAGCCTGCCACCTGGCGCGCAAGGAGTACGACAAGGCACGCATCGCCCTCGAACGCGCGGAAACCCAGTGCGGCGCCGAGGTTCCGGCTGCGATGTGGGAAAAGCTGGATGCAGCACCGAAGCCCGAAGAAGAAGCAGGTACCGAGGGCTAACAGTTTCGCGGCGGGCAACCGTGATTGCGAATGGGCGCGCGACAGGCGACGTTGCCGTCGGCGCCCCGCAGTGGCAGGCAGGAGTATTGTTATATGGCGGGGACCCCCCAGAATCCCAATACCAGCCAGAACCGCAAGCCGTCGACGGGCGTGCGCTACGTCCGCAGCGTCGCCGTCGCCGGACAGAACGGCGCGCCCGACCCGGGTAACAGCGCCCCGCGCCGCCCCGCGGCGCCCCGCAGTCTTCCCTCGCGCATGGGCGCGGGCGGAAAGCGCAAGCGCCTGGGTGAATTGCTGCTCGAAGCCGAGGTGATCGACGAAGATCAGCTCGAACACGCACTCAAGATCCACCGCCAGACCGGCAAGCAGCTCGGACGCGTGCTCGTCGACACCAACCTCGTTGAGGAAAACGAGCTGATCAAGTACCTCGCCATCAACCTTGGCGTGGAATCGATCGACCTCAACGACGAAAACCTCCAGGTCGAAAGCGACGCGGTACTCCAGATCCAGGAGCGCCAGGCCCGCCGCTTCAACCTGATCGCGTTCCGCCTCGACGACGACAAGGAAATGCTGCACGTCGCGATGGCCAACCCGGCCGACGTGATCGCCATCGACACCATCAAGTCGCTGACCGGCAAGAACGTGAAGGTGTTCATCGGCTCGCGCATCGCCATTGCGGACGCGATCGACAAGCACTACGCACAGCAGTACAGCCTCGACCAGATGGGCGAAGACCTCAAGAACGTCGACGCCGAGCTGATTGAGGACATGGACGACGACCTCGGGCTGGACAACGACGCCATCGATGCCGCGTCAAACGCCCCGGTCGTGAAGTACGTCAACGCCACGCTGATGGAAGCCGTCAAGCAGCGCGCGTCGGACATTCACTTCGAGCCGTTCGAGCGCGAGGTGGCGGTCCGGTTCCGCATCGACGGCGCGCTGCGTGAAGTCACAGCGCCGCCCAAGCGCCTGGTGAACGCGGTGGTCAGCCGCATCAAGATCATCAGCGGGCTCGACATCGCCGAGCGCCGCCTGCCCCAGGACGGTCGCTGCAAGCTGAAACTCGGCGACCGCGTCGTCGACATGCGCGTCTCGACCCTGCCCGTCGTGCACGGCGAAAAGGTCGTGATGCGAATTCTGGACAAGTCCGCGACGTCGATGGATATCGACAGCCTGGGCTTCGACCCGATGACGCTGAAGGAAATGAAGCGCGTGCTGAACACGCCGCACGGCGTCATCGTGCTGACGGGTCCCACGGGCTCAGGCAAGACCACCACGCTGTACAGCTTCCTGAAGCACATCTACTCGCCCGAGATCAACATCGTCACGGTCGAGGACCCGGTTGAGTACCAGTTGCCGGGCATCAACCAGGTGCAGGTGCGAAGCAACATCGGCATGAGCTTCGCCGCCGCCCTGCGAAGCATCCTGCGTCAGGACCCTGACGTCGTGATGATCGGCGAGATGCGTGACCAGGAAACGCTCGAAATCGCCGTCCGCGCGGCCCTCACCGGCCACTTGGTGTTCAGCACCATCCACACGAACACCGCCGTCGCCACCGTCACTCGTATGGCGGACATGGGGCTCGAGCGCTACATGATCACGTCCGCGTTGATCGCCGCGATCTCGCAGCGCCTGATCCGCATGATCTGCCCGAAATGCAAAGAGCCGTACCAGGCCAGCCAGGCCTTGCAGCAGCAGCTCGCGAACAGCTTCCGCCAGCCCGCCGTCGAGATCGACCTGTGGCGCGGTAAAGGCTGCGCCTTCTGCAACCAGACCGGGTACAAGGGGCGACTGGCCGTGCACGAGTACATGACCATGACGCCGAAGCTGCGCGAAATGATCCTCGACAGGCGCCCCGAGACGGAACTTGAAGAAGAGTGCATGGCGAACGGCATGCGTACGCTGCGCCAGAGCTGCTTCTTCAAGCTGCTGGACGGGCTTACTACGGTTGAGGAAGCGGTCAGCCTGTTCTACGAAGACCATTAAGCAACCCTGCCGCGTGCGCCCCCCGCCCGCGGCATGCATGGGATCAGCGGGAAGAATTCTATGTCCGGCCAAAGCTCCGTCCGACTCGATGACCTGCTCGTGTTTACGCGCCGAGCCGAGGTTTCCGACCTTCACCTTACGGTCGGCGTGCCGCCGGTACTCCGCATTGACGGGCAACTGCGCGCCATCGAAGGCTTCAAGCCGCTGATGCCGGCCGACACCCGCAGCCTCGCCATGGAACTGCTGGATGAAAAGCAGATGGCCGTGCTCGATGAAGAACGCGAGCTGGACCTTTCGTTCGGGCGCCGCGGCGCCGGGCGCTACCGCCTGAACGTCTACTGGCAGCGCGGCAGCATCGGCCTCGCCATCCGCGTCATCCGCAGCACCATCCCGACCATCGATGAACTCGGGTTGCCGCAGGTCACCAAGCAGTTCGCGATGGCCGACAAGGGCCTGCTGCTGGTCACGGGGCCGACCGGCTCGGGCAAGTCGACCACGCTGGCGGCGATGATCCAGTACATCAACCAGAACGACAGTTGCCACATCATCACGGTTGAGGACCCGATCGAGTACCTCTACCGGCACGAGCGCAGCATCATCAACCAGCGCCAGGTCGGCGACGACACGCGCGGCTTCGCCCCGGCGCTGCGCCACATCCTGCGCCAGGACCCGGACGTCATCCTGATCGGCGAAATGCGCGACCTGGAGACCATCGAGGCCGCCATGACCATGGCCGAGACAGGCCACCTGGTTTTCGCCACCCTGCACACGACCGACGCCGTGCAGACTATCAACCGTATCGTCGACGTCTTCCCCACCAACCAGCAGCAGCAGGCCCGCGTACAGCTCAGCTTCGTGCTGCTGGGTGTGATCGCGCAGCAGCTTCTGCCCCGCGTGAAGGGCGGGCGCGTGCTGGCGATGGAGATCCTGAAGGTCACGGCGGCCGCGCGAAACCTGGTGCGTGAAAGCGAAGTCCACCAGCTGTACACGATTCTCGAAACCGGCAGCCGCGAAGGCATGATCACCATGAACCAGTGGCTGTTCAACCTGTACAGCCACGGTGAAATCAGCCGCGAAATCGCCCTGAACCGCTCAACCAACCCGGACCAGATGAAGCGCATGCTTCAGCAGGGCGGGCGGCGCGGCAGCGCCGGGCAGGCGGCGGCGGGCGGCGGTGCCCAGGCGATGCGCCCGGCCTGATTCCCGAACCAAGCTTCCGTCGTAATTTCGGATGTGTCCGCATCCGAAATCGTCTATACTTGCCTTATCTGCAAGCATCGTTTGCATACCGAACTAAGGGAACGCCATGCCGCTATATACCGTCACGGCACGCGACGCCTCAGGTCGCACTATCAGCCAGGTGAAAGACGCGCCTTCCGTCGGCGACCTCGTAGCCGAGTTGCGCCGCTCAGGGCTTACCGTCATCGGCGTCAAGTCCGAGGGCAGCGGCGGTGGCGGTATGGGTGGCCCCAGCTCCGCGCCGACTGAAGCACAGGCCGTCGCGAAGTCGCAGGGCGGACTGTTCCAAAAGAAGGTCAAGGTCGGCGACCTGGCCGCCTTCTGCCGCCAGATGTCGACGATGCTGCGCGCCGGCCTGTCGCTGCTGGACTCGCTGGAAACCATCGCGAACGAAACGGAAAACCAGCAGTTCAAGCTCGCCCTCGAGTCGGTCATGACCGACGTGGAAGCGGGCGCCAAGCTGTCCGACGGTTTCCGCAAGCACCCCAACGTATTCGACTCACTGACCTGCAGCATGGTTGAGGCCGGTGAGGTTTCCGGTTCTCTCGATACGATCCTCGAGCAGCTGGGCATGTTCTTCAAGCGCCGCCACAAGCTGCAACGCCAGATCAAGTCGGCGACCGCCTACCCGAAGTTCGTCGGCGGCTTTTTCGCGTTGATCGTGACCGGCATCTTCACCTTCCTGGTCCCGCAGTTCGCCCGGCTGTTCAAGCAGTACGGCGCCGAGCTGCCGGCGCTGACGAAGGTGCTGATCTTCATTTCGGACGCCATCGTCAACTACTGGTGGATCACGATCCCGCTGATCGCCGGCATCATCGTCGCCTTCATCTTCTGGCGAAGGACGCCGGCCGGCGCCGCAAGCTGGGACCGGTTCATCCTGAAAACGCCGCTGTTCGGCCCGCTGGTGCTTAAGTCCGGCGTGTCGCGCTTCACGATGACGCTGTCCACGCTGGTTCGCAACGGCATCACGCTTGACCAGTCGCTGGAAATCACCAGCAAGACGCTGGGCAACATCGTGCTCGAGCAGGCGGTACTGGACGCCAGGCAGAAGCTGATCCAGGGTTACAGCCTGTTCCAGGCGCTGAGCGAATCCGGCGTGTTCCCCGGCCTGATGACCAAGATGGTCAAGGTCGGTGAAGACTCGGGTGCCCTGCCGGACATGTTGAACGACGTGACCGAGTACTATGAGGAAGAAGTATCCGCGCAGGTGCAGGCCATCACCTCGATGATCGAGCCGGCCCTGATCGTCGGCCTCGGCGCCGTGGTGCTGGTCGTGATCCTCGGCATCTACCTGCCGATCTTCGGGCTGTCGCGCGCGGCGGCCAAGGGCGCTTCGAAGCACTAGGCACCGTCGCCATATCCACCGGGCCGGGGTTTTCCCCGGCCCGGTTTGCATTTGCCCACGACCGGTAATCCGGAAATTGCTGAAGCTGTACCTCCGATGCGTCCGATAGGGCCGATGACGTCTACGCCGGTGACCCCGGCGTTGATGCAAACCGTCTGCACGGTACGCAGACCGCATCCAAACACGGAGGACGACATGAAAGCGCTTCGACTCTCCATCCTGCTGCTGCTCGCGGCCTTTGCGCTGCCGCTGTGCGCCCAGGATTCATTCACCGCCTACACCGCCTCGGTGACCGGCGATTCCGTCCGGGTGCGCTCGGGCGCCGGCATCGCCTATCCGCCCGTCAGCGTGATGTCGGAAGGCGACGAGCTGACCGTGGTCGGTGAGAAGGAAGGCTGGGCGATCGTCCAGCTTCCCAAGGACGCCCCCTGCTGGATCTCGGCCGACTTCGTCAAGCCCGGCGACGACGGCAAGACCTGGGTGGTCACCGGCGACAACGTGAACCTGCGCGTCAGCGCCGACACCAAGTTCTTCCCCGTCGGCCAGGCGGCGAAAGACCAGGTGCTGACGGCCGCCACCAGCGAGGAAGGCAAGAACGTCAGCGAGAACGGCTACGTGAAGGTTGTCCCGCCGGCCAACGCCCACGGCGCGATCTCCAGCGAGTTCCTGAAGAAGATCAAGAACGTCGCGCCGGAGAAGGCCGAGACCATCGAGACCGCCCCCGCCGACGAGCCGAAGAAGGCGGAAGAAGCCGGCGAAGAAACCGGCGACAGGGCGGACGACAACGGCGGCAAGGAAACTGTCGAGACACCGAAGGATGAACCCAAGCGCAAGCCCACCGCGGCCGAGCTCGAGGATGAACGCAAGACCTTCACCGAGCTCGAGAAGCTTCTCAACGACGAGCTGAAGAAGCCCGCCAAGGACGTGAACCTGACCGACATCCGCAAGATGTTCGAACAGTTCAAGGAGTTCTCACTCGACAAGGATATCGGCGAGAAGGCCGGGCTCTACATCGAGAAGATCGACCTGACGGTGAAGTTGATCGAGACCGAGAACGCCCGCCTCGACAAGGAAGAGGCCGACCGCAAAGCCAAGGCCGACGCCATCGCGAAGAAGGCGCTTGAGGAGCCGAAAGAAGAACAGCCGAAGGGCCCCGTTGAGTACACCGTGACCGGCACCATCGGCAGCACCGGCAAGACCGCCAAGACCCCCGCCAGCCACCGCCTGTTCGACAAGGACGGCAACGTCCTGTACGACCTGCGCTGGGACAAGGGCGACCTCGGCAAGCTGATGGGAAGCAAAGTCGGCATCGTCGGCAAGGTCAAGAAGTACGACGGCTGGCCGCACAAGGTGATCGTGATCGAGCGCGTGGACGTGCTCGACGACGGCGAAACCAAGTAGCCGCCGAGAACGCAACGAGGCCCGGCACATGCCGGGCCTCGTTTCAATTAAGTGCCGCCTATTCCTTGTCGTAAATGACCTGCCAGGCCTGCGGCGTCCCGGCCGGAGTTTCCGCGGCATGTTCGAGCTTCAGTTCCGTGTCGTCCTTGACGGCGTCGTGGAATTCCTGCGAGCACTGGATCATCCAGTGACGCCCTAGGTCTTCTCCTAGTTTGCAGGCCACATTGACCTCGCCACCGTAAACGTCCTGGTCGCCGAACTTCAGCACGCGCCCGAAGCCGAGCCCGACGCTGAGCAGCAGCCTTTCCGTGTCCTCGCGGTCCTTGTTGTAGGCCCAGCCGGCGCGCTGCATGGCGACCGCGCATTCCAGCGCCCTCTTCGGACGGCGGAACAACACCATCATGCTGTCGCCTTCAACCTTCAGTAGCAGCCCGCTGTGTTCCTCCACGATCGGGATGTAAATGCGGAAAGACTCGAAGATCACTTGCAGGAAATGCGTCACGCCGAAGTGCGCCACCTGGCCTGAAAATCCCGCCAGGTCGGTGAACATGACGGCCCAGGTTTCGCCGTACAGGTCCCAGATCTGGTCGTCGATGGCAGCCTTGTCGGAGCCCTTGCCGGCGCGCTCGGCCAGCAGCTTGTTCAGACGCGCCTGCATCGCCGGGTAAGTAACGCAGTGCGAAGTCGGCAACAGTACGTGGTTCAGCATGGTCACACCTCAGGACTACACAAAGGGTGCGACATGACAGGATTGTACGCAAGGTGGATTTAGCCCGCGGCGGACTGGGATTGCGCGCGGTCGACGAGCCCGCCGAAGCGGCGTTCGCGGCGGGCAAAGTCTTCCAGCGCGGCGTGCAGGTGCTCTTCGCGGAAGTCGGGCCAGAGCGTGTCGGTCACGTACAGCTCGGCGTAGCTGACCTGCCACAACAGGAAATTGCTCAGGCGCATTTCACCCGCCGTGCGGATCACCAGGTCCGGGTCCGGCATGTTCGGCTGGTACAAGTTCGCGGCGATGGCCTGCTCGTCGATATCTTCGGGTTTCAGCTCGCCGGCCGCGACCTTTTCGGCCAGCTTCTTCATGGCGTCGGCGAGCTCGGCCCGCCCACCGTAGCTGAGCGCAAGGCACAGCAGCGTGCCGGTGTTTCCGGAGGCCAGCTCGATGGTCTTGTCGAGCTCGCGGCGGACGTCCTTGGGCAGGCGGTCGAGGCGTCCCACCGCGCCGAAGCGCATGTTGTTGCGCATCAGCGTGTCGCGCTCCTTGATCAGGAAGCGCTTCAGCATGCGCATCAGGAACTCGATCTCGAGCCTCGGGCGCCGCCAGTTTTCCTCGGAGAACGCGTACAGGGTCAGTTGCCCCACTCCCAGCCTCGCGCATTCCTCGCTGATCGCGCGCACGCTGTCGATGCCGGCCTCATGCCCCTTCACGCGACGCATACCGCGCGCCTCGGCCCAGCGGCCGTTGCCGTCCATGATGATGGCAATGTGTTTGGGAACTGGCTTCGTCATTTACTCTCTGCTGCAAAGTAACCTGCACAATGGTATTGGGCGCAAGCGCTTACCGCAAGCAATCAACTTCGGTCACAGTGGTATTTCGGGATCTCAGAGGCGTTTTTTCAGGCTGATCGCCCGCGGGCGGTAACCCAGCTTCTCGTAGAGCTGCGCCGCGCCTTCGTTGTGCGCCATCACCTGGAGCCCGATGACGTCGTGGCCGCGCTCGCGCAGATGTAACTCGACCGTTCGGTGCAGGCGCTTCGCGATGCCGCGCCCGCGGAATTCCTTGGCCACAGAAAGGTCGAATATCCACGGGTCGACGCGGCGGGTGAAGAAGTCAGTCTGCTGCCCCAGCCAGCAATGCCCCGCGTATTTGCCCTCGCACTCCGCGACAAAAACGGTGTTCTTGCGCGGGTCGTGCGGCGCGAAATGCTGCAGTAGCCAGGTGTGGTGACGGCGGAACTCATTTTCGTCGACAGATTCGTCCTTCGGGATGGAATCGCGGAACGTGCGGTAGTTCAACGCCGCGAACAGGCGGGCATCGCGCAGGTGGTCGTACAGGCGGATGCGGACGTCGTCACCCATGCGGCGCAGTCTGTACCGGGAAGTGGTCAGTGGCCAGTGGTCAGTGGTCAGAAAAAGCGAGGCGAGCGGTGGCGGTTACTGACCACTGCCCAACCCCGCCGCCGGGCGTGATTCAGCGGTCAGAGGGAACCAGACCGTAAAGCAGGTGTTGCCAGGTTTCGACTCGACGCGGATGTCGCCGCCGTGCTGGGCCGTCACGATGCGGTGCACGATGTCGAGCCCGATGCCGGTGCCCTCCCCCATCGACTTGGTCGTGAAGAACGGCTCGAAGATCCGCCCCAGCATCTCCTTCGGGATGCCGCTGCCGGTGTCGCAAATGCGCGCGCAGACGCAACCGCCGTCCTTCGCGGTGTTGATTGTCAGCGTGCCGCCTTCGTCCATGGCGTCGATCGCGTTGTCGATCAGGTTCGTCCAGACCTGGTTCAGCTCGCCGGGGTAAGCCGGCACCTTCGGCATGTCGTCGGCGAGTTCGCGCTGCACCTTGATGGCTTTCTTGCGCAGCTTGTGCCCCAGGATCGTCAGCGTGCTCTCAATCCCGTCGCGGATATCCACCGGCTGCTTGTCCGGGTTGCTGTCCATGTGCGCGTGGACTTTCACCGATTGCACGAGGTGCGAGATACGCTCGGCCGCGCTCAGGATCTCCCCCACCATCATCTGCGCGCCGGACGAACCCTCGATCCAACGCAGCGCCAAGGGCAGCGTTTCGATGTCGCCGGTAATGGAATCCGCAAACTCCTGCAGCTCGCCGCACGTTGCGCCCATGCGCACCAGGTTTTCCGCCAGCAGCCAGGGTTCCGGCACGCCGTGGTCTTCCAGCCAGTCGGAAATCTCGTCCTCGCGCTCGCCACGTTGCAGCGCCGTGAGCTCTTCGTCTCGCGGCTTTGCGAGCAGGCCGTCGCGGAACTCGACGGCTGCGGCGATACTGTCCTTGTCTACATCGAGCGTCATCAACTG
>JAGQRI010000105.1 GCA_020425515.1 Planctomycetota bacterium | reverse complement strand
CGTAGCCGCAGGCCATGATGCTTTCGAGGCTCGCAAAACTGGGCACCTGCGCGGTGATGCAGATTTGCGCCACGGCGTCCATCATCGCCCAGGGGCCGCAGGTCAGCACCATCGCCGGTTTGCCCTTCAGCGCGTTCAGCTCGGCTTCGAGCAGTACCGTCACGCGCCCCTTTACGCCGACGCTGCCGTCCTCACTGGCGATCAGTACGTTGGCCCCCAGGTTGGCAAAGCGCTTCATGAAGCCGAGGTCGCGCTGGCTGCGCCCTCCCGCGAGCAGCACCAGATCGCGCTTTTCTTCGCCGCCGCCCCACTGGCGGATGGCGTGCAGGAACGGCGCGAGACCGATGCCGCCGCCGACCATGATGATGCGCGTGTCCGGGTTTTCCGGCAGCTCGAACGCGTGCCCGAGCGGGCCGTTCAGGTGGATGCGGTCGCCCTCGTTCATGCCAGCGAGCATGCGCGTCCCCTGCCCCACCACGTGGCCGAGGATGCTGACGCCGGTGGGACGCCCGCGCACGTCTTTCAGCAGGTCGAAGCTGGAAAACGGGCGGCGCAGCAGCGGGTAAAGCTCATTGCGGACGCGGATGTTGAAGAATTGCCCGGCCTGCATGTGTTGGGCGAGCTCCGGCGCATCGAGGTAGAGTTCGAAATAGCCGTGGCCGTAGTCAACCCGGCGGGTGACGGCGACGTCATGCAGCAAGGGGATGCGTTCCGCGGTAGCGTTCATGCCCGCACTATGCTTGCGGCGCGCATCCTGCGCAACGTGTGGAGAGTCCGTGCCAGAGCTTCGTATCTGATACTTGACTGGTGGCATGGACGCCCTCGTCCATGCCTGCCGGGCTTTGCCCGGCCGTAGTGACGCGCTTGGCGCGTCACACACGGGCGAGGCGCCCGTGCCACTAGCTAAGGAAGATCTTTGGACGATGCGGGTTTCAGGCTCACATCATGCCCCGGATTCTTTCCTTGTACTGCTCGTACGACTGCGCCGAATCCGGGTTGCTCTCGAACGCTGCGAGGCGACGCTGGATCTCCTTCCACTGTTCGGCGGTGAAGGGAAGCGAATCCGCATCCAGCGTGGACAGGATGCGCTCGATCAACTCGATACGCTGCTCGACCGAGAGCTTGTCGATTTCATCCAGTTTGATGGTGCCGCTCATATCCGCATTCTAAACCCGGCCGCGGGGAATTCAGCCCTGATCGTCGTCTTTCTTGGGCTGGTATTCGTCGACGACCGGGCCGTAGTTGGCCATCAGGTTGACGTAGATTTCCGGGCGCATGCCCATCTCGCGCATCAGCCAGAGGGTGTGGATCAGGTCGTCGTTGTCCTGCTCAACCAGGTCGAACTGCAGGCGGGCCAGCAGCTTCATCTGGTACATCGGCTCGTCGGGCTTGGCGTTGCGGCACAGGTCGCGGATCAACCCTCGCCAGATATCGATCACGCCTTTGACCAGTTCGTCCCAGTCGCCCGTCCGGCGGTTCGAAGTCAACCCGTTTACGCAGGCCTGGGTCAGGAACAGCCGCTCCAGCGTCTTCGGGTTGGTGGGCAGTACCTTGAACTTGTGCGTCGTCGCGCGGACGTAGTACTCGTACACCCATTTCATCGCCTGCGGGTCGATGTCCTGGCAGACAGCGAGCGCTTCCGAACTGGTAGCAAAGGCATCCGTGGCCTCGCGCTTCTTGCGCAGCCGCGCAAGGCGCTCACCCTCATAGTTTGCGCACAGCCCCAGGCTCATCTGCATCTCGTGGTCCAGCGGCGCGATCTTCACGCCCTTCTCGTACCACTCGATTCCTTTGGCGTAATCGCCGCTGCCGTACCATGTATTGCCGATCGCCAGCTCAACCCGCCCGTCGTGAATCACCGGCAGCACGTTGTCGATCAGCCACTGCACCTGCTTTTCGCGGTCCTCGACCTCGTAGCAGGTCAGCCACCAGCTCATCAATTGGAAATTGCCCGGCTGCACGCGCATGGCCTGCTTGATGCCGGTCTGCGCCCAGTCGAATCGATTGAAGTGGCTGACGGCAATCCAGCACAGCCGCCCCCGCAGCAGCACGTCATTCGGCGCGAGCTTCACGCCCTC
Source organism: Planctomycetota bacterium (assembly GCA_020425515.1). Classification (GTDB taxonomy): domain Bacteria; phylum Planctomycetota; class UBA8742; order UBA2392; family UBA2392; genus JACKID01. Next base: position 16,751 of record JAGQRI010000105.1, on the reverse strand, counting down.
TCGGCCGGCCTCGATCGCGCTGCTGAGGTACTTCATGTTTTCCTCGACAACCGACTGGGTGCTGGCCAGCGCGCGGAAGACTTCCATGCCGTACAAGGCCGCGCGCCCGCAGCGGGGGTCGCGTTTCATCAGATTGGCGTAGGCGATCCAGGCCTTGGCGGGCTCGCCCTTCTCGAGGTTTTCGTTCAGTTTGGCGAACTCGCGCAGCGCCTTGTCGTCGGAGGCGATCTGCGGGATCGGCGCGTGGGCGACTTCCAGCACGCTTCCGTCCTCGGCAATGGTTGCGCCGACGCCGCTGCACAGCTCGTTCACCTTGCCCTCGAGCATGCGCACCGTGCTGTCCGGCTCGGGCTGGGCGAGCTTGCCGAACTCCCACTCCACGGCGCGCTCGATGCCGTTGGCCTTGCTGTAGCGGAAGGCGGCACCCTTTGCAGGAGCTTCGCCTTCAGCAGGAACGAAACTGACCGCGAACACCAGCTTCGCGTTGAAAGCGTCCGCGGCGGCGTCCAGCGACTTCGAATGCGCGCCGGTCTTGACGCCGTCACCGGCGCGCGGCGCGTCGCCCTCGCGCAGCAGCACGGAGTAGCGGCGGGTGCGCTCCTGGTTGGTCTCGGTATAGATCTGCGGCAGGTACTGCAACTGCTGGTCGAGCGCGAGCATGAACCCGCCCGCCTGGTAGCGCGCGTTGCTGCCCAGGCTCTCGATCGGGCGATCGACGGGGCTGCCGGCGTTGGGCACGGTCAGCACCACGGCCTTGAACGTCTGCGCGGGGATCGTCCCTTCGTACAGTCCTTCTTCGGACAACGGCGTGAACAGCTCGTCGGGGCCGCGCGGCTTGAGATCCTTGGGCGGCACAGATGGCCTTTCTTCGCCGCCGTCTTCCTCCCCGCTGTCGCCGCTATCTTCCGCATTCTCAGGCTTGCTGCCATCAGCCGACTTTTTGGCCGTAGGGCTTTCCTGCGCGCGGGTGCTGGTGATCAGCAGGGCGCCGCAACCGCAAAGGAACAATGCAGTGAAAACCAGGAACGCCAGGACATCGCGGATGGAGCGTTTGTGAGTCAAGCCTGCCTCCTCTGCCCCAAGGTTATGCAAATACGGTTCCAAAGGCGAGTTCCGGCCGTTTAAGTACGTACGGGCGGCCCATTTCGGGCCGCCCGTCGTATTTCGTTACCGCGCCGGAACTCAGGCCCGTGCCCGCCGGAACCGGATCGCCACGCCCAGCATAGCCAGCAGCCCCAGCGCAAGCATCCAACTGCCGCTTCCGCTGCCCGTGCTGCAGCCGCCGCTGCCACTGCTGCTTGAGCTTCCGCCCCCACCGCCGCTGCTGCCGTTGATTGCCACGGCGCTCGTATCCACGACGATGCTGGAACCCGAAAGCGTGAAGCGCAGGATCACGCTGCCGCTGCCGCCGGTCAAAACCAGATCGTCGAATACCGCTACACCGCCTGCGGTCACGCGGTAGGTTGTGCCGGAAAGCGTACCGGTACCGGACAGGATCTGCACGTCCACGCCGCCAATCTCGTTAGGCAACAGCGCGTTGCCGGCGTCGCGCAATTCGATCTCGCAGCGGAACGGCACGCCGTTGACGATGTTGGCCGGCACGTCCGTGATCGCCAGTGAGTTTACCGCGCCCGGGGCGGCGGTCGCGTTGAAGATGCACAGGCTGCTCTGCTGCACGGCGTAGCTCGCGTCGCGCGTGATCATCATGACCGCCAGGCGCGTCCCGCTACCGGAGTATGGGCCGAAGCCGCCCGCCTGCTCGAAGCTGATCGCCGACGGGTAGTTGACGTCCGTGCCGACCGGTGCCGCCGCGAACGCAAACTGGGTGTAACCGCTGGAAGCCGTGTCCCAGCGATAGATCGAGCCGTCCGGCGCCGTGTAGTACAGCACGTCGTGCCCGGCCTCGAGGTGGAAATCGGCCCGCCCGCCGTTGGGGAAGTTGGCGCCCGCGTCGACAACCATGGTCCCGTCGGCAACCGTAAGCGGCACGCTGGCCGCGATGGCGTTGTCGAGCGAAGCCTTGCTGAAGCGAACAATGCGCAGCGGATACACCTGCGGGTATTGGGGCGGCAGGAACACGTACAGGTTGCCGCTGCTGTCGAAAGTGATCGGGCCGGAAGCGTCGGTGCCGGCGGGCGTCAGCAGATCGACCACCTGCGTGATCGCCAGGCTGTTGCGGTCGACAAAGTAGACGCCGTTGATCGGCGAGGCGCCCGCGACGCCGCCGATGCAGAACAGGCGGCTGAAGCCGTCGAACGCGAGGTCGTACGGGTACATCGGAAGCATCGAGCTTGCCAGCACGCCGTTCGTGCCGAAGGTCGTGTCCAGTGTATCCAGCCCGGAGCGGCGCAGCTTGTAGATCAACTGTGCGCCGCTTTCGAGAAAGAATAAATCGGTGCTGATGTTCGGGTCGAATTCGATGTCATCGACGTACGGCCCGAACACCGGGTTCGGCACGTTGTAGAGCGCGCTGCTTGCGGGCTGGTTCAGCAGTGTGTCGTAACGCTGGATGGTGTGGGCGTCGCCGTCGTAGTAGTACAGCTCGCCGCCGGTGTCCCAGTCCACGCCGCCGGGCAGCGAGAAGTTCCCGCCGGACGGGATCGTCACGTCGTGCTGGGCAACCTGGTAGCCGCCGGCGGTACTCGGATAGTAGGTGACCGACTGCGCGCCAAGCGCAGCCGCGACGGCACAGGCCGCCATCAGAAGCAGGTACTTCATGGGAAAACTCCGAATCGCCCACAAGGCGCTGGGCGCGCATCCGCCGCGGACCCTCGCCGCCTCGGACCATGACCGCCGGGCAAGAAACAGGCGGGCATGCAGTGTCGCGACAGGTCTTCTGACTTCCGGGCGTCCTACTCCCGCGCCTTCTCGCCCTTTCGGACAATGGCATCTGCGGTTTCGTTCCCGGTCACAGCGGCGGGGCCGTCCTGGATTTTCACCAGGTTCCAGGCTGCTCGTTGTCGGTCGAGCAACCAATGTCGTGACGCGCGCAGTATGGCCGCGGATCGGGGCAAGTCAATGAAAGTTGAAAAGCGGTTGGAACCACGAAGGGCTACAAAGGACCACGAAGAACTGCGGTGAAGTAGCCACGAAAACACAAACGCACAAAAGAACTGCACGAAAGACGCTTTCGTGCTTTTGTGTTTTCGTGGCCCAAAAAAGCAGTTCTTCGCGGGCTTCGCGCCTTCGCGTCAAATGGCGTCGCGAGTGCAAAGCACAAGCAGGTCAAACTTCGTGGTTTCAAATTCCTGGGTCGCGATAGGACTTGCCGAACAGTTTGCGCATCACCGCTTCCTGGAAGTCCCACATGGCCGTGCGCTGCGCATCCGTGTGGTCGTCGTGGCCGAGGCAGTGCAGGCAGCCGTGTATCACGTAGCGGGCGAGTTCCTGTTTTGCCGGCACGCCGTAGCGCTTCGCCTGCCGCCCGGCGTGGGGAGCGCAGACGATGATCTCGAATACGCTGCCTTCCGGGCTGTCGCCGTGGTCGAAGCTGAGCACGTCGGTCACATAGTCGTGGCCCAGCGCGTCGCGGTTCAGGCTGCGCATGCGTTTGTCGCCGATCACTACGACGCTGACGGTTGCGTTCGCTCGCCCGAGGGCGGCGTTCACGGCCTGCTCGATCAGCTTGCGGTCAACTGTGCTGCGGATGGTGGAGGTGACGTCGACTTCGATCATGCCGACTTTTTATCAGCGGCGCTCGGATGTGCACGCTCGTAAACGTCGAGCATGCGCGCCGTGGTGACGTGCGTGTAGACCTGCGTGGTCGCCAGGTGCGCGTGGCCCAGCAGTTCCTGCACGTCGCGCAGGTCGGCGCCGTGATTCAGCAGGTGCGTGGCGAAACTGTGCCGAAGCGTGTGCGGCGTGACCTTGCAGTTGATGGCGGCCGACTTCACGTACTGGTCGATCAGGCGGCGCACGCTGCGGTCCGTCAGGCTCGTGCCGCGCTGGTTGATGAACACGGTTTCCGTGCCGGGCTTGATGCCGCCGGTTCGTGAGCGGGGCGGCTTTTCGCGCACGCCGAACCAGCCCTGCAGCGCGTCCACGGCGGCGGGCAGCAACGGCAGGATGCGCTCCTTGCGTCCTTTGCCCATCGTGCGCAAGGACCCGCGCGTCAGCTCGAGGTCGTTCATCTTCAGCTTGACCAGCTCGGATACGCGCAGCCCGGTCGCGTACAGCAACTCGAGGATCGCCTTGTCGCGGACGCCGCTCCAGGTGTTGGGGTCGGGCGTGGTCAGCAGCACCGTGACCTGGCTTTCGTCCAGGAAGCTGGGCAGGTTGCGCGCCAGCTTGGGGGTGCGGAGCATCTTGGCCGGGTTGTCCTTGATCTCGCCGCGCCGGTGCAGGAAACGGAACAGGCTGCGCACGCTGGCCAGCTTGCGAGCGATGCTGCGGCGCCCGTAGTTGGCCTCGGACATGCCGGCGAGGTATCCGCGCAGGTTCAGGTTGTCGACGCGGGTGAGGTCGCTGATTTCGCGCTCGTCCAGGAATTCACAGAACTGGCGCAGGTCGGTGCCGTAGGCACGCAGCGACTGCTCGCTGAAGTTGCGCTCAACGTCCAGGTGTTCGAGAAAACGTTCGATTGTCGTACGCGGGTCCATCGACACTCCCGCATCGACATCGGCACGCGCATTGATGTTTCTTGAGAAATTGTAGGGGCCGCCCCATGTGGCGGCCCGAAGGACGCACATTGCGACACGGGCAGGCACATGGGCCTGTCCCTACGCCTTGGTGGCGGTCGCCAGGATCACGCCGTAGTAGTGGCGGTTGTCGGCGAACTCGTGCAGGGCCCGGCTGAAGCGTTGCAGGCTGTCCGGGTCTTCGAACGCACTGTGGAAGATGTCGATGGCCGTGTCGCCCTCGTCGTTTTCCATGCCCTGGCGGGTGAAGTAGCTGACCACGGCAAGTTCGTTCCGCACGTCCTTGAAGCCGGCCTCCTCAAGCAGGTCCCACCAGCCGCGGACGACGTGCGGGTGCACCTCGCCCTGCCAGACTTCGCGCAGTTGCTTCTCGACCTCAGGCGTCGGCGGCTGCCGCCAGGCCAGCTCGTGCAGCCCGATCCGCGCTCCCGGTTCCAGCACGCGCGCAATCTCTTTCAAGGTTGCCTGCTGGTGCGGGCCGACCTGGTAGCTGAGAGTCGCCTCGATGATCGCCGCGTCGAAGTGGGCGTCGTCGAACGGCAACTCTTCCACCTTGCCCACGCGCGCCGTGCTCCGCCGCTTAAGGGCGGGGTCATCTTCGGTGACCTTGTCGGCCTCCTCGCTGACCAGCGCCTCGGTTGTCGCCTGGGTAGTCATGCTGACGAACAGCGCCGTATTGGCGGCATGTGGGCCGATCACCAGCGCGTGCTCGTGCCCGTTCAGGTCGAGCATGCGCAACAACGCGCCGGTGGCGTACGCGCCGCCCGGTTTCAGTTCGGTCTTGCCGAGCGTGGCCAGGAACTCGGGTAGTGGAAGTTGATCGCCCATTGTCCGCATTATGCACATGATCGCGGGGAAGTCATAGCAACCATGACAGAACACCGCTAAACACAGTAGCGACTATGGAATACGACTTCGAATTCAACTCGCGTCGAAGCTGCGTGCTGGCAACGCGCGGCATGGTGGCCGCAAGCCAGCCGCTGGCGGCGCAGGTCGGGCTGGATGTGCTCAAGCGCGGCGGCAACGCGGCCGACGCGGCCATCGCCACGGCCGCGATGATGTGCGTGGTCGAGCCCGTCAGCAACGGCATCGGCGGCGACTGTTTCGCCCTCTACTACGACGCGAAAACGAAACAGATCAGCGCGCTCAACGGCTCCGGACGCTCCGCCGCGGCCAGCGACGCTGCGGCAATTCGCAAGCAGGGCTACAAGCAGATGCCGCTGTTCACCGGTGCCGCCGTGACCGTACCGGGCGTCGTGCGCGGCTGGGCCGACATGCTGGAAAAGCACGGCACGCGCAAGTTGGACGAGCTGATCCAGCCCGCCATCGACACGGCCGAGCAAGGCTACCCGGTCACGGAATGGATCGCCCGCGCCTGGCGGCTGTCCGAGAAAAAGCTGCTGCGCGCGCCGGACTGGAACAGCGGCGACAGGGACAACGGCCCCGAACAGCCAAGCGGCAACGAGCTGCTGCTCGACGGGCGCGCCCCCGGCTTCGGTGAGATCATGCGCCTGCCGACCATAGCAAAGACATTGCGCGGCATCGCCGCCGACGGCCCGGCCTATATATATGAAGGAGAGTTCGCCAAAAACGCCGCCGCGCACGTGCAAAAGTACGGCGGCTGGCTGACGGCGGAGGATTTCGCGGCGCACGAGGGCGAGTGGGTCACGCCGCTGAGCACCGACTACCACGGCGTGAAACTGTTCGAGTGCCCGCCCAACGGGCAGGGACTGGCGGCGCTGGTAGCGTGCAACATCGCCCAGGCGGCCAACCTGGCAAGGCTCGACGAGGCCGACCGGCTTGCCCACATGATCGAGTTCATGCGCGTCGGTTTTGAGGTCGCGGGCAAGGAAGTCTACGACCCGAAGTGGGCCAAGGTGGACAAGAAACACCTGTGCGAGCGCGCCTACGGTATCTCGCGGCTCGTTGACATTGACGCGTCAATGGCGTTCAAGGGCCACGTGTTCGGGCGTACCGGCAACGACACGATCTACCTGAGCGTGATCGACGGCGAGGGCAACGCCTGCTCGTGGATCCAGTCATGCTACATGGGGACGGGCACGGGGCTGGTGGTGCCGGGCACCGGCGTCAGCCTGCAGAACCGCGGGGCCGGCTTCAGCCTCGACAAAGACCACCCCAACCTGCTGGAGCCGAAGAAGCGCCCTTACCACACCATCATCCCGGCCATGACCACCCGCGACGGCGAGTTGCACGCCTGCTTCGGCATCATGGGCGGTCACATGCAGCCGCAGGCGCACTTCCAGGTTTTGACGCACCTGCTCGACGGTATGAATCCGCAACAGGCGCTGGATGCCCCCCGCTGGCAACTGGTTGGGCACGGCGCGAAACTGTTGATGGAACCCGGCTTCGAGGACGACGTCATGGATGACCTCGAGCGCCGAGGCTACGACATTCGCATGGTCGACGGCTTCGAAAGCATCCACATGGGCGGCGGCCAGGTCATCCTGCGCAACCCGGCAACCGGCGTACTGACGGCCGGCTCCGACCCGAGAAAAGACGGCTGCGCAGTCGGGTATTGACCCTTCAAATCACCCCTAAATCGCCCAGATTGCGCATTTTTACTGAAGTATTGGATCGCCCTAAGTCGTTCTAAGTAAAGAGGCAATCGCACCATGGGTGTAGTGGTCAATGTTAATCGCGACCAGGTGCAGCAGGCGCTGCGGATTTACTGGAAGCATGCCTGGCCCGTCTCGTCCGGCGCCTGTCCCGCACTGCCTGACTGGGCCGACCTGAACATGAACCAGATTCTCGGCAAGTTCGTCGACGAATCCGACTGCAGCGACCACGCCTGCCACCGCTTCGTCCTGCGCCTCGGAAACTACATCTATCCGCACATGAAGTTCGCCGTCGAGCAGTGCATCAGGGGCGGCGATTTTTATTTCCTGGCGGATTGCCACGACGATGCTTTGGCGCCGCAAACGTCCGATATTGAAACCTGGAAAGAACTGCGCAGCCGCAACTACTCGATCAAGCTGGCCATCGAATCCGACTGGAAGCGCAAAGGGCTGCCCACCTTCCTGACCGCGAGCAAGCGCGCCACCGGCAGCTTCAAGAAACCCAAAAAGGAATCCGCCCGCCACATCCTCGTCGTAGACGACGAACCCGCCAACTGCGCGCTCACCGGTGCCATGCTTCGTGCCGAGGGTTTCGGGATCGAGTCGGCCGGGTCGGGCACCGAGGCGCTGCAAAGGGCAAATCAGCAAAAGCCGGACCTCGTTGTGACCGATTATGAAATGCCGGGGATGTCCGGCCGGGAATTCGCCGAGCAATTCAAGTCCAACGAGGAAACCCGCGAGATCCCGATACTGATCTGCACGTACGCGGAGGTCACCGAGGCCGACCTGCGCCCGGCGGACGCGCTGCTGCGCCGCCCGTTTTCGCAGGAAGACCTGAAATCGACGGTGGATCGCCTGCTGCAACGGAGAAGCACTTCGTGAGCGAGCCGCACCTGCACATCCACAAGCCGCTGCGCTACGTGATTCACTGCGCCGGCTGCGGGGAAGAAGTCGAAATCTGCCCCACCGAGCTCGACGACAAGATCGCCGTGTGCCCCCACTGCAACCTGCCGAACGCCACGCCGATCTTCGCGCTGCTCAGCGGTCGCAAACGCAAATCGCAGGATTCCTGAAGAAACCACCCATCGTGTGACGAAGCCTAGTTGCGCCGCGACGGCGCGAGGCCGCCATGCGTCTGATACTGATACTGATCCTGTTTGCCCCCGCGCTTGCCGCCATCGACATGAAGGACGTCGATCGCGACACGCTTCGCCATGTGCGGCTGGCGTTGCTCAAAGATGAGGTCCGCAAACATTTCGAGTTGCGCATCGGCGACTTCGAGTCACTGGACCAGGCCGTCAGCGCCGACGTGAAAATGGGTGACGCCAAGCGCCTCGTGGTGTTGCGCCTTGGGCACAAAGCCGCAGCTGTGCTGGTTGAAAAGACGAAGCAGGGTGATGCCGCCGGTGCGTACTGCTTCATGGAAGTCGAATCCCGCGTCGAGCTGCAAGCGCGGCTGGACGGCGAGTTCGTTGAGTTGCGCTGCCGGGTCACGGAAGACCCGCTGCCCGAACGCACGCGCCTGCTACGGCTGAAAGACGGCAAGCTGCAATGCTGCCTGACCTGGACCAATGCAGAAAGCAAGACGTGGAGTACCGGACGCTACGAGCGCAGCACGACCCGCCGCTTCGTGAAATCGGACAGCGAATTGCGCATCGTTGAAGAGGTTGTCTATAGCCTCGACGGCAAGCCGATCGACGGCGGGCGCAGCAGCGCGGTTACACCCTTGATCGACGGCGACGGCGGGCTGACGCGCGGCACGCGCAAGGACGACGCCATCCCCGTAACCACCCATTGCGCCATCGCACGCAAGCTCGAGCGCGACGGCCTGAACGACGCGGCGCTGCACCATGCCACGCTTGCGGGCGAACGCGCCGATGAAGAGAAGCTCCCGAAGGACGACACCCGCCGCCTCGAGGCCATGGCGCTGGTGGCCCGGCTGGAGGCGCGCCTGCGCCGCGACGACGTGGTGGAACGCTAGGGTTTCTTGAGCTTCCGCCCGAACCAGCCGGCAACCTTGGCGCGTGACAACTTGCGTTTCAGCTTCAGCAGCATCTCCTGTTCGCCGCATTCACTGACGGCGCGCTCCCAGGCTTCCCGCGCTTCCGGCACCCGTCCCAGCCAGATCAGGTGCTTGATGTGCTCGTCGTAAACCCGCGCGCGCAGGATCTTCGTCGATTCCAGTTTGAATCGCGGATGATCGCCGTACTTCTCAACCAGCTCGTCGAGGATGCTCAGCTTCTGGCGGTCGCGCTCGACGTCGCCTTCCAGGCCTTCCTCGCGGCTGACGCTGCTTTCCACGGTGCAGATCACGGTCAGCGGCTCGCGAACCGCCAGGAACTGTGTCTCCAGTGACAGCCGCAACTCGTACTCGGTGTCTTCCCAGTTGCGATGGCTCGAAAAGCCGCCGCAGCGCTCGAACATCGCCCGGCGGATCACCAGCGTCTGCAGGTGCGCGCGCGTGTCGCCGCTGCACAGGGTTTCAAACACCCAACCGTCGCGCATCTGTTCCGGCTTCGGCTTGGGCTCGTCGGGCTTTCCCTCGTGCACGTAGCGCGTAAAGGAAACCCCGGCCTCGGGGTGTAACGCCAGCATCTGCAACTGGTTCTCGAGCTTGTGCGGGTACCAGCGGTCGTCGTCGTCAAGGAACGCGAAGTACTCCCCGCGGGCCTGCTCCATCCCGAAATTCTTTGCCGGCCCCGGGCCGCCGTTTTCCTTCTCGAAGTAGCGGTAGTCCACGCCCGCGGCCTGCGCCTTGTCGGCAAAGGCCGACAGCACGTCCTGTGTGTCATCGCCGCTTCCGTCGTCCACAACGATCAACTCAAGCGGGCGGTAGGTCTGCCGCAGGATGCTGCCGAGCGAGCGCTCCAGCAACCGCGGGCGGCGGTAGGTCGGCACGACGGCGGAAACCAGTGGCGCGTCGCTCATGCCTGTTTCATCCATTCCACAACCGAAGCTATGCCTGCATCCAGGCCGACCTGCGCCTCGAAACCCAGCTCACTCTTCGCAAGGCTGACGTCCGCCAGCGAGTGCTTGAAATCGCCCGCACGCACGTCCTGGTGTTTCAGCTCGAGCTCGCGCCCGCAGGCTTTCGCGATGCTGTGCGCCAGCGCGTTGATGCTGGTGCTGTGCCCGGTGGCGATGTTGATGCTGATCCCGCCCAGCGGCTTCTCACGCTCAAGCGCAAGCAGGTTCGCCCGCACGACATCGCTGACGTGGACGAAATCGCGGGTCTGCTCGCCGTCGCCGTAAACGGTGATTTCGCCGCCGTCGAGAATACGCCGGGTGAACGCGGGTATCACGTTCGCGTAGCTCGACTTGGCAGAGTGCCGGGGCCCGTACACGTTGAAGTAGCGCAGGCAGACGCCGTCCAGCCCCATGCCCGCGAATGCTTTCACGTACTGCTCACTGGCGATCTTCGCGGCCGCGTAGGGGCTTAGCGGCCAGAGCAGCGTTTTTTCCACCAGCGGCTGCGGGGCTTGCTCGGAGTAGCACGCAGCGCTCGCGGCCAGCAGGAAACGCCGCGCACCCGCCTCGCGCGCGGCCGTGAGCATATGCAATGTCGAGGTGCAGGTATCTTTGTGGGCGCGCTCTGGAGCCTCAACACTGGCCGGCACGCTGCTCTGCGCAGCCTCATGCAGCACAGCCGTCGCACCCGCGCACAACTTGCGGCAGACATCGAGATCGGAAACGTCGGCCTGATGAAACTCAAAGCCGTCGTGTGCACGGGCCGATTCCAGGTTGCTGTGTTCGCCGGCCGACATGTCGTCGGCACCGCGCACGCGGTAGCCCTTTGCCAGCAATGCGTCGCAGAGGTGGCTGCCGATGAAACCCGCCGCGCCCGTTACAACAACCAGATCGACCTTCGCCACGACTTCCCCTTAGTTGCTGCACCATGCCGGTGATCTGCAAAAAACCGACCGGCGTCAAGCGCGAAGTTTCGGGTGTTGCAGGCGCTTGCCAATCAGGGCCAGCCAGCGGGCTTTGCGCAGCTTGCTTTTCACGCGCGGCAGCGGGTCCGCGCCCTGGCTGAGTCGCATGCCTTCTTCGAAAGTCGCGCGTGCCCCTTTCAGGTCGCCGACGTACAGCAGGTGTTTAACGAACTGGTCGTAGTCCTGCGCGACCCGTTTGCGCCAGGCCTGCTCGTCCCAGCCCGGCCGATCGGCGCAACGCTCGTGCATCAGTTGCAACGCGCGGCGAGGACCCTCGTCCTGCTGTACCAGCCTTTCCAGCGATCGGCCGTCTGACAGCGAGCCGGGCGTGTCGTTGTAAGTTGCCAGCACCTCGGGAATTGACGCGAACCTGGCCCGGTGTGCCAGACGCATCATCCATTCGATGTCCTCGCCGTTGCGGAGCGAGGTATCGAACTCGCCGTTTGCGCGCGCGACCCCGGCCTCAACCACAAGGCTGATGATGTGAAACGCCATTTCGCGGTCCATCAGCGCGGCGGCACACTCGCCTTGCGGCAGCTGCTCGGCGCGGCGCGGCACGGTTGAGGTGCCGCCACGGTTGTTGATCAGGCAGGCTGATGAATCTGCGCCGGCCTGGCGCATGGTCTGGATCTGTTTCTCGAGCTTGCCGTGCTCCCAGCGGTCGTCGTCGTCGAGGAAGGCGAAGTACTCGCCCGTTGCCTCGCGCATCGCACGGTTGCGAGCGGCGGACGCGCCCGCGTTGTCCTGCCGGACGAAGCGCGCCCCGACCTGCCTGTGTTCCAGGATCGGCTTCATTTCCGCCAACACCTCTTCCGTGTTGTCGGTGCTGCCGTCGTTGACTACCACAACCTCAAGCGGTCGCCAGGTCTGTTCAGCGACATCCAACAGGGTCTCGCGCAGGATTGCCGCGCGGTTGTAGGTCGGCATGATCACGGATATTTTCGCAGGCATCAGTTATCCGTCATTTAGCCCGGATCCTCGATCGACGGAACTTCGTGCGACCGCCGGTCAGCAATAGACCCGTGAGACCAACATGCCCCAGGTAATCGTCCATGCGGAACACCCTCCCGCCCTCACGTTGGACACCGACCCGCAGATTGAGCTATTCCAGGACCAGTATCCAAAGCAACCGAAGGCGCCTGGGACGATCCGTGTGCTGTACCTTTGCGAGCCGCCGGTAATCATGCGAATGCATAACAAAGTGCGAAGGCGGGCGCACATGTTCGATTACATCCTCACCTACGACCCCTGGGTGCTCAAGCGATATTCAAAAGCCCACAAGCACGTCTACGGTACATGCTGGGTCGATTCGCCGCCGCCTGAACGCGAATTCAGCATCTCTACAGTCATCGGCACGAAGTTGATCTCAAAGGGGCATCGCCTGCGTCACAAGTTCTGGCGTGCTTCAACGAAGATTCGCAATCCGCTGCGGCTGTTCTTCAGCAGGCAATTCGAAGAAGACGGAATTCCGACACCTCCAGGCAGCACCATGCTGGGGGAAGACAAGTCGCCGGTTTTCCGCTCACGCTTTCATGTCGCCATCGAAAACTGCCGCATGCCGGACTACTTCACGGAAAAGATCATGGATTGCTTCATGACCGAAGCCGTGCCGATCTATTGGGGATGCACAAACATCAAGAAATACTTCAACCCGGACGGCATGATTATCTGCAAGACGCTCGGCTCACTGATCCGCGCCTGCAATCGGGTTACGCCCGAGACCTACGAAAACATGCGAGGCGCCATGGCAGAAAACCGGGAGCGGGCGGAGGATTACCGGCACTCCGATGACCGCCTCGCCGCCAAGCTGCAGGAGTTGGTCGCTCTGCACAATCAGGCAAAGGCCTGACCCATTCGTGTTTACCCTGCCCGCGGTGGCTGGCAACATGCCTAAATTCGCGGAGACCACGAATGGCGTCAAGCCGGCAGACCGAAAACCCCCACGCCGATTATCTGTTCGTATCCAGAGGGCTGCCGAAAGACCTGGTCCTGCAATTACGCGATGCCGCCGGCTGCAAGACGTTCGTCGAGACCGGCACCTACGAAGGCGGGACGACGCGCTGGGCAGGAGAGCAGTTCGAGCAGGTCTTCACCATCGAGGCGGCTGAGTCCCTTCACGAGCGAGCGGCGGCAGCAGGCAAGGGGCAGCCGAACGTCGAGTACATGCTTGGCGACTCCAGCAAACGGATGCCCGAAGTCGTAGGTCGGTTGACCGGCCCCGCCGTCTTCTGGCTCGACGGTCATTTCAGCGGCGGCGAAACCGCCGGGGCGGACTTTGAATGCCCCGTCATTGAAGAACTCGATGCCATCGCGGAGTCGCCTTATGAACACATCGTGCTCATCGACGATGCGCGGCTGTTTCTGTCCGCCCCGAAAGGCGGCCATCAGCGCGATCAATGGCCCACACTGCTGGAATTAATCGAGCACATTAAACCGTTGAAGGGATCGCCCCATCTGGCCGTGATTGCAGACGTGTTCATCATCGTTCCGGACAAGCATCGCGAACTGCTTGACACGTGGTGCTCCGATCTGGCCGACCAGGCATGGCGCGTCTGGAAGCACAAACAGAAATCGAAGCCCGGCCTGCTCGCCCGGCTGTTCTCTTGAGCCATTCATGGGACTTATCAAGAAGCTGAAGAAGAAACGCAGGAAGCGACGGCAGAAGGCCGAGTACAGACGTGAATTCGAAGAGTTTTCGCGCATGTCCGCCGCGGCCGGTAACCGGCTGCCCCTGCGCTGGGAGGACCGCTGGCCGGTCCTGGGCGAGAACACGTCGGAGTCCGGTTTCGACCGTCACTACATTTACCACACAGCCTGGGCAACGCGCGTGCTAGTGAGAACGAAGCCCGAGTTGCACATCGACGTATCTTCCAGCGTGTACTTCATCGCGCTGGCGTCAGCGGTCGTGCCGATCCGCCAGTATGAGTTCCGCCCGCCCAACATGGTGCTGGACCGGCTTGAAACGAGGCAGGGCAGCCTGCTTGCGCTACCGCTCGACGACCGCAGCGTTGCCTCACTTTCCTGCATGCACGCCGTGGAACACGTCGGGCTAGGCCGTTACGGCGACCCGCTGGACCCGGAAGGCGACCTCAAGGCAATGGCTGAGTTGCAGCGGGTGGTTGCGCCCGGCGGGCAGTTGCTGTTCGTCGTGCCCGTCGGCAAGCCGCGCGTTCAGTTCAACGCCCACCGGATCTATGCGTACGAACACATCGTCGAGGCGTTCAGCGAGCTGGAGCTTGAGCAGTTTGCACTGATCCCTGACGAGCCGGAAACCGGCCACCTGATGGTGGACGCGTCACCCGCCCTGGTCGCCGAGCAGAAGCATGGCTGCGGCTGCTTCCTGTTCCGGCGCCCGGCGTGATCAGAACCAGTCCCGCCACAGGCGTCGCAGATAGCCTGCCCGTTTGCGCTTCGGCCACACCGAGCTGAGTTCGCTAACCAGGGATTGTAGGCGGCCTTTCAGATTAGCCCAGCCTTGCGAGCGCCGGAAGTTGTCCTCAATGGCATCCGTCATGCTCGCGTAAGTGTCCGGCGTCAGGCTGTTGCAGGCGTTCACGGCCTCGTCGGCGTCGCGCACGATGAACATCCCGCGCGTGTTGAAATACCGGCTGATGTTTTTCGCGCCGTAGTAGATCGGCACCGTACGCGTCTGGAAGCAGTCGATCAGCTTCTCCGAGAAATAGTTCTTCGTGCTGCAGTTCTCTATGGCGAGGTGGAACTGAGTATCGAACAACGGAAACTTGCTTTCGCGCAGAATGTAGCCTTCCGGCTCTAGATCTTCCACTTTGCTGCTCAGGAAGAAGTGACGCGGAATGCCGATCTCCTCCCGGCGCGCCCAGAGCTTGCGGCGCAGGGTATGCCCCCGTGTGTAGTTGGCCTTGCTGATCAAGTGACTGACGCCAAAGACTTTTTGGGGAAACGGGTAGTCCTCAATCCAGGTCGTGCCGAATTCGAGACGAATCGAGTTGGGGCAGCGCAGCAGCACGCGCCGATTGTGCGCGATGATGTAGTCCCACTCGCGCCAGCGCTCGCACACTTCCTTCGCAACCTGTGTGATCACGTCGGGCTCGCACAGGTACAGGACGTTGATACCGCCCGCCTCGCACTCCCTTCTTTCGACGATGTCCTGCCAGATGCACATCGGCTGGTGGGAGTACAGCTCGCCGATCTTGTGCACATAGCGAGTCTCGCGTTTCACGAGATGTTTGCCCGGCGCACTGGTTGGATTCCGTGCAGGTTCGCTCATCACATGCGCAGTTCGGCGTGGTCTGAGAATTTCGGGTGCCGCAGGCGCTTGCCAACCAGCGCCAGCCAGCGGGCCTTGCGCAGTTTGCGCCGCGTGCGTTTCAACTTCTCGTGCCCTCCCGTGGCACGCATGGCCCAGCGCCACTTCTCGGCGGCCTCTGACCGCCGCCCGGCGTACAGCAGGTGCTTGACGATTTCGTCGAACACGTCCGCGACGCGCTGACGCCACGAAACTTCGTCCCAGTTCTCCCGGTCCTTGTTGCGTTCGCGAATCCTGAGCAGGGCCTTTTCCATTGAGCGATCCTGCTCGATCACCTCTTCCAGCGAATCGGCCCGGGAGAGCGCTCCTTCCGTGAACTCGTAGCGGCCGAGGACTTCCTCGACCGCGCAGAACTTCGCGACATGCGTCAGGCGCGCCACCCACTCGACGTCCTCAGCGATTTTCAGGTCCGGGTCGAACCCGCCGACTTCATTCCACAAGCGGCGCGCAATCAGAAGGCTGTTGATGTGGGCGTAGCTGCGTCCGGCGACGTAGTCACCGGGGTTCACGCCGGTCATCAGCTTCTTCTTCTCATTCGGATGTCGCTCGGTGCCCGTGGGCGTGATTTTGAGCAGGTAGCAGCAGCAGCAATCCGCCCCGGTTCGTTGCAGCTCGGCAACCTGCCTTGCGATCTTCTCGGGCTCGATCGTGTCATCGTCATCGAGGTATCCAAAATAGTCGCCTGTCGCCGCTTCTGCTCCAACGCGTCGCGCGGTCGCAAGACCGCCGTTATCCTGGTGTACGAAGCGCGTCTGGATGCCTGCCGCCTGCGCCTCCTGCTCAAGGCCGTTCATGATCTCGGGTGTGTTATCCTTGCTGCCGTCGTTGACGACTACCAACTCGAGCGGCCGATACGTCTGTGCAATGACTGAGCGAACCGAAACCGGCAGCAGCTCGGCACGGTTGTATGTGGGAATGACGATCGAAACCAGAAACCCCATAAACACGCTCTGGCAGCTACCTGAAATACCGTTCGCGGACTTCGAATTCGCCGCGCCCGTCTTTCAGCGCCTGCACGTCGGCATCCACCATGATCTTGACCAGTTGCTCGAAGCTGACCTTCGGCTTCCAGCCCAGCTTCTCGCGAGCCTTTGACGCATCGCCGAGCAGGGCATCGACTTCGGCGGGCCTGAAGTAGCGCTCGTCGATCTCGACGTGCTTCTCATAGTCCAGCCCGACGTGCTCGAAGGCGTGCTTGCAGAACTCGCGCACGCTGTGGGTTTCGCCTGTCGCGAGCACGTAGTCGTCGGGCGTGTCGGCTTGCAGCATCATCCACATGCCCTCGACGAAATCCGGCGCGAAGCCCCAGTCGCGCTTGGCG
>JAGQRI010000104.1 GCA_020425515.1 Planctomycetota bacterium | reverse complement strand
GGTTGTTCTTGGTGCGGCGGCAGAGAACCTGGATCACGCGCTCGATTTCATCTTTGCGCCCGATCACCGGGTCCAGCGTACCTTCGCGGGCAAGTTCGGTCAGGTCGCGCCCGAAGGCATCCAGTGCGGGGGTCTTGCTCTTCTCGCCGCCTGCGCCGCCGGCGGCGCCGGGGCCGATGCTGGCGGTGTCGCGGGGCTTGCCGCGACGCCCGGTGTCGCCCTTTTCGCCCGATGAGGCGTTGGCGTCCGGGCTGAGCAGTTCCAGCACTTCCTCGCGCACCTCGTCAAGGCGCACGCCGAGGTTCATCAGCACCTGGGCGGCGATGCCTTCGTTTTCGCGCAGCAGCCCGAGCAGCAGGTGCTCGGTGCCGACGTGCTCGTGGTTCAGCGTAGCCGCTTCCTCTTTGGCGAGGTCGATCACGCGCTTGGCGCGCGGGGTGAACGGCAGCTTGGAGGGCGCCGTCATGACCTGCGGGCCCTGCTGCACGAGCTTTTCGATCTCGAGGCGGATCTTGCGCAGGTCCACGTCCATGTTGCGCAGGACGGTGGCGGCCACGCCGGAACCCTCGAGGATCAGCCCGAGCAGGATGTGCTCCGTGCCGATGTACTCGTGGTTGAATTTCTGGGCTTCCTGGCGCGCCAGGCCCAGCACCTTGCGTGCGCGCTCAGTGAATTGCTCGAACATGATCCGCCTCTGATCTCCGGCGCATGGGGCATCCGGAGGCTGTAGTTAGTTTTCTCCCACTAACGGTATCCCTGAGCCTGAAAGGCGTCAACGACAAGCGCCGTGGCTGATTCCGCTTTTGTGCCGCGCAACAGGCGGGTTTGCGGATGTGCACCGCCCGCTGGTTGTGGAAAGAACGCCTCCCGGCCGGGGGTGAATTCCGAAAAGCGTACGCGGTTAAGGTGTGCAAGCCGCGTGCCCACGCAAACCCCGCGGAATCGGTGCCGGAGGCCGCCAGCCGGGCAGGTTTGTTGATAACCCTGCGGATTTGGCAGTGACTTAACCGCAAAGCCCGTTGGTGGACAGGCCGTCGGCGCTTACACTCGGCAAACTCAATTTCCCGGAGATGTCATGAGAAACGCAATCCTTACCGTGCTGGCGGGCGTCGCGCTGCTGGCCTGCATCAGCTACACCGGCGCCGACCCCGTGCACGCCGAGGGCCCGGACGGCGACGCGCTGGCTGAGAAAGCCGGCAAGCTCCGCAATGCGCTGTTGAGCGGCACCACGGACGAGCTGTTCAACCAGTTGCCGTCGTACCTGCGCGGACGCGGCGAACTGTTCAAGGAAGGCATCCCGGAGCTGATCGAGAACGAACTCGCGGACTTTCCCGAAGAGAAACGGGACGAGTTCCGCGGCAAACTGCAGGAAAGTATCGTCGAGCGCGCCCAGTCACGCGACCCCGCGGGCAAGCTCGGCGTGAAGACGTTCGACGACATCCTCAAGCTCAAGGCCGCCGACATGTACGCCATGGACGTCGGCCAGTTGCGCCTGCAGGCGGATGCGGACCTCAAAGCCAACCGCGAGGCCAAATGGCATGAGGTCAGCCGCGACGTCTATGAGGCCGAGGACGACATCGCCTGGACCCAGGGCCCGAAGCACGGCACCCGCACCTACGGTGCGATCTCGTTCATGAACCACTTCAAGGACGCCATGCAGGTGACCTGCGTGGCCGAGGGTGACAGTTGGCAGGTAATCGACTACGCGCTGAGGGTCGGCAAGCGCGACTTGAGGCTGGACCGCAGCGAGCTGGTGAAAGACCCGATGGTCCCGCTGATCGACGAGGAAGTGCTTTCGTACAAGCGCGCCGAGGGTGAACAACTGCTGGGCGCGGCGCGCGACTACAGCCGGGTTGAAAACGCCAAGAACGGCACGCCCCCCAAGAAGCTGAGCGACGGCGTCGAGCTGGACACCTTTGAGGGCATGTACTTCCGCGTACGTGACAAGGTCTACAAGAAGCCCGACGCCAACCGCGGTGCGATCGTGGCCGAGCCGGTGGACGAGAAATCGAACCTGGGCTGGGGCGTGATCTACTTCGACTACGAGAGCGGCAAAAGCGACTTCAAGTGGTTTGACACCAAGGATGCGCTGGACGAAGCGCTGAAGGCGTTCCAGACCGCGAAGTAACCGGAGCCCCGGCTGAAAGGCCGGGGGCACGCGGCAACATTGCCGCGTGAGCAGACCAGTTAGACCATGCCCGCCGATACCGGCGGGCGTCCTGCCCATACTTCGATAGTCGTTCGCTTCGCGAACACCCCGGCCTTTCGGCCGGGGTTTCTGCTTAACCACCAGTACTGGACAGGCGATTCTGCTTCCTGAGTGGCGCGTTTTACAGTGTACGAATCTCAGTGTGCAGTAGACTTGCAACATCTCCTGCAACCGAAGGGAAGCCATGAAGAAGCTGACACCGACACTGCTGGCCGCACTGCTGCTGATCGGGCTGTGCTGGACGCCGCACAAGGAAGCACAGGACGCGCCAGCCGGGAGCGACGGGCTCAAGGCCCGCGCCGACGCGGTGAAGGATGCCTTGCTGTCCGGGACGGTGGATGAATTGTTCGGCTCGTTCGCCCCGTGGCTGCAAGGACGCGCCAAGCTGTTCAAGAGCGACTTCGTGAGTGATGTCGATGCAGAGATTGAAGAGACAGTACAACAGGCGATGCTAAGGACCGTAAAGGAGCATGACCCGGCCGACATACTGGAACTGAAGGAAGTGAAGGACGTCAAGAACCTGACCGCGGCCCAGCTCGCGGGACTTTGGCTGGAGTACTACACACTGCGCGACGAGAAATTCAGCTCAGCCCGGAAGGACGCGGACTGGTTTGAAGTGGACCGGCGAGTCGCGACGAAATCGGTCGGCGAAGGCGAAGGCGAAACCGTCGGCCGCGTGATTTACATGAGCCCGCAATCCCACGACGCCATCACAGTGCAAGCGGTCCAGCAGGACGGGGCGTGGTACGTGACCGGGCTCAAATGCGCCATCGGCGAGCTGATCATCGACAGCGACAAGTCACCGCTCTCGCCCGCCATCCTCAAGCTGAAGGAGATGAAGAAGGAGACGTTCCGGCTGAAGCGATCCGAGGCGGAAATCCTGATGGGCGCCGCCCGCGACTATTGCCGCGTCGAGTACTCCAAGACGGAAAAGTTGCCGAAGAATCTAGGCGACGGGCTCAAGGACAGCACCGTGGAAGAGGAATTCGGTGGTACCTACTTCAACGTGCGCGACGCCGTATACAACGACCCCGATAAGAAACGCGGCGCGGTCGTCGCCGATCCCGTCGAAGATGAGTCGCTGGGCTACGGTGCCCTCTACTTCAACTACGGCGACGGGACGACTGACATCAAGTGGTATGACACCAAGGATGCTTTGGACAAGGCATTGAAGGCGTTCCAGACCGCGAAGTAGGCGCTGGGGACTGTCCCCGCAGTTGGGGACTGTCCCCGTTTTCGGATCAGGTTTGGATTGCAGGTTTGGTCCGCCTTTCCATCGCCTTGCTGTTTGCGCTTTCTGACTAGTTCGTTGGCTCTCGCCATCCCCAGCGTTGGCACGCCGGGTTATTTTGGCGCGCGCCACCTGGAACCCGTGTCCTGTTAACTCCTGTCCATCCTGACGAATGCGGTTGCTTCCCGCCGGTTTGGTACAATGTGAACGCGGGTCAGACCGTCGAGGGCCCTTGAGATGTTGCGTCTTCGGGCATCGAAGTTTCTGCTGTCGGCCGCCTTGCTGGTGCTGCTGGCTGAGGCGATTGCAGGCTGCACGGGTGTACTTCAAACCGGCCCGACGCGGCTGACCGACCTGCGACTCGCGGCCGCCGTTGCATCCGTCGCCTTGTTCGTCCAGGCCGTGACACTGACCTTCCTGCGCCGCGCGTTCCCCTACACCGGCATATCCGATGAGCTGCTCAGCGGCCGATCCGCATGGCGCTTGCGGTTCCTGATCATCGTGTTCGCGGTCGCCGAACTGACGCCGATTGCATTCGCCGCAAGCGAGTTGCAGCCGCCCGTCCCCTACAGCGGCAGCGCGGCGCAGGTCCAGGAACGCGACGGCCACTACTACCGCACAAACCACGGAACCATCGAACAGGAAATCACGCGCGACGAGTACGACTACGCCCGGGATGCCAACCAGATCGGCGCGCAGGCAGCGGGCGTCTTCGTGATCGCCGTCAGCGCAATGTTGCTGGTTCAGCTCCAGCGGCCGCGCGATCTGGAAGAGTTGTCCGACCTGCTTCAGGAAGCGGAACGGCGAGAGGCTACTTCGCCGGTTTGAGGATGCGGTCTTCGGGCTGCTTGGGCTTGGCTACTTTTTCGCCGTCGATCTTGGCGGGCAGCCAGCCTGCCGACGTATGCGAGAACTCGTGCTTGTCGCCATTCACGGTCAGCGTGCCCTTGCCGCCTTTCGTCTTCCAGTCGACGCGCGGCTGCTTGCCCGGGAACATCACCGTCACGAACGTGACGTCACTCGACGGCTGTTTCGCGCGCAGGCTGACATGTTTGACGGCCCCGGCCGTGTCGCCGGTTGCGACCGCAACCTCAGGCGTGGCGGCGATGATGTGCAGCTCGCCGGTTTTGCCCTTCAGGACGGCGCCGGTTTCGGTGGTCTCGATCGGCAGCTTGCTTTGGAAACGCAAGTCGATGTCGTCAGTGCCGGTAGTCTCGACGTCGTCTACGATCACGAGATATTCGCCGTTCACCATGATGACGCTGCGCGTGGCGCGTTTGGTTTTGCCGCCGTAGCAGTCACTAAGATCATTCATGAACCAGGCGAATTTCTTGCCTTCCTCGAACGCGAGAAACTTCGCCTGGCTGGCTTTGGGCTGGCTTTCGCCGTCGATGGTGATCGTCGTGTGCTTGTCGGTTTCGTTTTTGTCGTAGCCGGGGTCGTGGATGAACCGCTCGCCGTCATGCACCAGCACGAACGTGCCCAGGTCGTTGTTGTTGTGCGACTTGTCAGAGATCCAGCCGCCGTTGTACGCCAGCCACAACTTGTCGGAACTCAGAATGGCGTGGCCGGCCCCGCGGAACAGCACGTTGCGTTGCATGTCAGGCTTATCGCCCGCGGGGCCGGTGTCGCGCCGCCACAGAAACCAGTCGGGGCTGATGCCGTTGTTGAACGCCCCGCCGCCGCCGTTGTCCGCCGCCCAGAGCAGCAGCGGGTCGCCGTCTTCCGTGCGTGACTCGAACAGCGCATTCAAACCCGAGCTCGGCCCGCCTTCCCATTGTTTGGGATTCTCGGACCAGAGCCCTTTGAAGGTGTCCTCATTCATGTCGTTGAAGTTGGCGTAGGTCTGGTCGGGGCCGTCCATGTAGACGTCCCAGTAACCGGCCAGCCTTTCGCTGGTGTCGAAGGGCAGGTCCTCGGCCATCACGTGCTCCCAGGCCGTGACGAACATGAACCCGTAGCTGACGCCGTAGCGCCAGTACATAACGCCCTCGTGCCCGGCGCCATCTTGCAGGATCACGCCGTCGAGGAACTTCTGCAGGTAGTCCCAGGCGTAGTCGGCGGCCTTCTTCGCCTCGGGCAGCTCGTCGTACAGCGCCAGTCCCAGCAGCCCGCAGCCGCCGTGCACGACGCCGCACCAGTTGGTGACGTAGTTGTCGACCCACCAGTCGTGATGTTTCTCGATGCTGGCGAGGTACGGTTTCAGCCCCAGTTCATAGGCGCGTTCGCGGAAGTACTGCTTGTCTTCCTTGCTGAGCAGGTCGTTGCACCAGTCGTAGAAGCGCGCGCTGGCCATGCAGCACTCGGCCGTGGGCAGCTCGGCGCCTTTATTCCAACTCTTGGGCTCGAACCACTTGTCCTGCCCGAGGATCGCCCAGACTTCATCCTTGGCGCGCTGGCCGTAGCGCTTGTCGCCGGTGACGACGTAGGCGAGCGAGAGCAACTCGATCAGCCCCTCGGCGTTGCGCGAACGCCCGCCGCCGATGACTTTCTTGTCGGAAAGCGGCTGGCTCGCGTAATCGTTGGCGACGCCGATCAGCCTGGACCAGCGTGATGAGAAAGGCTCGTGTTTCAGCTTCGCCTTGAAGTCAGCGAGGTCGAAATAAAGGTAAGGGCGCGCCTCGCGGTCCGCCTTTTCGCGCTTGTCCTTCTTCGCACGCTTGGCGCTTACGACCGGCGCGTCACAGACGCAAATCAGCAACAGCCCGCAAAGCGCGGCGGCAACGGCAAGTGTTCTCATGCCCCTATGAATGCCGAAACTCCCAAGCCCGGGCCGGAAATCTGTATGCGACCGACAGGGGCGCGGGTTAGGCTGGTTTCAGGACGGCAGTTATGGACTTCTTTGAGTTTCGCTCGACTTTCGACACCAGCCTCGATTGCGACGAGGTCGCCCGCCGCATCGCTGACCGCACCTGCCTGACCAACGAGCCGGGCAACTATCACATTCGCCGCGAAGCGCTCGACACCGGCAAACTCCTGATCGGCAAAAGCTCGTGGGAGCCGGGCGCCGCCGCTGCCGCCCTTAAGGAACTGACCGCAGCATGTGATATGCGGTTGCAGGTTCTGCCGCCGACGGTCTGGTGGAACAGGTACGAACCAAACGTTGTGTTCACCGCCACGCTGACGCCCTCAAATCGCGGCTGCCACGTGGACTACACCGTCGAGCTCAAACACTGGAAGCTGTGGCTGGCGACCGTGCTGGTTGCCGTCCCCCTACTGGGCGGTTTGTGGGCGCTGAACTTCCGCCGCCTGGGGTTCGCAGCTGACGGCCTGTCGCCGACCGTCGTCGCCATCCTTCCCTTTGCGTGCATGGCGGTTGTCGCAACGGTGAGCCTGCTTTCGATCGGCATCCGGCTCCGGTACTACCGTGATGTAGTCCGCGAGTTGCTTCGACCCATCATCACACCCGCTGTTTCGAGCGGCGCAGAAGACAGGATCGAGTGAGGAATCCGCTACTCCGGTTCGTGGCCTTGCCAGTTTGCAGTCGGTCCAGTGCTCTCGGGCCGCTGTACGGTAGCCAGCCTCGGGACTGTGCTTTCTTCCAGTAGTCGTCGAGGGCTTCCTGTTTGAAGCCGGGTTAACCCATGGGATGGATCAGTAGTTTGGACTTCAACTCGGCCGGGTTGCGGGCGTCGATGTAGAGCACATGCGTCAGCTTGCCGTTGCGCTCGTCGCCTTTGGCGCCGCGGTTGTATTCGCCGACGGCCAACAAGAAGCGACCGGGAAAGGGAAGCACCACGTCGAAGCGACCCTCGCGCTCGTCATAGTCCCAGCGTCCATAGTACCAGTGAGCGTACTCGGCCCAGTGTTCGGTGGGCCGGCGTCCGAGTGCTTGCGCCAGTTTCTCCGCACCCTCACCGCCGAATTCGTGCCCGGGCACATAGGGACCAGTTCCCTTTTTCTGGTACCGCCCAATCCTGTCATATGCACGAATTCTGCCGTTGGCGAGATGGAGGTCATAGCGCTTTGGGTAGTAGCCATACAGCAGCGCGCGCTGAACATCAGTCCATTCCACGAACTCAGGCCACTCGTCAGGAACCGGAATCAGATCGAAGCCGGCATCGAGGATAGTCGATTCTTGGTTCAGGTTGGCGCCGAGGTGCAGGGCGTCGGGGTCGGGAACCGCTTCATAGGCTGAAACCAGCAATTCGCGCGCATTCAGCGCGACTTCAACAGGCCCCGTCGCGTTCTCCAACGCGGAGCGTTCCAGCAATACAGGCACGAAGCCGGGTGCGGAAACGAAGAAGAACTCTTCCGGGGTAGACGTCTTTGTTTCAGGGCCCGACTCCCGATTGATTGTGTACTGATAGGACGCCGGCCACGGGTAACGCAAGACACCCGTGGCGTCCGAGCGCCCGAAAATCTGGGCCCGGAAGGTGAGCATCGCGTCGTTGACGGATAGCCCGTTTCCATCCACAACGACGATGGACCGGAAGTCCGCGTGGGTGGCTGGAAACAGTCGAAAACTCACTGAGAATACTTGTCCCTGTGCAAGTATCTTACGCCGAAAATCTGTACCGGGCATTCCCATCTGTCCGACCAGGGCCTCAGCGGAAAGCAAGCCCGGGCCGGTCACTTTCAGCCCAATCAATTCGGTACGAGCATAAGAGTACGGTATTGCGAACCAATTGAAGCCGTTCTCCGTCGGCGTACGGTAGAGAGTGTCGCCGTCTGGAGCGATCGCGGTGAGAGTACCGTCGGCCAGCCATTCCCGGGAGTCCTCCGGTCCGTAGAGGCTTGGATGAATGACCAGCATTCCGTCGGGCGCTCTGGGATCGAAAGTCCCGGTGGAACGAAAGAATGCGGCATCAGAACCGAAGAGGAACGTCGGCCTACCCTCATAAGTCGTACTGTCGGAGTGGAGAAGCACTTTTGCGGCAGGTTGCGCGGCCGGCGCTCGCCAAACGAAGCGATCATTCTCGAAATCTGCGGGGTCCCACGGCAGGTTCTCGGGCGCATCGGGGAAGTTCGGCTTCTCGACAGATTTGTTGTCGCCGGTGGCTCCACCGCTGTCGTTCGCGTCGGGCGGCTGTTGGGGCCTGCCGTTCGCCCTGTCATCATTCGCCTTCGGCGTGCCGTTGCGGTTCACAATTGCCATTGAGTTATCATGCGGAATCTGCGCCGACCGGGTCGAGCTTTGGCTGGCTTCTCCCGGACCCCACAGAAGCCAAGCAGCGCCCGCGGTCAGCAGAATGACGACCGGAAGGGTGAACCACAACGGATTCCGCGGGCGCTTCATGGATTTTCCCCGAGCTTATTCGTGGTGCTCAAGTTGAGTCCGGATGTGTCCACGTCAAAGGGCTCGGGCGGGTCGCCCGCCCAATCCGGATAGTTATCGCTGTCATCCACGTAGAAGGTGTCGTCTCCACCGTCACCCTTCACTGTATCGAAATTGGCCGTGGCGTTGTCATAGCAGTCGAGTGTATCCTCGCCCGCCCCGCCTTCCAGCGTGTCAACATAGCCGCCGCTGCGGTCGATAAGTGTGTCGTCGCCGTTTTCGCCGTACAGGGTATCCTGTCCGTCGCCGCCATCAATTTGGTCGTCGCCGTCGGAATCGCCTAGGCCGGTGCCGTCGCCGCCGTAGAGGGTGTCGTTGCTGGCATCCGGCAGCTTCTCCGGCGCGGCAGGCCACGGTTTGTCCGCAGCCGCTACCGTCAGCCCGGACAGCGCGACAACCAGCAGCGGCAACAGGATTCGTTTCACGGGGCTCCCCTCACTCGATGGGCGATTCTATGCTCCGCCGCTGAGCACTCACAATCAAGGTTGGAGAATCCATGCGCACAATCTACGCGCTTGCCCTGGCAGGACTGCTGGCGTTTCTGGCCGGCACGGCTTCCGTCGCGCAGGACGAAGAAGAGTATGAGCTGCATATCGCCGACAAGCTGCTTGAGCTGAAGCCCGACGCGCGCGTCCACGTCGACATGCACGCCGGGCAGGTGGACCTGCAAGGGTTCAACATCGAGGTCCCGAAAGACACCAAGGCGCTGTACGTCAACGTGCTGGAAGCGACCACCGATATCGACCTGGTGCTGTGCGACGGCAAACTCGACAGCATCGACGACCTGGACGACCACGAACTCACCGAGGCCATGACCGCGCGCGTCAACGAGGTCATGGCATGGACGCCCGACGACGGGCTGAAGCCGGGCAAGTTCGTGGTGTATGCGGGCTCGCTCGCGGCCTACGAGGACGAGGAAGTCAGCTTCGACATCCTGCTCAGCTTCAACGACAAGCCGAAGCTCGACACGCCGAAGCTGCCATTCAAACCGCTCGACCAGCTCACGCCGATGCAGCGCGCCGTGGCCGCCAGCGTGATGCTGTACACCGAGGAAGGAGCGGGCGGCAGCGG
Organism: Planctomycetota bacterium; assembly: GCA_020425515.1. GTDB lineage: Bacteria > Planctomycetota > UBA8742 > UBA2392 > UBA2392 > JACKID01. Next base: position 3,274 of record JAGQRI010000104.1, on the reverse strand, counting down.
CACGGTGGTCACGCCGGGCGGGCTGATCGTCACGAACCATCACGTAATCGAGAACGAGGACGGCGGCACGCTGAAGCAGGTCTGGGTCAGCTTCGCGCCGGACGCCCGCAAGCTGCCGGTGCAGACGCACATCGCCACGGTCATCGAGGACGACCCCGACCTCGACCTGGCGCTGCTGCAGATCAGCACGGACCTCGACGGCAACAAGGTCGAGAAGCCGAATTTCGTATGGCTGCCGCTGGCCGCCGACGAATGCGAGCTTGGCGACGAGATTCGCAGCCTGGGCTACCCGGCCATCGGCGGCAGCCGCAGCCTGACCAGCATCACGCTGACACGCGGCGTGGTCTCGGGCTTTCTCGAAAAGCAGGGCAAACTGCGCTGGTACAAGTCGGACTGCCTGCTCAGCGCCGGCAACTCGGGCGGGACGACCATCAACGCGAAGTTCGAGCTGGCCGGCATCCCGACCGAAACGCTGCACGACCCGGACACCATGGAATCGCTCAGCTACATCCGCCCGGTGCAGTTGATCCCGGCCAAGTGGATCGAGCGCATTAAAAAGGAAGTGAAGTAGCGGCTACTTTTCCAGCTCGCTGATCTTCGCCTCGACCTCGGGCTTGTCCTCGGCGTCGGGGTTGAGCTTCAGGTAGGCCCGGTAGTCATCGAGCGCACCCTGGCTGTCGTCCAGCTTCAGCCTGATTTCCGCGCGCCGACGGTACGCATCCCTGAAGCCGGGCGCGAAGGTCGGCAGCAGGTGGTTCAGGTCGTCCAGCGCCTCTTCGTAGCGTTCCATTTTCACGTAGACCTGGGCGCGCAGGTCCCAACCCCACGTGTAGTTGGGAAGGATCTCCAGCGCGCGGTTCGCGTCTTCCAGCGCGCCGAACAGGTCGCCGTTTTCCATGCGGGCTGAGCCGCGATTGACCCAGTTCTCGACCTGCCGCGGGTCGAGGTCGATGGCGCGCGAAAGGTCCGCCGCCGCCTCGTCGTACTGCTTGCGCAGGATGTAGATCGCCGCCCGGTTGGTGTAGGTCAGCCCCAGGCGCGGGTCCTTGCGAGCGGCCGTGTTGAACTGTTCGAGCGCGGCGTCGTACTGCTTGTCCATGAAGTAGTAGAAGCCGGCATTCAGGTAGTGCGGCGCTTCGTCCGGCTCCTGCTCGATCGCCTTGAGGGCGACTTCGATGGCCTTGCCGACCTTGCCGGTCTGGTAGTAACCGTTGGCGAGAAGCGCCAGCGCCGGGGTGTAGCCGGGGTCCAGCTCCAGGGCGCGTTCGCAGACCGGGACGGCCTGTTGGGGCGCCAGAATGCGGGCCTTCAGCACCATGGCAACCACGTTGTCCGGGTCGAGTTTGAGCGCCTGCTCGACATCCAGCATGGCGCCGTCGCTGTCGTGCCGCTCGCGGCGGTTGCGGGCGCGCTCGACGAATTCCTCGGCCGTGGCGGGCTCGGGCAGGTCGGCCGGTTCCGGCACGCGATTGAACCAACGCTGCACGCGGTGCCAGACGTAGCTGCCCGCGCCGAAGCGGTCGCGCGCCTTCAGCAGCGGCGCATAGGCGGCCGCGCTCGACGACTGGCAGAGCGCGGTCGCGCACTCGATGGCGAGGCGTTCGTCGTCGATGTGTTCCATGAACGCAACCAGTTCCGGCACCGTAAGGTCCGGCAGTTCGAGATAGCCGAGCGTACGCAGGATCAGGATGATCTCGTCGCGCTCGACCTGGATCCAGAACGCCTTCCTGCCCTGCTGTTTCGCGCGGTCGATGTACGGCTGCAGGGCGGCGCTCAGCAGCTCGACGGTTTGCGGCTCGCGGTAGGCGCTCAAGCGAATCACGTAGTCCTCGAGGCGCAGGTTGCCGCGCGGACGTTCGGTGCGGGCCAGCCCATTGCGCACGTCGTCGAGCGCTTCCTCAATGGCTGTGCGGTGGCGCGCCAACAAGGCCGAGCGCGCGTCGTCGATGCGCTTCAGCCAGCCCTCGTGTTCGTCGCCGCGGCTGTCGGTCCCCTCGATAATGAAGTCGGCCAGGGCGAAATCCTCATTCAGCATCGCCAGCTCGGCCGCGAGCACGCGTGTTTCGCGCAGCCGGTCGCGCTCCGAGGCCAGGACATTTTCCGGCACGAACTCGTGGCTTTGCCCGGCCACCGGTGCGGTCATCAGCCGGATCAACTCATTGCGCGCGCCGGCCGCCGCCAGCAGCCCGGAAACGATACGCGAGTTCTCGGCGCGGTCGGCTGGGGGCAACCCGCCGTCGGGCGTGCCGCGGGTGCGCAATTGGTCGATGCGCCCGTGGGCTTCGCCGGTCAGGTCGTCGCCGCGCAAGCCGTCCAGCCGGTGGCGCTGCCGGTCGATCTCGACCTCGCGGGCGTCGATCAGTTTTTCGCGGTCGTCCTGGTGCTTGAGCTCGGCGGCGAAACGGGCCTCGCGCTCGCGAGTTGCGGCCTGCAGGTTCAGCTCGGCCTGGTCGCGCTCGTCGGCCACTTGCTCGAAAGCGTACACGCCACCCGCCACGCCCAGCAGCACGGCAACGACGGCCACCGCGACAGCCGCCTTGTGGCGCCCGACGAAGCGTTTCAGCAACTCGGCGGTACTGTAGCGGTAAACGCTCAGCGTGCGCCCGTCGCGGAACGCGAGCACTTCACGGGCCAGCGCGTCGGCCGACTTCAGGCGTTGCTCGGGGTCGCGCGCCATGGCTTTCTCGACCAGGCTGACCAGGTCGGGCGGGGCGTGGGGCGCGATCTTCTGCAGCGACTCCGGCTTCAGCACCAGAACCTTCGCCAGCACGTCACGCGCATTGCTGCCCTCGAAGGGCGGCACGCCGGAAAGGACCTCGTACAGCATCGCGCCGAGCGCGTACACGTCGGCGCGCTCGTCCACTTTGTCGAGCTCGCCGCGGGCCTGCTCCGGAGGCATGTAGGCGGGCGTGCCGAGAATCGCACCGTCGAGCGTGCCGCCGCTGGTGTCGTCCTTCAGCAGCGAGGGCGAGAACGCCTGCTTCTCGGCCTTGCGCCGCACGCCGCTCGAATCTTCCTGCCCGCGCACGCGCGCCAGCCCCCAGTCCAGCACCAGCGTCTCGCCGAATTCGCCCAGCATGATGTTGGCCGGTTTGAGGTCGCGGTGGATCACGCCGCGGCTGTGCGCGTAGGCGACGGCGTTACAGACGTCGGTGAATGCATCCAGCAGCTTCAGGCGCTCGGCCAGTTTCTGCTGCGGCGCGGCGTTGCTGTTCTGGATCTGCAGCAGGCGGTGCGCCATGGTTTTGCCGCGCACCAGCTTCATGGTGTAGAA
>JAGQRI010000013.1 GCA_020425515.1 Planctomycetota bacterium | reverse complement strand
CGTTCCGACACCCTTTATCTTGGGGTTTTTCTTGACCGGACCCTAACCCCGAGTATACTCCCTCTCGGCGCCGGCAAGACCGACGTCACAATCCAAAACTTGAGAAGGAACACTAGGGGTAGCGTGCTTCCCTGTATCCGGGGTCGCCACTCACTGTCCCTTGGTTCTATTCCGCGCGACGGAGACGGACTCCTTCGCGCCATGCAGGGCGGAAAGGCAGAATATGACGAGGAAGACCGGTAAAACCCAGGCCGCCACCAAAACGCGGCGCACGGCCAAGCTCAAGCGCGAGGCCACGGGCGCCAAGGCGGAAACCATGGCGAGCAACAGCAAATCCAGCCCCAGCGGCGTCGCGGTCAAGCGCCTGTTCACGAAGAAGGGCGAAGACGTGCTCGGCAAGGTGAAGTACGCCCGCCGCGGCACCAAGATCACCAACCCGGACGGCAGCGTGGTGTTCCAGATGGACGGCGCGGAAATCCCCGCCGACTGGAGCCAGCTCGCCACCGACATCATGATCAGCAAGTACTTCCGCAAGGCGCAGGTGCCGCAGTTCGCGGAAGGCGCCGACCCGGTCAAGTCCGAGCCGCTCAAGGACGACGACGGCAACGTCATCTACGGCCCCGAGCGCAGCGCACGCCAGGTCGTCAACCGCCTCGCCGGCTGCTGGCGCCACTGGGGCGAAAAGTACGGCTACTTCAAGAACACCGAAGACGCCCAGGCCTACTACGACGAGATGTGCTTCATGCTCATCCACCAGTACGCCGCGCCCAACAGCCCGCAGTGGTTCAACACCGGGCTGGCCTGGGCCTACGGGCTGACCGGCCCCAGCCAGGGCCACTTCTACGTCGACCCGGACACCGGCAAGCTCACGAAGTCCAAGGACGCCTACACCCACCCGCAGCCGCACGCCTGCTTCATCCAGAACGTCACCGACGACCTGGTCGGCAAGGGCGGCATCATGGACCTTTGGACCCGCGAGGCGCGTCTCTTTAAATACGGCAGCGGCACCGGCACAAACTTCAGCAAGCTGCGCGGCAGCGGCGAGCCGCTTTCCGGCGGCGGGCAGAGCAGCGGCCTGATGAGCTTCCTGCGCGTGGGTGACCGCGCCGCGGGCGCGATCAAGTCGGGCGGGACAACGCGCCGCGCCGCCAAGATGGTCTGCCTCGACCTCGACCACCCGGACATCGAAGAGTTCATCAACTGGAAAGCGCACGAAGAGGACAAGGCCAAGATCCTGATCGACGCCGGGCTTCCCGCCGACTTCAACGGCGAGGCCTACGGCACCGTCAGCGGCCAGAATTCGAACAACAGCGTGCGCGTGCCGAGCGAGTTCATTGACGCCGTCCGCGGCGACGGCGACTGGCACCTGCGCTGGCGCACCGACCGCAACCACATCAGCAAGACCGTCAAGGCCCGCGACCTCTGGAACCAGATCGCCAAGGCTGCCTGGCAGTGCGCCGACCCGGGCGTCCAGTACGACACCGTCATCAACGACTGGCACACCTGCCCGCAGGACGGCGCGATCAACGCCAGCAACCCGTGCAGCGAATACATGTTCCTCGACGACACGGCCTGCAACCTGGCTTCGCTGAACCTGATCAAGTTCTTCGACAAGGAGAAGGCCGAGTTCGACGTGCCGGCGATCAAACACGCCACGCGCCTGTGGACCATCACGCTCGAAATCAGCGTGCTGATGGCGCAGTTCCCCTCCGAGGAAATCGCGCAGAAGTCGTACGACTACCGCACCCTCGGGCTCGGCTACGCCAACATGGGCACCTGCCTGATGCTCAGCGGCATTCCTTATGACTCGAAGAAGGCGACGGCCGTGTGCGGCGCGATCACCTCGATCCTGACCGGCGAAAGCTACGCCGCGTCAGCCGAGATGGCGGCCGGCCACGGGCCCTTCCCGCGCTACAAGGAAAACAGCAAGGACATGCTGCGCGTGATCCGCAATCACCGCCGCGCGGCCTACAACGCGCCGAGCGACGAGTACGAGCAGTTGCGCGTCAAGCCGGTCGGCATCCACCCGGAGTTCTGCCCGGACTACCTGCTCGAGGCCTCGCGCGGCGCATGGGACCACGCGCTCGAACTCGGCAAGAAGAACGGTTTCCGCAACGCGCAGACGACCGTGATCGCGCCGACGGGCACCATCGGGCTGCTGATGGACTGCGACACGACGGGAATCGAGCCGGACTTCGCGCTGGTGA
>JAGQRI010000103.1 GCA_020425515.1 Planctomycetota bacterium | reverse complement strand
AGATGCGCGCCGGCAGCCCCTGGAATTCGAACGAGTTCTGCGCCTTGTCGAGCCAGTTGTGCAGGTGCTTGTTTTTCGGGAACAGCTTTTTGAGTGCCTCGTCCGTCGTGTAGATGTCCTGCGGGTCACCGCTGAGGGCCACCCATCGGAACGGGCCCTTGCCCTCGCAGAACAGCGGCCTGATGTATGCGGGCACGAAGCCCGGGAAGTCAAAGGCGTCCTTCACCCCGGCTTCGAGTGCATGCCCGCGCAGGTTGTTGCCGTAGTCGAAAGTGTGCGCGCCGGCGCGCATCAGGGTCAGCATCTGGCGGCAGTGCTTGGCCATGGTACGGAAGGCCTGCTTTTCGTATTCGGCCGGGTCTTTCTTGCGCAGTGCCAGGGCTTCGTCGAGGCTCATGCGGTCGGGCACGTAGCCGTTCAGCGGATCGTGGGCGCTGGTCTGGTCGGTCAGCAGGTCGGGCGTCACCTTGCGCTTGATCAGACGATCCAGCAGTTCCGTCGCGTTGCAGCAGACGCCGATGCTGACAGCCTCGCCCGCTTTGGCCGCTTCCAGCGCGCGGTCGATGCCGTGGTCGATGGTGGGGGACCACTCATCGAGATAACGGGTATCCAGCCGGCGCTGAATCCTTGACGCGTCAACTTCTGCCGCGAGAAAGCTGGCGCCGTTCATGGTGGCCGCCAAGGGCTGCGCGCCGCCCATGCCGCCCAGGCCCGCCGTGACCACCAGCTTGCCCTTGAGCGTCGAGCGTCCGCCCCAGTGCTTCCGGGCCGCTGCGCCGAAGGTTTCGTAGGTGCCTTGCAGGATGCCCTGCGTTCCGATGTAGATCCACGAGCCCGCCGTCATCTGGCCGAACATCATCAGCCCGCGGTCGCGCAACTCATAGAAATGTTCCCAGGTTGCCCACTTGGGCACGAGGTTGCTGTTGGCGATCAGCACGCGCGGCGCGTCGGCATGGGTCTTGAACACCGCGACCGGCTTGCCGCTTTGCACGAGCAGGGTTTCATCAGTCTTCAATTCACGCAGCGATTTCAGGATCGCGTCGAAGCACTTCCAGTTGCGCGCGGCCTGGCCGATGCCGCCGTAGACCACCAGTTCATCCGGGTTCTCGGCGTTGGCGGGGTCGAGGTTGTTCATCAGCATGCGCAGTGGCGCTTCGGTCAGCCACGACTTGCAGTGCAGCTTGTTGCCGCGCGGGGCATAGATCGGGCGTCGCCCTTTGCCGTTGAGCGCTTTCTCGGCCAACTGGGCGACGCTGGGCTGCTTCTTTTTCGCGGACGTTTTCTTTGCGGTCTTCTTCTTCGCTGCGGGCATGGTGTACCTCCGCCAAGGGTTCTAGCAACGAAGGCGGTGTTGGCTATTGCCTACTCGATGTGGATGAACTGGATGCGGCTGTTGTCTTTCCACGGCTGAAGGTAGCCGTTCTTGTCCGAGTCCTCGACGTCCAGCCATGCGATGGTCAGCCCGTCGCTGCTTGCCATGAAGCCGCGTGCGTTCAGGTCGAAGTCGGCCAGCCGGTGAGTGTTCAATGCATGGTCCAGCAGGATCAGGCGCGAGCCCAGGTTGCCCTGCTCAATGACCAGCAGCCCGCGGTCGCGGATCCAGCCGATCGTCTGGTAATGGAAGCGCGCGCTGGGTGTTCGTGTGTCGTGGTGCTGCGGGTCGTCGATGATGACGATTTCGGACTTCTGCGCAGAGAGCATTTGCGGGCCCCAGCGGTTGAAGCGTGCGAACGGGTCATCCGATTGGTCGGGTTCCTGGTGGCCGAAGAACGAGCCTTCGGCGTGCACGACGATACGCGAGCGCCGATTGGGGCCGTACAGCTCGACTTCCGAGCCGTCCTTGGGATCGAAGATGATGTGGGCCGAGAAGTCCGCCAGCGAAGGCTGGGCCGGCTCGGCATTCTCGTCGTCGACGACAGGCTGGCCCCACTGGTTCCAGCGGCGCCCCCGGGGCTGGTCGGCGGGCGGCGGCTGCTGGCGTTCGAACAGCAGGCGCCCGTCATCGAGGACCATTTCCACGTTGAAGCCCCGCACGATGTTTTCGCGGTCGCCGCGGATCAGGTTCAGGCTGACGATCCAGCCGTTGGCGCTTTCCTCACCGGGTGTGCTTACCAGCACGTCGCGGTCTTCGTGCCACACCGCCACCGGCACCTCGCCGGGATTCAGGGTTGCCACCTGGCGCAGGCTGCCGCCGTCGCGGTTGCCGACCATCAGGGTGGGGTCGTCGAGCATGTCGATGGAGCCGTCTTCGTTCAGGTCATAGCGGCGGGTGGTGAACAGGATGCGCCCGTCGCCGAGAAACAGCGGCGGGGTGGTGTCGGCGCCGGTGTCCGCGACCTTGCTTTCGCTCTTGTCAGGCCCGACGGTGTACAGTGCGTAGGAGGTGGTCTTCGGGCGCCCGTTTTTGCCGTCGTTGCTGCCGACCCTGCGGTAGTAGAAGAAACGGTCGCCCTCGGGCGACATGCACTGGTGCAGCAGCACTCCCTGCTCGGTCGAGAGGGTTTCGGGGCGCGCGGCACCCAGCTTGGCGACCCAGAGTTCCGTCTTCGGGTCATCCTCGGGGCGCGGTTGCAGCGAGCTTTCCTTCTTCTTGGGCTCATTGGCGGGCGGGTCGTCCGGCGACGGGATGTCCTGCGCGAACGTGACGCCGATTGCCGTCACGGCGCACAACGCGGTTGCCGCGAACCAGCGTTTTCCGTTCATGCCGCCCCTCCCGCGCCGACCTTGGTGTCGCGCGTTGAGTTGGTACGAAGCGCCGTGCCCGTCGGCCGGCGTGTCTTGGCCCTCTTATACGGAATATAGATCGTAAAGCGGCTGCCTTTTCCCCATACGGACTCGACGGTGATGCGCCCGTCGTGCGCCTGCACGATTTCGCGGCAGATGGCGAGCCCGAGCCCGGTGCCGTCCACCTTGCGGCTGAGCGCCTGGTCGACGCGGAAGAACTTCTCGAAGATGCGGTTCTGGTCCTCGGTGGGGATGCCGACGCCGCGGTCGGCAACCTCGATGAAGAGGTCGTTGCGGTCGATGCCGACCATCACCGTGACGAACTTGTCGTCGCCGCTGTACTTGATCGCGTTCGACAGCAGGTTCAGCAGCACCTCGCGGATGGCGTCTTTGTCAAACGTCGCCTGGCTGGGGACGCCCGGCAGGATCTTCAGGCGGACCTCGCCGTCCTGGCCTGACATCTGCGCGCGGAACAGGCTGATGGTGTCGCGCACGATCTGCGGCAGGTTGTGGAGCTGGAAATTGTACTTCTTTACCTGGTTTTCGACCTTGCTGAAGCTGAGCACGTGGTCGATCAGCGCGCCGAGGCGGTCGGTCTCGCTCATGATCACATCGAGGCAGGCGTTCATCTGCTCCTGCCCCTTAACGCGCCCGAGCTTGAGCGTCTCGACGAACATGCGGATGCTGGTCAGCGGCGTTTTCAGTTCGTGGGTGACGTTGCTGACGAAATCGACTTTCTTGCGGGCTTCGCTGGCCTCACGCAGGATCAGGTGCACGACCATCAAGGTAGCGCTGGCGACGATCGGCACGCACAGCACCGCGATCACCACGAAAATGGTGCTGAGCAACTGGCTGTCGTTCTTGAACTGGCGGTCGGTGTTCAACTTGAGCACGAGAAATCGCGACGGCAGCAACTCGGCGTGGACGGGCACGAAACCCAGCGTCTCGTACTTGTTCGTGTTGCGGATGCGCCAGTCCAGTTGCGAGCGGTCGGCCGTCTCGAGCATCAACGAGTCGTTCTGCAGGTCGACGTCTTCGATGTAGGTGTTGATAAGCTTGTCGACTTCGCTGAGATTTAGCTCCCAGGCGAGAAATCCGCCGGACTGGCCGTCGAAGTAAACGACATAGGTGGGCGGCCGACGCGACTGATCGCCGCTTTGTGAAAACGTCAGTGCCTCGCGCCGTGTTACCCCCTCAGGGGCGGTTGCCATCTGCTGCAGCGCTTCCTGCAGGAACAGTGGGACGGCGAGGTCGGATTCGCGGGAGATCGAGTCCGAGCCGCGCACCTTGCCGCCCAGCCCGTAATAGCAGCGATTGGCCACGGCAACGTTATAGGCGGCGAAGTAGTTGCCGACGTCCTTCTTGACGCGGGCGAGGTCGGCTTCGTCTTTGGGGGGGCCGAGGCGCAGGCCGGCGACGCGTTCCTCCAGCTTGAGCTCGACGCCGGACTGGACGTCCCGCAGCTCCTGGCGGTAGAGCGAGGGGCGCAACTCGATTTCACGCAACGCATAGGCGCCGAACAGTCCCATAACGACCGTGGGCGCGATAATCGCGAAGATTGCCAGGGGATACAGCAACCTGCGCGAACTCCAGCGTTTTACGGAAAGGCCCAATGCAATTCCCTTTCGTTATAAATGTTAACGAAACGCGCGGTTACAATCAGCAGTAGGGGTTATGAATTCCTGCCGGTTTCATGGCTGACGCCCGTATAGACGTTAAGGGGCCATCCAGTCATACGGAGCCGGCATCATGAGAGCAGGCACAGCGGTAAAACGTCGTAAGGCAGTGCCGAAAAGCAAGGCTTCGCCGCGTATGGAACGGTTCGAGCGCTATCTCGAGAAATTCCGCGGCCCCATCTTCAGCTACGTCTATCGACTGGTGAGGGATGAGGCGACGGCCGAGGATATTGCCCAGGAAACTTTCGTCCGCCTGTACAAGGAACTGGACCGCATTCGCGACCAGACCGCCTCGGCGTGGCTGTATCGCGTCGCCCGCAACCTCGTCACGGACTACATCCGCAAGAAGCGCCCGGTGACCTTCACGGTGCTTCGCGGCAAGTCACGTGAGGACGACGACGAATCGCCGTCGCTCCAGTTCGAGCACCCGGGGCGCGGCCCCGTCGGCACCACCACGAACAACGAGCTGCGCGAGCTGATTGATGAAACCCTCGAGGCCATGAGCCCGAAGTTCCGCGACGTGCTGGAACTGGTGGACATCCAGAAGCTGACGCACGAGGAAGCTTCGAAGGTTCTCGACTGCAGCGTCAAAACGGTGTCCGCCCGCCTGGCGCGCGCGAGAGAGTTTTTCACCAATCGCATCGCCCGATATGTCGAAACTGGTGACGAAGACGAGCCGGATTCCGTGGCCGGCGGGTAGGCGACCGGTCGCCGTCGATTCCCTTGAAATACAAATGATCGATACCGGCGTCTTTTTGTGGGTGTGCGTTTGATGCTTGTTCGTAACAAGCTTGTAACAGGGCTGGAAGCCCGTGAAGTGAGTTGGGGCCCCTTGTAATGAAACCTTCTGAGTACCAGCCGTTTTCGCCTGAGGTCCACGATTACGTGGACGGACGCATGTCCACCGAAGCCGAACGCGACTTCGAGCGCAAACTCGAGCGCAACCCCGAACTCAAAAAACAGGTCGAGGCGCTGCAGCACGCCATTGAACTGCTCGGCTCCGTGCCCGTTGTCGAACCCAAAGAGGGTTTTGACCAGCGCGTCATCGGGCGCATCCGCGAAGAAGAACTCGCCGACCGTGCCCGCAGCCAGATCAATAAAGCGCCCGTGCCGCTGTGGCAGCACGCCGTGCAGATCGGAATCGGCGCCGCCGCGGCCGCGCTGATCCTTGCGATGGTGGGCATGCCCGGGCTGTTCCACGGTGATGACGCTGAGGGGCTTGAACAACTCGGCGGCGAATCCGCGATGCCGGTCGCCCGCGTAACCCCGACCGAGGAAGACCTGCTGCCGGCCTTGGCCGACCACGAAGCCCGCTTCGAGTCCATGCGCCGCAACGTCGTGCACACCCGCGTCAACGACCCGGATCTGCAGCGCCAGTTGATCGCCATGGAGCTCGAGTATTCGGACCTCACCCGCCGCAACCGCTGGCTCGCTACCGAGATCGCGGACCTGCCGGCCAATCGCCGCGCCGAGTACGAACAGTTCCTCGAAAAACTCGACGCCGCGCTGAAGACGCTCAGCGATGAAGTCTCGCGCAGCCGCGCTGACGGTGAGCCGGTTGACATGTCGGCCGTCATCGAAGCGCTGAACGGTGTCGGCGTGCCGCAGGGCAAGCTCGGCAAGTACCGCATCAGCTACAACAGCGGCTCGCCGCTGGGGGCCGAGACCGGGGCGCCCGTGGCCGACTACCGCACGCTCGATGAAGTCACGCTGTATGCGTTGGTGCGCAAGGCGGAGTACCGCCACGACTTCGAGGCCGTGATCGAGACGGCTGATTTCTACCTGAGCCGCCAGGGCGCCGGGCGCTTCAAGGACCAGGCGAATGCCTCGGTGATCGCCGCCAACCTGCGCCTCGGGCGCGACGAGGACGCGGCCCGCCGGTTCATTGACACTTTCGGCCAGTACGACGAAGACATGAGCAGCAGCCAACGCGAGGTGATTCGCGGCTTCCTCAGCGACTCCGAGTACAAGCGCCTGCTGGAAGCCCGCAAGGCGCTGCGCGACAGTTAAACCCGCCCAATCCCATATTTCTGAACCCCCGGCGCCTGCCGGGGGTTTTTACTTGTTGAAACAGGGCCGCGTTTTGCTGCTGGAGGCGGCTGTTTTCCAATCTCCGTGCGTTTGTCGCTCTGAGGGGTATAATAAAGTCAGGTGGCGCGATGAGTTTCAGGATTCATTGCAATTGCGGCTGGACCAATCAGGTAAGCGAGTTTTACCTGGGTGACCGCATTACCTGCCCCGACTGCGGCGAGAAAATCGCCGTCCACCAAAGCAGCGGCGTTCCCTACGGCTACGCGCCTTACCCGACCTGGCAGAAGAAACTGCCCGTAAAGCGCCAGCCGTTGGTGCTGCCGATGCCCCGCAAGTTGCGCCTGCCGATTGAGGACCCGCACGCGTCCCATGCCTTCTGGCTCGGGCTTGGCTCGATGCTGCTGTCGATTTCGGTTTGCGGCTTTGTGCCGGGCGTGTTGATGGCCGTGTTCGGCATCTACGCCGCGCTCCGCAGCTACGCGTTCTGCAAGGACTGGAAGATCCGGCAAACCGCGGCGCCGCGCGCCGGCCTGCTGATGTCGGTGATCGCCGTGTTGATCTCCGTGACCGTGTTCTTCAGCCTGGCTGACTTCGGGTCGACCGGCTGTCACAAACCGCCGCAGCCGCGCAGCCAGCAGCAGCGACAAGTTGAGATCGACCACAACTGGCAGCAGCACATCCCCAACCGCGAGACGCCCCAGGGTGGGTACCGCTACGAGCCCATCGATACTCAGGAATGGGGCTACAACACGAAGCCGGGCGCCAACGAGGATGTTCTGGACAAGGTACGCCGCCGCATGCACGAGGAAGACGTTCGCCGCGCCCGGGAACAGCAGGCCATGCCGGGTTACAAAGCCCCGCAGGCTCCGGGCTATCGCTACGGCAACCCCGAGCCCAAGGCCCCGCAAGCACCCGGTTACCGGTACGGGAACCCCAGGCCGCATGTGCCGTCCGCGCCGGTCGTGCCCATCCCGGGTGGTTATCGTTACGGCAAGTAGGGACACGTTGCTGCGTGTCCTCACAGCATGTTGACCGGGTCAACGTCGATGCCGGTGCGCAGTTTTTCCTGCACCTTCACCAGCGGCTTGATCGCGTTCACGACGCCGCGCACTTCACGGAAGCCCTTGGCCTTGATCATCACCTGCTTGCGGTGCCGCCCGCGCAGCTTCGATATCGGCGCTTCAAACGGCCCGGCCACGGCGTAGATCGTTCCCTTGAAGCGCTGTGCGAAGTCGTTGGCCGTAGCCGCGATCTTGCCGGCCTCGTCGTCGGTCTTGTTGGCGTCCTTGCCCTCGACTGTGACCAGCACCATGCGCGAAAACGGCGGATAGTTGCTTTCTTCGCGGTGGTGGAGCTCATATTCGACGAACGCGCGGTAGTCCTGGCGCGCGCCGGTGACGATGCTGACGTGGTCGGGCTGGAAGGTCTGCACGATCACGTGGCCTTCCTTGCTGCCGCGTCCCGCACGCCCGGCGACCTGCGTCAACAACTGGAAGCAGCGCTCGTAACTGCGGAAGTCGGCCAGCCCCATGCCGACGTCGGCGCTGACCACGCCGACCACGGTCACGTTCGGGAAGTCGAGCCCCTTGGCGATCATCTGTGTGCCGACCAGGATTTGCGTTTCGCCGGCGCGGAAGGCGTCGAGCGTGACCTCATAGTCTTCGCGCGATTTCATCACGTCGCTGTCCATGCGCGCGATGCTGCGCCCGGCGAAGATCACCTTCAGTTCTTCTTCAAGGCGCTCGGTTCCCATGCCCATCAGCTTGACCGGGCCGCCCATGCAGTACGGGCACTGGCGCGGGATGTCTGCAGTTTCGAGGCAGTAGTGGCAGGCCATCTTCTTCAGCCCGCGATGGAAGCTCATCGGGATGTCGCACTGCGGGCACATCATGGCCTGGCCGCAGTTGGCGCAACTCAGCAGCGTGTGGTAGCCGCGGCGGTTCAGGAAGATGATCACCTGCTCGTCGCGTTCCAGCGCCGCCGCGCAGGCCCCGCGCAGCCGGCGCGAGAAGAAGGTCATCTTGTGCTGCTCGCGGCATTCCTGCGCCATGTCGATGATTTCGACCTGCGCGAGGCCCGCAGCGGAGCCCGACAGAGGAGCGGGCTCGTGGCTGCTCCCGCCTCCCGCCTCCGGCCTCCTGACTCTTGAGCGGAGCTCGAGCAGTGTGTACTTGCCGGCCTGTGCATTGTGCCAGCTTTCCAGTGACGGCGTCGCGCTTCCCAGCAGCACAGATGCGCCCTCCAGCCGCGCGCGCATGATGGCGGTGTCGCGTGCGTGGTAGCGTGGTGTGTTGTCCTGCTTGTAGGTGCCCTCATGTTCCTCATCGACGACGACCAGCCCAAGGTCTTTCACGGGCGCGAACAGGGCGCTGCGCGGGCCGATCACCACACGTGACTTGCCCGATGAAATGTCGCGCCAGGCATCACGGCGCTCGGCATCGGTCATGCTGGAGTGCAGCACGCTGACGTCGTCGAAACGGCTGGCGAAGCGGCGCACGGTCTGGGGCGTAAGACTGATTTCCGGCACCAGCACGATGGCAGACTTGCCGTGCTCCACAGCGCGCTGGATGGCGCGGATATAGACCTCGGTCTTGCCGCTGCCGGTTACGCCGAACAGCAGGAAGGTCTTGAATTCATCGCGGTCGAGGGCGTGCGCGACCGCTTCCAGCGCCTTTTGCTGGTCGAAAGTCAGCGTCTCCGGCACGAAGTCGGGCGCGCCCAGCATGCCGCCGCCCGGGGCGTGTTCCGGCTCGATCTTCTCGAAGCGCAGCCAGCCCTGCTTGACCAGTGTTCGGATTGGCGACTCGGATACGCCCAGCTTCTCGGCCAGGTTTGACGGCGTGAACACGTCCTCAATGAACGTCCCCATCGCGCGCAGCACCCGGGCGTAGTTCAGGTTGCGCTCGCCGCTGCCCTTGCTGGCTCGGGCTTTCTCCTCGAGTTCAGCCGCGCGGGCCAGAGTTTCATCGGGCGACTTCGCCAGGCGCACCACGGTCAGCATGCGGCGCTTGCGCCCGGTGCGCACCACGGCCGGGAGCACGGCCTGCAACGCCTCGCCCCACGAACACGCATAGTACTCGGCCATCCACTCGGTGAGGCGCAGCATGCCTGTTCCGACCAGCGGTTCGTCGTCCGGCGCTTCCAGCACTTCCTTGATCTGGTGGCGCATCAGCGTGGATTCGTCCTTGGTGGCCACGACGAAGCCCTGCAGGCTGCGCTTGCCGAACGGCACGGTCACGCGATGGCCGACCTGCGCGCGGTCCTTCAGCGGCTCGGGCACCAGGTAGTCGAACACGCGGTCCACCGGCGTCGGCAACGCGACTTCGACAAACCGGCCTTTCACAACCGGTTTCAACTCACTGGTATCAAACAGCTTGCCGCGCGTGCCCATGCAACGGACTATAACCGCTGACGCGACGGGCAGGAGGGTGTTCAGAACCGATGCACGAGTTCACGGGCGACAACAAGCTGCGCAAGGAAGAAAAGCTGCTGAAGCGCGCGCAGTTCGACGCCGTGTTCAAGGGCGGGCGCAGCGCGGGCAACAAGCGGCTGGTGGTGCACTGGCTCGACAACGACCTGGGGCACCCGCGGCTGGGGCTGGTGGTCAGCACGCGCTTCGGCGGCGCCGTCGAGCGCAACCGCTTCAAGCGGCGCATCCGCGAGATCTTCCGTACCCACAAGAATGAAATCGGCGCGCGCGACGTTGTTGTGTTACCCTCAAAGCGCCCGGAATCACGCAGCGCCGGGCACGACGAGTTGCTTGACAGCTTCCTGAAGCTGGTGGCAAAGATGGGCGGCAACGAGAAGAACAGCTGAGGACGCCATGCCGATTTTCGATATCCAGTGCGCGCAGCTCGGTGAAATCGTCGAGATTCATTTCGGCGGCGACCCCGAGCCCCGCGGCAACCCCGAGTACCGCGGCTTTTCATGCCACGGCGAGGCCGCCTGCAAGCAGGCCGGCGTCGAATGTGAACTCTTCGTGAAGAAGGGCTTCCGCCCCTTCGACGTGAAAGACGCGTTCGAGCACTTCAACAGTTGACGTTTGCCCTACCCTGCACGCGCCATCATCGCTAAATTCCGCCGTCCGTAAGGAGAGCGATGTCAGGCGACGGTGATTCCAAAGGTGCGGTGCTTGCGGCGCTGGTTGTCAACGCGATCATCACCGTGTTGAAGTTCATCGGCTTCGCCGTCTCCGGCTCGGGTTCCATGTTCGCCGAGGCGATGCACACCCTCGCCGATACCGGCAACCAGGCGCTGCTGTTCATCGGCATCAAACGCAGCGAGCGACCGGCCAACGAGATGTTCAGCTACGGGTACGGCGGCGAGCGCTTCCTGTTCGCGCTGCTTTCGGCGGTCGGCATTTTCGTGCTGGGTTGCGGCGTGACGGTCTACCACGGCGTCGAAGCGCTGCTGCATCCGAACCCGCTGAAGATCGGCTGGCTCGATTTCGTGATCCTCGGCGTCGGCTTCTGCCTGGACGGCTTTGTACTTTTGAAGGCCGTGAAGGCGATCAACGCGCGGCGTGGCGACAAGTCGCTGCTCAAGTTCCTGCGCACGACGGACGACCCGACCATCGCGGCCGTGCTGCTTGAAGACAGCGTGGCGTGCTTCGGTGTGATACTGGCGCTCACCGGTATCCTGCTGTCGTACTTCACGCGCATGCCGATCTTCGACGCGATCGGCTCGATCTTCATCGGCGGGCTGCTCGGCTTCATTGCGGTGTGGCTCGGCTACAAGAACCGCGGACTGATGCTCGGGCGTGCGATCCCGCCGCAGATGCAGCAGCAGGCGCTGGACTTCCTGAACGCCCAGCCGAGCGTCGACCGCGTGCGGCATATCCAGAGCCGCATCATCGGCGCCGATACCTACACGCTGAAGGCCGAGATCGACTGGAACGGCCACTGGTACGGCGAGCAGCAACTGGACTGGGTTCACAAGCACGAAGTAGACCTGCACGACCACGAAGCGGCGAAGAAGTTCTCAACCGAGTTCGGCGAGCGCATCACCAACGCGATCGCGCGCGAGGTCGACCGGCTCGAAGACGAGCTGCAGAAGATGATCCCCGAGCTGAAGTTCCTCGACTTCGAGGGCGACGCGCCGACGGGCCACACGCAGGTGCTGACCCCGCCGAAACCCTAGTGGTTCGTCGCGAACTCGGTCGTGCTGACCAGCGCGTAGAACAGATCCTCGAAGCCGAGTTGCTCCGGCGTGCCGTCTTCTTTCAAGCCTGCAAAGTACTTCAGCGTGCGCTGAAGCTCGACCAGCGTCGGCCTGCGTGACAGCACGGCCAGGTACAGCCCCTCGATGCGTTCGTCGAGTTTGTTGAAGTCGCGCATGATCGAGTACACCAGCGAGCCGTTACGCGAATCGCTGAGGCGGCGTGTGACTTCGCCGTTCAGGATGCTCAGCGCCTGGTCGATCGAGAGCGTGAAGGTGTCGCTGGTCATGCGCTCGTCGTCGCTGCCGAGCGCGGCGTACTGCTGCGCCAGCCCGCGGCGCACCTGCCAGTCCATGTCCATCTTTGCCAGCCAGCTTTCGTAGGTTTTCAGCAGGTCCTCATCGAACTTGGCCTGGTTCTTCATATCGCCTTCGCCTTTGGCCTTCTGCATTTCCTGGAAGGTCTTGAACTGGCGCAGGCGGGCGTACTGGTTGACCGTCTTGCGGGCGAAGCTTTTCAGGATCGACGGGCCGTCCCGCAACTGGAACAGCGCGCCGAGGAACTGCTCGGGCGTCAGTTGCCGCGGCGCCGCGGAGGCGAAGTGCCAGGGTTCCGCGCCCTCCTCACCTTTCGCGCCGAGCTGGTAGGTGCGCGAGTTCATGATCGCGCGGTACAGTTTCTTCACGCTGTGCCCGTGGGAGCCGAACCAGTCGCCCAGTTTCGTCAGCAGCTCCGGGTGGCTCGCCTCGTTCAGGCTGTTGAAATCATCCACCGGGTTCAGCAGCCCCATGCCGAACAGGAAACTCCAGAACCGGTTCACCTGATACTGCAGCGCCGTTTTGTTCTTCGGCGACGTCAGCCAGGTTGCGTAAATCTTGCGCCACATCTTGGTGTCGCGGGTTTTGACAGGTCTGTCACCAAGCAGTTGCGGCTGGTCGTAGGTCAGCAGGTCGTTGACGCGGTTGAACGCCTCGGGCGGAAGGTCGGGTGATTTGGCATATGCCTCGAGCAGCTTGCGCGGCGCGATCGGCGTGGTCTCGATGCGCGGGTCGATCGGCTGCACGTAGAAGTCGGCCTTGATCTCGATACCGGTGAAGAAGCTTGCCATGCCCTTGAACGCTTCCTGCGTCCAGGCGTCTTCGTACGGATGGTCGTGGCACTGCGCGCACTGGATCTGGATGCCGGCGAAGTGCTTCGTGGTGAGCCCGCCCATGTCTGCGGGACTGGCCGGGAAGCCCTGAAGCCCGAAGTACGCGGCGGCCGGATTCTCCGAGATCGGCCCTTCCGCCAGGACCATGGCCGAAACGATTTCGTCGAAGCCGGTGTCCTTGTTGAATTCATCGGCGAGCCAGACGGCCATAACGTCGCCGGCCGAGACGCCGAGTTCGCCCAGTTCATTGCCGCGCTCGCGCAGGATCGGCATCCACAAGTCGGCCAGGTGCTGCCCGAAGCGCGGGTCATCGAGCAGCTTGTCGATCAGCCGGCGGCGCTTGTCGAGGTGCTCGTCGTCAAGGAAAGCGCGCGCTTCTTCGCGGGTGGGCGGCACGCCGACGGTGTCGAGGTACGCGCGGCGCAGGAAGACTTCGTCCAGGGCCAGGTTCGCGGGCTTCACGCCGTCGCGCTCCCACACCTTCGCGATTTCCGCGTCGATGAACTCGGAAACCGGCTGCGTGGTGTCGGTGCTGTCTGCGGATACAGGCCGGCTGCCGCCGTCAAAGCCCCATGCGAGGCAGGCGGCCATCGCGGTTGCGATTGCAAGTACGCGTGTGAGCATGGCGATCCGATCTTAGCAAGAACCGCCCATACTTGCCGAAAGTCTCTGGGTGATTTCAGGGGCCGGCGGGCGTGCCGCCGGCCCCGATTGCGCTACCAGGGGCGCGCCTTGAGCGTGAAGCTGAACTCCATGCTCTTGCCGCCGCGCATGACCTTGATGGTGATCTTGTCGCCCGCCTTTTTGTTCAGGCGGATCCACAGGGTCGGGTTGCAGGTGTACTCGGCTTTGCGCACGCCATCGACCTCGTAGACGATGTCGCCCGGCTGTACCCCGGCGTTCTGGGCGTTCGTCTTAACCCAGAACTTGGTGACCTCGCAGGCGAACTCGTCTTTCTTGGCGCCGATTCTGCGCTTGGCTTTTTCATCCAGCTCGGTCGCCCAGAACTCGGGGAACGGCGACAGGGCATGCGTGCCGGCGCGGCGTTCGATGTTGGTGACGCGCCACCACTTGTCGAGTTTGATCTCCGCTTCGATCTCCTCATCCTTGCGCTTGAGCGTCAGCTTCAGCGTTTCGGACTCGGCCGGGTGCTTGTTCAACTCGTACTGCAGGTCGCCGAATGTGTAGACCGGCTTGCCTTCCAGCTTGATGATCTCGTCGCGCTTCTTGATGCCGGCCTTCTTCGCGGCGTCGTCGCTGTCCTTGACTTCCAGCCCCTTCTCCGGATCGAGGGTAATGCCGAGCTTCTTGATGTCCGGGTAGACCCAGAGGTCCTTTTCCTTGTCGAGTTCGTTCTTGCCTTGCAGGTACAGAGTCTTCGCCTGCCCGATGTGGTGGCAGTGCACGCACTTCTTCTTCTTGATCTCGTCGTCGGCGATCGACGGATAGTCGCGCGGGAACTTCGCGGGCGGGCGTTCGGTTTTCGCGAGTTCGCCGTCCTGGTACTTCTTGTGCAGCTCCAGCCCGCGCTCGAGCGCGATGTGAAGCGAATCCTCATTGAGGAACGTCTCGGCGTCTTCGTCATCGCGCCCGCCGTACCGCATGTAGATCTGCTCGTCCGCGTTCAGGATGAAGCAGTACAGCGTCGAGTCCGGGTCGAATTCGAACAGCCCTATGTCCACGCCGGTCAGGTCGTCAACCAGGATGCAGACGTAGTCGCTCAGGAGTTTTGCTGTTTTGCCCTTAGGGTTAGCCAACTGGCTATGGAATTTTCGGCAGGGCACTCACGGGACGCATCGGAACTCGAGGAAGATCGGCTTGTTTTCGACGCGGGCCTGTTCCAGCCCGGCTTTGTAGTCGGTGATCCATTCCACCCCGTCGGCCTCAACGGTTTGGGGCGGGCTTGCCAGGATGAACGCGACGACGGCCGCACACCCCAGCAGCACGGTCAGTGCCAGGCGCTTCATGAAGCTTCTCCAATTGCCTCTTGCCGCCGGAAGGGACCGGGGCGCAGGGGTCCTCGCCTGTCTGAATGCCGCTGGGGCAGTGGGCGGGCCGAAAAAATGAAAACGCCCCCGGGCTCTACCCGGGGGCGTTCCTGATGCGGGTCTACTTGCCGTTGTGGGCCGGGCCGCCGCCCCACATGCTCCAGCCACTGAGGGCTTCATCGCCGGTGTCGATGGCGATCAGCCAGCCGTCCTGCGTGCACAGGTAGATTTTCCCGTCCATCACGGCCGGCTGGAAGACGAAGCTCTTGTTCAGCTTCATGGCGTGGGTCAACTCGCCGCTTTCCGAATCCACACTGAACACGGCGCCGTCCAGCCCCGCGAAGATAAGCTGTCCACCGGCCGCGGCGGGGGGGCTGAGCAGGCGTTCTTTTCGATCGGGGCGGTAGGTCAGTTCCCATTCCACCTTGTCGCCTGCGGTATCGCCGCCGCTGACGGTGTTGCCGAGGCAATTGTAGAGCTTGCCCTTGTGAACCAGCGGGCGGGAACCCTGGAAGGCCCACAGTCCCACGATGCTGCCTTCGCCGACGTTCTGCTCGGCATCGCCTGCTTTGGCGGTGCTTGGCGCGCTGCCGAAACCCACTCCGCTGTCCTGCGCGGACTTCGAGGCGGAGCCATAGTACGCGTTCTCCGCCACGACCCGGCGATCGAGGTAGTCGGCACTCTGACGCTGCTGGATGTCGCCTTGGGCATGCGAGCCGCGGTCAAAGCGGCGCCAGCCCTCGTAGTGCACTTGCACTTCCTTGCCATCTACGACAGTGGTTTCGGTTTCGCGCTGCGCGCAGATGGCTTCGGGCTTGCCGTCTTCCACGGCCACCCAGGGCGCGCTGGTAGCGTTCTGCTTTTTCTGGCCGAGCAACTCGCCGGTTTTCAGGTCGATCTGCGTAAGCGTGCCGTCGAGGGTCGAGGCGAACACGATGCCGCCTTCCACCACGGGCGCGCTGATGCAGTCGCCCGGTACGGCCTGTGCCCAGTACACCTTGCCCGACTTCAGGTCGAAGCAGCCGATCGCGTGGCTGCCTTCGCCTTTCACAGTGATCCCGCCCTGGGCAATGGTGCCGCGCTTCACGGCGCCCGCGCCGCTGCTGGTCTCAACAGCTTTGGGCTGGTCTGCTGTCTGGGGTACCGGATCGCCGTCCTTGTCGGGCGCAATTTCGTCTTCGGGGTGTTGCTCTTCCGGTGGCAGTGCTGGAGTGGCGTTGCCGAAGCCGCCGCCGGTCGGCCAGCACATCAGCACGCGTCCGTCGGCGATGGCGGGCTGGCTCATCAGCGGGTCCCCCAGCCAGCGCCCCCAGACCAGTTCGCCGTTGCTGCACAACCGGATTTCCAGCGTGCAGGACTCAGTGTTGTAGGCGACGTAGTCACCAGACACCACAGCGCCAGTGGGGCCGTCGTCCGTGGTGCGCACCTGCCAGATCATTTTGCCGGTTTCGGCGTCGATGCAGTAGAAGTCGTAGCTGCCGAAGCCGCCGCCCACGAAAAGGCGTCCGTCGGAAACGGCGGGCGTCGCCATGGGCAACTGCTGCGGCATCTTCACGGCCCAGCCGGTCATGCCGTTTTCGAGCTTGAACTCGATCGGCTTGCCCGCGTCGCCGTCCTTGATTTCGTACGCCTTCAAGTCGTCGAGGCTGAGCGTGAGTTTTTTGGCGGGTGCCGGCGTATTGTGCTCGCCCGTCTTTTCCGGTTTCGGGTTTTCGACCTCGCCCTCCTTCTTGGGCGTCGAGGCCGTGCATGCGGCCATCAGCATCGCGCCGAGTGCGAGTGTCGGCAGGACCTTGCGGGTAGTGAACATGGGTTGCTCCTGTTGGCTGGCGTGCCACCAATTGGACGGCCTGTAGGTGTTGCCGGTTCCTTCCTTTTCATTCTACGGGTGAAGGGGGGCGATTTTCGTAACGGGTGTGTAAACTGTCGCTTATGAAGATCTCGCTGAAACCGCAGCACCTCAAGCGCTACCGGCAGATAACGTCGCTGATGCTGCGGTTCGGGTTTTCGGAACTCGTGCGCAGCAGCGGGCTGGAAGAATTGCTCGGGGAAGACCTGGGCAAAATCACTCAGCGCGCGCACCCCAAGCCGGCCGAGTTCGCGCGCGAACTGGAAGCCATGGGCCCGACGTTCGTGAAACTCGGGCAGGTGCTTTCGACGCGCGGCGACCTGATCCCGGTTGAGTACATCAAGGGGCTCGAGACTCTTCAGGATGACGTGGAAGCGGTCGAGTTCGAGAAGATTGAAGAAGTCATCCACGAGGAGTTCGGGCAGAGCATTGCCAAGACCTTCCTGACGTTCGAACCGACGCCGCTTGCCGCCGCGAGCCTCGGGCAGGTGCACAAGGCGACGCTGCCGGACGGGCGCGAGGTGGCGGTAAAAGTCCAGCGCCCGGGGATTCGTGCCCGGTTGGCCGACGACCTCGACGTGCTGGACGAAGTCGCCAGCACGCTGGAAACGCTGACCCAGTTCGCCGAGCGCTATCGCTTCAAGGGCATCGTCGACGAGTTTCGGCGCACGCTGATGCGCGAGCTCGACTACCGCACCGAAGCGCAGAACCTCTCGACACTGGCGGAGAACCTGCAGGAGTTCCCACAGTTGTTCGTGCCGCAGCCGGTCGAGGATTTCACGACGGCGCGCGTCCTGGCGATGGACTTCGTCAAGGGGCGAAAGATCACCGAACTTACCGACGAAGACCGTGAACGAATTGACGGCCCGATGCTGGCCGAGACGCTGCAGAAGGCGTACATGAAGCAGTTCTGCATCGACGGTTTCTTCCACGCGGACCCGCACCCCGGCAACGTCATGCTGATGGAAGACAACCGCGTGGCGCTGCTCGACCTCGGCATGGTCGGGCGCGTAAGCGTCGAGATGCGCGAGCGCTTCCTGCGTCTGCTGATCGCCTTGGGTGAAGGGCGCCCCGAGCAGGCCTCCGACCTGGCCGTTCGCATCGGCCATCCCGGCACGGATTTCAACGAGCGCGAATTCCGCTCACGGATCAAGACGCTGATCAACGCGTTCCAGGGCGCGCACATGGAGCAGATCCAGCTCGGCAGCGTGGTGATGGAACTCGCCCGCGCCGCCGGGGACACCGGCATGCGCCCGCCCAGCGAACTCACGATGATCGGCAAGGCGCTGATGAACCTGGACGAGCTGGGGCGCTCGCTGGCTCCCGGTTTTGATCCCTATGAAGCGATCCGACGCAGCGCCATCCCGTTGGTGCTCAAGATGATGCGCCAGAACACCTCGCCGGCGGCGTTGCTCGGGCGAGCGCTTGAGGTCAACGAATTCGCCAACCAGTTGCCCGGGCGCGTGAACAAGATTCTTGATCGTGTGGCCGAGAACCAGCTCGAGTTCCGCGTGCGTTCGTTCGATGAGCAGGAACTGGTGCAGGGCTTCCAGAAGGTCGCGAACCGTATCGCGCACGGGTTGGTGGTGGCGGCGCTGATCGTCGGCGCGGCGATGCTTATGGGGATCGAGACGAAGTTCAAAATTCTCGGCTACCCCGGCTTCGCGATACTGCTATTCCTGGCGGCGGTGGCGGGCGGCCTGGCGCTGGTCTGGGACATCATGCGCCACGATCGCAACATGCGCCGGAAATAGCGGCAGATCGGCCTCCCGCTCGGTACCTGTATTCGATGACGGATCAATCGGTTCTCTTTCCAGCCACGTTTCTGCGCCAGCTAGAGGCGTTGGATGCGGCCTTGTTGCGCCTGCGTGGCAGCCTTGGTGAAGGCTCGCGAGGGCACGGGCGCGCGCAGGGGCAGACCGAATTCCGAGGTCACCGGCCGTACTCGCCGGGTGATGATCTGCGCCGCCTGGACTGGAACGCCTACGGGCGCCTCGGGCGCTTCTTCATGCGCGAGTACGAACACGAACGCACCGAGCACGTGACGGTGCTGCTTGACTGCTCGCGCTCGATGGCGGCCGGCGACCCGCCCAAGCATCTGCTCGCGCGGCGGGCGGCGGCGGCGTTCGGGTACCTTGCCCTGAAGCGGGGCGGCAGCGCGACGCTGGCGGGACAGGCGGCCGTTGAGGGCGTATCCCGCTTCAGCCGTTTTCTCGACCACCTTGTCGCGGCCGAGCCCACCCAGGACACGGGACTGCACGCGCGCGCCGAAGCCCTGTTCGCGCGAGGGCGGGCACCGAGCGACCTGGTGGTCATCAGCGACGCGCTGGAGCCGCTGGAGAGCCTGCAGCCGCTTCAGGCCATGAGCGAGAAGCGCACGAACCTGACCCTGCTGCAGGTGCTCGCGCCGGATGAACTCGACCCCCGGCCTGGGGATGCGCTTGAG
Source organism: Planctomycetota bacterium (assembly GCA_020425515.1). Lineage (GTDB taxonomy): Bacteria > Planctomycetota > UBA8742 > UBA2392 > UBA2392 > JACKID01. Next base: position 12,194 of record JAGQRI010000103.1, on the reverse strand, counting down.
CTGCACGGACTGGAGGAACGCGAAAGCCTGGAGCTGACCCTCGATGCCGCGACCATCGCGGCCTACCAGCGAGAGCTCGAGAGGCACCTGGAAGGCATCGAAGGCATCGCGCGCCGCCACGGCTGGACGCTGGCGCTGACCGACAGTGCCGCCGACCTGCGCGAGCTGTTTCTCGGCAAGCTGCTGCCGGCGGGGGCGACGCCATGAACCTGCTGGCCGCTCCCGCACTGATTCTGCTGGCCGCCGCGGCGGTTCTGGTGGCGCTCGCGACGATGCGCCGCGGGCCGAAGCGGCGTGACGTCGGCACGTTGTTGATCTGGCAACGCATCGCGGAGCAGGCCCAGGCACAGAAGCGAAGCCGGCGCAATTTCGACTGGCTGCTGTGGTTGCTGCTGGGCGCGTTGATCGCCGGCGGCATTGGCGCGGCCCGACCGGCCTGGCTTAAGCCGTCTGCGCAGCCGCGAGTCGCGGTCTTCATCGAGCGATTGCAACCGGGCGCCGACGAACCCGGGTTGGAAGACGCGATCGAACGCGCCCGCAAGCTGGCGCCGGATTCGGAGCTGACGTTCTATCTGGCCGGCGCCGACGAACTGGAGGAAGCAGGCGAGTTGAAATCGCTGCGCCCGGGTGCGATCCAGGCTGAGCTTGCGCAGTTCGCCGCGCGCAGCCGAGATGCCGACGGGCGCGTTCTGTTGCTGTGCGCACCGGTGAACGGGGCGACGGACCTGGGGGTGGTGGTGTCACGTGTGAATACCGCATCCGAGGGCGCCGTGTTCGAGATTCGCCCGGAAGGCGACCGGGTCATCGTGCGCGAAACCACGCCGGATCGCGTCCAGATTTTCGACGCTCGCATACTGAGCAGCCGGAAAGACGGCAGGGTGCGGACGTGGGAGTGCAAGCCCGTCGTTGACGACGTCGAGGTTCAGTTGATCGGCAGCGACGAACGAATCTTCAAGCTCAAGCGCAGGCCTTTCGTGATCGGCGTCGGCGAAGACTGGCAGGGCGACGCCCATGGCGCGCTGTATGAGGCGCTCGGTGCCGACAGCGCCGACGGGGGCGAGCCGTCAGCCTGGCTGGGGAACCGCGACAGAACGCCGGCCGTGCGCATCAACCTGGGCGCGCGTACAGACCTTTCGGGTGCGCAACTCAGCTACGACCCGGGCCACCTGCTGTTTCATGAACTGCCGATCGAGAGTTTCGACTGGCTGGGGGAAGGCCGTTTGCTTGCCCCCGATGAATCCGCGCGCCCACTGGTCAGCGCCATGCGCGATGGCGAGCGGCTTGGCGATCTCGTGCGCCTGAAAGCCGGCGGCGTGCTCGAATTCGCCGGGGACCCGTTCACGCATGCCCCGGTCGCGGCGGCGGCATTGCTGCTCGACAATGCGCTGGGCGTGGTCACGGGCGAGCGGCCAAGCGAGCGCGCCCGGTACGAGCCGGTGGGGGACTGGCGCCTGCCCAGTGAGCGCGCGGCACTGGCCGAGCCGTTCGAGCCGCAGGGCGAGCTTGACCTGTCAACGCGTAACGAGAGCGAGCCGCTGGAATTCACGACGTGGTTAACGCTCGCCGCCGCCCTGCTGGTGCTGGCGGCGACGGCGTTGCTGCTGCGGCGCGAATGAGGGCTAGCGGTACCGGTCCTCGTCGACCTTGATGATTCCCAGGAACTCGCGCACCTTCTTCTCGAGTTTGTTGACGCGGAAGACGTTGTCCACCACCAGCGACTTGTGCTGGTCCTGGCCCATGCCCGGCTTGAAAATCAGCCGCCCGCTGCCGAACAGCAGGAACTCGAAGATGTCCGGGATTTCCTTTTCCACGCCCATGTTGATGGTCGCGTAGTGCCGCTCGTCGCCGAGAATGCCGTGCTTGTTCGTGAGCTGGTTCGGCGACAGAACCCAGTAGTTGAAGCGGGTCGTGATGAACGCCATCAGCATCAGCACGGCCAGCACTGCCGCCATCATCGCATAGAAATTCGGGTGCATGTCGAGTTGCTGGTCGCCGAAGAAGCGGTAGATGCTGTCGTAGACGGCGATGTCCGATTGCAGGTCCCAGACCCACAATCCCAGGAACCCAAGGCCCAACACGGCGATGGTCGCGATGAAGTTGTTGCGCCCGAAGTCAAAGGTGTGGACCAGCAGGTTGAAGAAGAAAATCACGATCCACCACCAGCCGAGCGCGGACGGGTTGACCAAGGCTTCGTCGAACACCCCGCCGCCCAGAAAATAGAACAGCAGCGACGAAATCATCACCGGCCAGAGCAGCACGACCTTCGGGAACGGGTGGATGACGATGCGGTCAACGACCTTGGGTTCGCTGACCTTCCTCTTGGCTTCGGCAACAGAGATGTCGCCTGAGGCCGGCTTGCTGGATTCCGCTGGCTTGTCGTTGGCTTCCTCGGTCATCTTCGTCTCCGTCTGTGCGAGGCAGCATAGTAGTAGCGCAGCGCCGCAGGTACAGGCGTACTATTCCGGCAGCACCACCTGCGGCACGATGATGGTCTGGACGAAGCGCAGCTTCTTGTGAATCTCTTCATCCACTACGTACCCGTCGTCAAGCGCGTGCATGGCGACCAACTGCTGCTTCGCCGCCTGGATGATCGGCAGGGTGCGGTACAGGTTTGATTCCATTCCCGACATCGGCTGCAGGTTCAGCGCGTTGAGCCAGTCGTCGAAGATGTACTCGGCGCCGTCCAGAGTTTCCGCGGGTATGGTCGTTGCGTTGGTGACGCTGGTCTTCAGGTTCTGCTTCAGCGAAGCGAGGTCGTTTGACTTCAGCGGCCTTATGTTGCCCTGCAGCATCAGGCCCGGTGAGTACAGATCAAGGCCGACCATCCCGCGTACTTCGACGGGTATCGCGATGTCCTTCTGGTCAGTCGTGGTGACCTTGAACACCTCGTCATAGAACCACTGCTTGAGATCCGCTTCGTCGTAGAGCTTCTGCAGCATCCAGGTCTTGTCGTCGTAGCCCTTCTGCAGCGCGTCCCAGCGTTCATCGTACCGGTCGCCCAGCGCGGCAAGCTGTTTCTTCTGGTCGTCGGACAACGGCATGCCCGCTTCCGCAAGCTGGCCCGCGAGAATGTTCACCATGTTGATCGGGTGAGTGAACTCGCCGTTCATGGCCGCGTTCGTGGGCAGCTTCTTGATGACCTTGGCGTAGTAAGCGATCAGCCGCTGGTTCTCCGACTGGATCTTCTGGCGCGTTTCCGGGTCGGGCGTCTTGCCCTCGGCCATGCTTGCAGCGAGTTCCTTCAGCAACGGGATCATCTTGACGTACGCTTCGCCGAGGTCGTTCCAGTCGGTTTCGCGCACCTCTTTCATCTCACCCCACTTGCCGAAGCTCACGAGCATGCGGTTGGGGCCGGCCGCGAGTTCCTCAAGCTCCTTGATGCGCCCGTCGCGTTGTTCCAGCTTGGTTTTCAGCTTCTTGTTGTCCTCTTCCAGACTGGTCTTCTCGCCTTTGAGGTCGTCGCGCTCCTTTGACAGATCGGTCACCTGCTTGCGGCTGTCCGTCAGTTGCGCGCGCAGCTTGCTGCTGTCGTCGCGCGTTCCCTGCTTTTCGGCAGGAAGAGCTTCTTCGTTGTCGGCAGTGTCAGCGTCCGCTGGTTCGTCGTGCATGGCCGGGCTGTTGGCGGTCGGCCTTTCAACACCGGAAAGAACCAGCCAGGCACCGGCGGCGCCGACTACGAGCGCGATCACGGCGACGGCGATTGTCTGCACAGGGTCTTTCATGGATCAGTCCCCTTCACTTCCGTTCTGCGCGTTTTCGATCTTGGTCTGTTCGTCGAGCAGTCCCTGGTTGCGGGGCGCGTGGTCGAGCCCGGCCTGCACCTTGGCGGCGGCTTCTTCCAGCTTGTCCTGCTTGAAGTACCACTCGGCGTAGGCGGCGTACATGTCGGCGAAGCGGTCTTCCCAGTTCATCTTGTCCTGCAACTCGATGGCCTTGTCCAATGCGAGGTTCGCTTCCTTGAATTCGGATGTGAAGGTCGGGTAGTTGACCTCGAGAATGGCCTTGAAGCGGACCGCGTCGTAGAAATCCGGGTCGACTTCCAGCGCCTTGTCGATTTCGCCCTTCACCTGCCCGGCCAGTGCGCCCTGCTTCATCGGCTGGCCCTCGATGTCGCGGAAGCGCACCGTAAGCGCCCGTGCCAGCGCGAGGCGTGCGTGCTCGTTGTTTGGTTCTTCCTTGACCCAATCCTGCATCTGCTTGATGAACTCGTCGCGCGCCGGCTTGTTCGACTTGCCGACCAGTTCCATGGCTTCCTGCAGTGACTCGCGGTCGGCGCCGGTCTTGACCAGCGGCAGCAACTCATCGAGGCGCTGCTTGACGGCGGGGTCGAGTGTCGGCTTCTCGGGCTCCGTAGTCGGCTTGACCGGCTCCTCGACGACAGGCTCGTCGCCCGGTTCCGGCTTGGCCTGCTTGAGCTGTTCGACTTCGGCTTTCAGATCCTTGACCTGCTGTTGCAGCTTGTCGTTTTCGCCTTTGAGCTTGTTCGCTTCGTCCAGCTTCAACTGCAGCCTCTCTGCTTCCGACTTGGCGTCATCCCACTTGTCCTTGAAGTCGGCGCGTTCGTCGGCCGCGGTTTCGTAGCGCTCCTTTTCGTGGTCCAGGTCGGTTTGCGCGGTCTGGACGTCGGCCTTCAACTTGGCGATTTCGGCGTCGTGGTTTTCGCCGCAGCCTGCAAGCAGCAGGGTGCAGGCGAGGATGGATACGGCTGTCTTCTTCATCTTCTCTCCTGGTATGTCCCGATTACTCTGCCGCCACTCTAACTAACCGGTAGCCCGTCACCTTTGCAAAGCATCCCAGGCTTTATAACCGTCTTTCCCATAGCCTGCTCGCTGCTAGCATGCCCGCGAAGGGCAGCGATGAGTGTGAAATCCCAGGGATACTTGGCAATCGGGCTGCTGCTCTTGCTGCTGGTCGTGCTGGTGATCGACCCGCGTGTTCCGGCCTACCGCTCAACCTACGACCCGCCCGCCACGCAGCGCGAGATTGCGCAATGGGCGCGCGACATCGAGCACTGGCGCAGCGCGCCGACGTGGAAGCATTTCCAGGGCGAAGAGCCGGGTGAAATCGGCGCGCCGGATTTCGCCGCGAGCTACATCTTCGGCAAGTACGACTACCGGGTGGACGTCCAGATCCGCGGCGACCGCATCCAGTACATCAGTTGGGGCAACGACGACCAGGAAAACGGCGGCGCGTGGACGGCCGTCGGCGAGGGACACAAGCTTGCCAACGGCGAATGGTTCAGCGTCTGGTCGTGCCTCGACATCAGCCGGGCCGTAAGCAACGGCGGCGGCGCGTGGTTCACCTTCAGCGGCAACCGCGAGCACATCGACGTGCGCTACTACCACGACACTCTGCCGTTCGGAACGCACCCCATCGAACTCGGTGAGGCTGTGCGCGTAAACCTGCAACCCGGCGAGGACATGCCGCCTGACCGGCGTGCGGTCGTTGCCGAGCAGTGGCAGGACCGGCTGCTCGAAGGGCGCATCCGCACCGGCACGGACGCGTACAAGGCGCCGGAAGACAGCCCCTTCGTGTTGTGGGGTCGGGTCGTGGACGACCGCGGCGAAGGCGTGGCGAATGCCGCCGTCAAGCGCCGCGCGGCCGGGAAGATCGAGACGACCACTGACGCACGGGGATTCTTCAAGCTGGAGTTGCAGACGATTGAGTCATTGACGCTGCTGGCGGCCGGCAAGCTCGGGTACCGCAACGGCATCGTGACTCTGGACCAGCAGATGGCGTTCTCGGCGATCGGCCCGAAGCGTGACCGGCAGAAGACCGCGTTTGCAACAATCGTGCTGCAGCCGATCGACCGCACCGACTACGTGAATTACCAGTGGACGCCGCCGGACTATACGGGGCGCGCCGGCTACGACCCTTCCAGGCACCTGCAGTGCGGCAACTGCCACCGCCGTGAATGGGAAGCCTGGCGCACGTCGCGTCATGCAAGCATGGCCCGCAACGGCTGGACGCGCGCGGCTTTCGAGAAAGACGCGAAGCCGTTCGCGCTGGCCAACGGGCGCAAGCAGGATGACTGCACGCCCTGCCACTCACCGAGCCTGGCGGCGAAACTGCACAGCTTTGAACTGAACGGCACGACGCTGCTGGATGCGCACGGCGTGGACATGGAAGGCAACCACTGCGATTTCTGCCACAAGATCGAGCGCATCAGCGTGCCCGGTGCGCCCGGACTGAACGGCTCGATCCGTTTGCTGCGCCCCAACCCTGACGACGACACCGTGCCCGGCGGCGTGAAGCGCGTGTTCGGCCCGTTGCCGGACGTCAGCTTCCTCTATATGGGCGCCGGCTACAACCCGATCTTCGAGATGGGTGTGCTGTGCGCCGGTTGCCACGAACACCAGCTTGACGATCGCACGCTCGCGGGCGAAGGCACCTACAGCGAGTGGCAGCAGACGCGCTACGCCCAGCCCGGGCCGGACTACAAGGAATGCCAGGCCTGCCACATGCCGCAGTATACGGCAGGCGAGGTGCGCATGGTGCCGAACCCGAACCCGTTGCTGCCGCCGTCGCCCGTAAAGATGGGCGGCGACCTGAAGGCCTCCGAGATCGAGCACAACGGCGCGGAGATCGCCCGCTACGGCACGCGCTTCCGCCCGCTCAGCGAATCGCACAAGCACAACTTCGTCGGCACGGAAGATACGGCCTTCCTGAAAGCGGCAGTCAGCATGAAGGTCACCAGCGAGAAGGTGACCGACGGGCTGCGTATCAAGGTGACGCTCGAAAACATCGGCGCCGGCCACGCGATTCCCACCGGTCACGGGCTGAAACGCTACCTGCTGCTGGTCAGTGGCACTGCCGGCGGCAGACCCCTCGCGGCGGGCACGACGCTCCCGGCCGAAGAGCGCGTGGGCGAAGCCGAATTCGCAACACAGGGCGCAATCATTGGGCGCCGGTTCGCGAACGCGGATGGTGACGACTGGGCGTTGCCTTACTGGCGCGCCGATACGCTTGCGCAGGACACGCGACTCTGGCCGGGCAAGCCGCAGGAGTACAGCTTCGATCTGCCGGGCGCTGACGCCGTCGAAGTGAAGCTCGTTCTCCGGCGCGGTTCACCGGTTCTGCTGAAGTCACACGGGCTGGATGTTAGTACCGGCAAGGTTGCGGGGGCGGACCTTGACGTCGTCGTGCACAATTCAAAAGTGACGCGATGAGTGCAGTGTGCTTGACCACCCTTGGCAGGCCCCTAGACTCCCTCCCTTCGCAGTTCGTTGAAAGAGGCCGCATGCGGCGCGGTTGGATGATCCTGTTGTTGTTGCTGGCCCTGCTGCCGGCGGGTGTGCTGAACGCGCAGGGGACGGGCGCCGACGAACACTGGCCGCGCATCGCGATGGGCCAGGCTTCGGGCGACAAGGACGAGAGCAGCGCCGACGAAATGAAGTTCGAGCTGCGGCGCCAGCCTTACGCCAACGAACGCCACCCGAACGAAACCCCGCGCTACCGCGAAACTGAAGTCGGCGGCTTTGGGCTGGCCTGGAACGTCTACTACACCGCGCGTTCCTACAACATCACCGACATCCGCGGCGTCGACAATTCGCTGTCTTCAAACTGGCTGTACGGGATGGACCCGTGGGGGCTTGGCGCCCGCGCGCACATCGAGTACCGGGTTTCGAACGAATGGCGGCTGTCGTTCATGCCGCGCGTGGATGCCGCGTTCGGCATCTACAACACGCAGTACCCGAACACGCACGAAATCAACGGGTTGCCGTTTTCGCGCAACTATCGCGGCGCGAACGATTCACAGAAGCTCAGCCTGAACGTCGAGTTCGAGTTCGCGGCGCGCTGGCGCTTCATGTGGTTCGTGCACAAGTTCAACAGTTGGATGGTCTTCCGCCGCCGGGCGATCCGCGCCTTCGACAGCGTTTACCGCGACGACCAGTTGGGCGTGCTGGGGACGATCAAGGATCGCCACCGCGTTGACTGGGAACAGTCCTACCTGTTCGGCACCGCCACAGGCGTCGGGTTCGAGTTCTTCTTCCTGCCCGAATCGTCGAGGTTTATCCTGTTCGCGTTGTGGCGCCCCTTCAATAACGTCAGCTTCCGCAACAAGGGCGGGATTACCAACGGGCTGGAAGTGGTGGTGCGCTCTGCGGACTTCGAGCTGACGAACCAGGTGGGAATCTACTTCGAAGTGGACATCCAGATGTACCTGCCCACGGACGAATTCAACGACATCTACTACTCGCAATTCAGCATCGGCATCAAGTTCAGGTAAACGGAACGCGGCCGTCCCTGCGGACAGGTTGTCCGCGTTCCGCTATTCCGTCGTCTGCTTGTCCTGGGGCGGCGGCGGCTGGTCTTTGTCGAGCAGCCCGAGAGGGCCGATGGCGTGGAAGGTCAGGTAGCCGCACTTGTTGCAGGCCACGCATACGCTGGGGATCAGGTTGCGCACGGCTTCGTCATCGAGCTTTTCCACCATGCCGAACACGGCGAAGCCGTCGACCAGGCTGAACGCTTCACCCGCGCAGCGCGGGCACGGGCGGTTGACGCCGCGCTCGTGCAGGCGTTTTACGATGTCTTCGCGCTTTTCCGCGGTCCATTGATCCATGGCAACCTCCGGCAGGTACACTACGAAGCGCGAGGTGGGGGACAAGTGCGATGAATCGATGCCCGTACTGCGGTTTCACCGGCGAACTCGTCTGGGTGCACGGCCACGGCCAGTGCGCGCAGTGCGGGATCAACCTCGAGCCATGCTGTGACGGCGGGGTGTGCGAGGGCGGTGACGAGTCTACGAATCCTTCGTCGCCGTAGCCTGCTTTTCGATGATGACGCTGCCGCCCGCCACGGCCGCCGGGCCCTTCGGATAGTTGTTGTGCGGCGTGGGGTTGTTGCGGCTGCCTGCTTCCTGGCGGGCGATCACGTTGTAAATCGGCGCGCGCTTGCGGCTGCGGACTTCTTCCAGCCCTCGCTCGCTGTACAGTTCGCGGCTGATGCGGCGCTGCAGGGCTACCTTGCCCTCCTTGTTGCGAAGGAAGGTCAACTGGCGCAGGTCGTCCTGTGAGGCCCCGACGAAGTCGGCCTCGAAAATGCGCAGGTAAGCGGACAGGCTGTTGTTGGTCGGTCCGAAACCCTCCGCGAACAGGTAGCGTTTTTCAAGCTCCATCAGCACTTCGATCATGCGCTGGAAGCGCGTGTTCACGTTGTAGTCGAGCATCTTCATCACGATGTTCGACAGCTTCTGCGGTACGTCGGTGCAGATTTCGTGCGGCGGGATGATCGGGCGTGACTGCGCCGATTTCACCCAGCGGACGTTCTCATCCCAGCTTCCGCGGCTCAGCGGCTTAAACAGGTTGATGCCGGTCAGCAGCTCGTAGGCCACGACGCCGAGGCTGAAGATGTCGGCCCGCCCGTCGACCCGCTCGCGCGCCAGTTGCTCCGGCGCCATGTAGTGGACCTTGCCGGCGAACTCCTCGCCCGCCGCGGAAAGCGGCGCCGCGATGCCGAAGTCGGTCAGCTTGGGTACGCCTTCGCTGTTGATCAGGATGTTGCCGGGTGTGACGTCCTTGTGGACGATCCACTGGTGGCCGTACGCGAGCGCGCGCGCAATGCGGCTGACGATGAACATGCTGATCGGCATCGGCAGCAGCAGGTGCAGCTTGAAGTGGTGGCGCGAAAGCATTGACAGGTCAACACCGTCCACATAGTCCATCGCCATGAACAGTACGCGCGGGCTGGTGTCGATGGTCTTGGTTGCCTTCGGGTTCGGCATACGCGCGGGCGCGAAGCCCGGCGTGCGCGACTTGCCGCCCTTGCGCGGGTCGGCGATGCGCCGCAGGTGGAACGTCGGCAACTGCAGGTCGCTGGTCTGCTTGGGCAGGTTGCGGACGTTGAGGTTCTTGCGGAACTGCTCGGGCATGTCGCTGAGCTTGCAGTACTCGAGCCCGTAGGTTTTCACGATGTTCTCGTGGCGCAGGAACGTTGCGATGTTCGCCTCGTTGCGCAGGCGCGCTTCTTGTTCATCGTCGAGCGTCTTGAATGACTTGAACACGACGTAGTCGAGCACGCCGCCGCAGTTCTTCTCGACCAGGTAGACGACACCCATGCCGCCACGCCCGAGTTCTTCGACGATTGTGTAACTCGAAGAACTGGGGAAGCTGAAACCTCGCAGGGCGAAGTCGTCCACAAGCGGCTCCCGGATGGGTCAGGAGGGATAAACCTCCAACGCTAAAGTATCCCACATAAACCCAGATTTGGCCAGTATTTGCGCCTGCTTATCGTGCATAAACTGCACAGCGCCGAACCACTACGCGATCATGACGCATGCGTGAAGCCCGCGGTGTGTGTTGCCGCTACAATTACGCCGCAACCCCGCAAGCCCTTACACTTGAACTGAGCAACATGAACCGCTTCATCTGGGCCTTTGCAGCCGTCGCCCTGGTACTCGCCGCCGTGGTGGGATTTACGCTGCTGCGTCCTACAGCCGAGCGTCCGAACAACCCGAAGCCCGCAGCAACCGAGGCCGAAAGCTTCTCGCAAGGAGCAACCCCGGCCACACCGGGCGATCATTCGCCCTAACGAACGGGGGTGCGGGCATCATCCCTTGGGATACACGTCACCGTTCTGTTCAATTTTGGTGTCTTCGTAGGGTGCGGCAATGCGGCGATACAGTTCGAGTTTTGCGCATTCCAGGGTCCCGACGATCTCATTGATGCGCGCGTAGTTTTTGTGTTTCGCAAGTAGTCCCGCGCAGAGGCGCGAGATGACGTAGTTGAGATTGCCTGCGAAGTTCTCGGTGGGCAGCGCGGCGCACAACTGGTCGATGAGCGGGTCCAGCGGCGTGCGGTCTTCAGGTTTGATGTAGGGCATCCGTGGTCCTGAGTTGCGGTGAAGTAACCTGCGCCAGGTCGAGAAAGGAAGCACCCGGCGCGTCGATGCTATACTCGTAATCCCCGCAGTCATCCCCTCTACAACTCGGTGAAGCCATGCAACGGAAAGTTCTTTCCGCCGTTGGAGCCGTCGTTCTGCTCGGGTTGGCGCTTTGGATAGTTCGCTCGAACTTGCTGTCCTGGCCGGTCGGCGAGACGCCTCACGAGGTCACGGAATCACAGGCGCCGCTAGGTGAATGCGCGGCCGACGAACCGGCATCGGGGGCGCAGCCTGAGGACCCACCAGTGGTAGAAGAAGTCGGTCAAACCTCACCCCAACCGGGGACTGAGCCGGTTGACGCCTCGACTGGGAACCCGCCGCAGCCTGACGAGACGCCCGTATCAAGCCCCGCAGGAGACAAGGCGTCTGTTGACGACTGGGCGGCGATCAATGACGCCCTGGCCCGGACCGAAATGCCGCTGAGCTATGAGATGAGCCTGGCCGAGTTCGCGGACCTGCTTCGGGAGCGCACCGGGCTGGAAGTCCGGTTGTCGCCGGGCGTGGACAGCGAGGCGAAGATCGCGCTGGACCTGTCCTCGCTGACCAAGTCCGTGAAGGGTTCGCAGGTGATTGAGATTGTCCTGGATCAGCTCGACCTTGGTTGGCTGGCCGAAGACGGCGCCTTGGTCATTGATACGACCGAACATGCTGAGGAGTGGTTTGCGACATTGTCAGGCCGGTTTGCCCGCCACCATCCCAACGGGCAACTGGCGGTAAGCGGCTATTACCGCAACGGCAAGGAGGTTGGTGAATGGTCGTGGTGGTACGAAGACGGCACCCAGCAACTCAGGCTCAGCTACGACGACGACGGCGAGAACCATGGCGTCGCAACGTCGTGGGACAAGCAGGGGCACCTGCGATGGGAGCGTGAATACGTTCACGGTGTGCCCACAGGATCCTGGAAAGAGTACTGGCCCGGTGGGACCAAGGCCGAGTTGACGTTTCTGGACGGCCGGCCTGACGGGCTACACCGCTGGTGGCACGAGGGCGGCGCGCTTCTGATCGAACTCCGGTTTGACAGGGGAGAGCTGCAAGGGCCGATTGAGTTTCATGACGTGGACGGACGGAACCTTGAAGACGCCATAGATGCGGGCGAGGAAGCCGACGAGGCGGAACGTGCCCGGCTGTTCGCCATGCGCGGCCTGTTGCGCAGCGTGCGGAACTGCTACGAATCGGCGCCGGATTCAACCGGCGCCGAAGAGCTGGCGGACAAGGTGAGGGACCTGCTCGATGCTGTTGCCGACCTCAAGGAATGAGCCAGGCTAGCGGGCAAACTTCCCGGTTTTGCCGGCGTAGTAGGCCTGGTGGTGCAG
>JAGQRI010000102.1 GCA_020425515.1 Planctomycetota bacterium | reverse complement strand
TCCATCGAGTTGTGGCTCGGTGACATCAAGGCCATGGCCGGCGATTACGAGGAGGCGCGAAAGCACTACGGCAGCGTCGAGGTCCTGGCCGACGGCGACAAATCCAAAGCCCGGCTGGTTGCCTACGCCAAGGCGCGGGGCGAGCTGATCGGCAAGCCGGCGCCGGAGATTGACGCCACGTGGTTCGGTGCGGATTCGAAGAAGCTGTCCGAGTTGCAAGGCCGGGTGGTTGTGCTCGATTTCTGGGCGACCTGGTGCGCGCCGTGCCGCTACGCGATGGTGGGGCTGGATGAACTCGCGAAGGAAAACCCGGAGGTCACGGTGCTGGGCGTGACGAAGAAGTTCGACCACGGCTTCCTGCCGGAGGACGCGGGCCAGATGCACGTGAAGTTCTCGCGCGGTGAGGTCGTCCGGGATATCGCGCCGGACAATTACGCCGATCACCTGAAGACTTTCCGCGAGCGCAGCGGCATCGGCTACCCGTTCGCGCTGGCTAAGGACGAAGAGGTGGCGGGCTACGACATCAACGCCTGGCCGACCATGTACGTGGTGGACAAGCAGGGCCGCATTGCGTTCGCAACGGTCGGCGGCAACAAGGAGTTGCTGCTCACGAAGGTAGTCGCCCGCCTGCAGAAGCAGGCGGAAACGCAAAAGTAAGAAGGCGGCGACGCCGCTGGAAAGCAGTAAGGCGCGGAGCGCCAGCACAGGGTTAGCCCCCGGCAGCTTCGCTGCCGGGGGTTGCGTTGCGTCCCTTATACCTAGGCGCGGATGCGCCGACACAAGGACGCTCCACTGTGTCGGCGCATCCGCGCCTTGAGATTCTCTCGATACGGATACCCCCACCGAACGCTTCGCGTTCGGTGGGGGCTAATCCTGTGTTGGCGCTCCGCGCCATCTGTTTCTCACTGGTGTTCGGGCAGCGTTCGGCCGCCCGGTCTTTACTCCACGTCGAGCGTGGCCTTCTTGAACAGGTCGTCCCAGGCGCTGAGTTTACCCATGGTCTTTAGCGGCGTGCCGCTGCCGAGTTTGCCGACTTCGTCGTTGCGTGATTTCGGGAACCTTACCAGGAACGGCTTGCCGTCCGCGTTGTGCGCCTCGACCGTCTTGCCGTCGCGCAGCGCGTCCGGCACGTCGAAACCCCAGGTGTTGTCCACGCGGTCCACCACCAGTTCGACTTCGTAACTGTTGCCCGCGTTTTCCTTGATGATCCTCTCGCGGTCGCCGGAAAGCAGCGCGCCGTCTGACAGCTTTACGAGCAACCCGTCGAGCCCGCCCGCGTCCGGCGCGGCCGATTTCGGCGCGGTCGCAGGCTTCGGTTCGGGAAAGGATTCCTCGAACGGCTTGTCCGCCTCGAATGGTTCCGGGTTGTCGAAGGCGCTGCCTGCATCCGGCGTGGCGAACGCGCTGTCGTTGCTTTCGACGCGCGACTCGAAACTGTAGCTCGAAGAATCAAACGACGCGTAACTGCTTTCCCCGCGGTCGCTGTCCGGCGCAAATGAATCGAAAGCATAGCTCTGTGAGGATTCGAAGGCCTGCTGCTCGCCTTCCTGCTTGGCAAACGCATCCTCGAGGTTCGGCGCTTTCCTCGGCTGCGGCGCAGCCTCGCCGCTGGCCAGCTTCTCGGCGTATTGATTGAACGCGCTGGCCATATCGCTCAGCGCCTGTTTCTGGATGGGTGACGTGCCGGCGGCGAATCCGGCGTCGCGCCCCAGGATGTCGGCCGCGGCGCGCAGGGCGGGGTCTTCGTCCGGCTTGGCCTGGCGGGTCTGCGCGCCGCTTGAGCGCGTATCGAAGCCCAGCGCGTCTTCGCCAAGAACTTCCGCCACGGAGGACCGCTTGGGCGTTTCGACGGTCCGGACGTTCTGCTGGGCCGGGCGCGCGCCGCTGAGCTGCTGGTAGCCCGCGTCGAAGGTGAGGGCGAGATATGACAGGTCCTCGAACACGCCGGTGATCTTGGTCAGGTCGCCGGTCATGCCGGTGTGTTCGACCAGGATGTTTCGCTCGGTGATGCGCAGGCCGGGGTGACGCGCGATGCAGTACAGCAGCGCCTTCTTAACCGGCGGCAGCGACAGCAGGTTATGCGTGCCCAGCAGGTCGTCGGCCTTGATGATGAACGCGTCGTCGATCATCCGGTCGCCAACCTGCACGTCCTGTCCGCCGAACATCTTGCCGACCTTCGAGAACAGCCCTTCCTTGTATAGCCCCAGCCCGCGCGGCATCGGCGCGTTGACGCTGGCGTGGTACTGGGTGTAGGTGGTGCGGTTCTTGCCCGAGCCGCGAACGACCGTGTTCAGCGTGATGTAAACCTGGCCCAGCCAGCCCTGGATGACCGGGCGGTTCGTGCTGCCCTGGATCTGCAGCCCGTTCTTGCGCGCGAACATGAGCCAGTTTTCGCGGACCTTCTTCTGGTGGTGGATCGACCAGATGATCAACGCGACCACGCCGCCCCCGATCACGAGGAACATTACGAAGCCGAAGGCGTCACCCGAAAGCAGCACAGAGCCCATAGTCAGCATCCTGAGTCCGGTACGCGATCAGTCTACAAACTCAGCCAATGAATGCCGCTCCAACGAGACGTCCCATTTGTAGGGGCGACGTCCGTGGTACGGGCGCCCCCGCCCGTGTTTGTATATGGCGTCGGCGCCCCCTGCCCGTTTCGACATGGGCGAGGGCGCCCATGCCACGTCAATCCGGGCCAGTCAGTCCAGTGCGTCCACCGGAAAGACTTCCAATTGCCAGGGCCCGCGCCGCGTGGGCGTTTCCAGCGTGTTTTGAAGGCGTTGCAGGTAGTCCTCGCGCGGGATCATGCGTGCGCCGAAACGCTCCAGGTGCGGGGTGTGAACCTGGGCGTCAACGAAGTCGAATTCCCACGCGCGCAACTGGGTCACGAGTGTGGAGAAGGCGACCTTCGAGGCGTCCGGCTCGGCGGCGAACATCGACTCGCCGAAGAACGCCGCCCCCAGCGACATCCCGTACAGCCCGCCGACCAGCCGGCCGTCCAGCCGCGCCTCGACACTGTGCGCGAAGCCGAGCTCATGCAGGTGCGTGTAGGCCGCGATGATGTCGTCGGTGATCCAGGTGCCGTCCTGCCCGGGGCGTGGTGTCTCGCGGCAGCCCTCGATCACGCCGGCGAAGTCGGTATCGAGGGTGATTTCATAGCGTTCCTTGCGGATCGCCTGGCGCAGGCTGCGTTGCAGTTTCAGCTCGGAGGGGAAGAGCACCATGCGCGGGTCCGGGCTGAACCAGAGCAGCGGCCAGCCCTGATGCGGCCACGGAAAGATGCCCGTCGCGTAGGCCGTCAGCACGCGCTCGGGCGAAAGGTCGCCGCCCACGGCCAGCAGCCCGTCCGGCTCAGCCGCGGAGGGGTCGGGAAACGCGATTTCGTCAGGCAACTGGTAGACCGGCATGGCTACAGGGTAGCCACGGAGTGCACAGAAACCACGGAGCAGCCAATCAAAGCCCAGCCCTTGCGGGCTGGGCTTGGATCAGAGGCCGGGTGATCTGAGCGTCACACCTGATAGAATGTCGCCAGTCTCGATTTGGGAGAACCCATGCGGCATATGTCGCTTGCACTCGCTGCCTGCCTGGTCTTCGTCTTCTTGTCCGGCTGTGCAACGACCGTGCACCAGAACGTTTGGTTTGAAGAGGACGGCGCGGTCGTGCGCACGGAAGCGCCGGCGGCCTCCAAACTGCCCGCTGCCGACCCGGAATCCCTTTCCAGCGTCCACATCGGCGCGGTTGTGCATATCGAGCATGGTGTGGAGGGTGTGGAGTCGATGACGCTCCAGGTCAGGGACCAGCCGGCCGAGATCACTCCCGAACCGCGAGATCTGGATGTGGCGGTGAGGGTGGACGGTGAGCCTGGTAGCTGGATATCCCGCGTTCAGTTGTATCGCAGTTACAGGCCGGCCAGTGTGCCGAAGGGTACTGCCTCGCTGATGCGTTTCCACTTCTCCGACGGGATCCATGACAAGGTCGATGAGTGGACAGAGACCAACCTTACCGGCGACCCGAACGCACCGCGCGTCGAAGCCGATGTGTACCTGGAGTACTACCTGGTTGGGCGCAGGTACGTTCCGGGTGAAGACTGGTACTACATTCTGCAATTCCGCACGCGCCTGGTATCAGAACACCCGGATTGGGAGGTTTCGGACACGAGCGTGATATTCGAGGCGCCCAACGGGATGAAACTCACCCAACCCCTGTTTCCAAACGCGGATGAGGGTTGAAAATCCAGATGGATGGTGCTTCCAAGGCCGGCCAACCCATGGATTCGGAATTGCACAAACTACACGTGGCGCGTCCTTTACAGTGGTAGGCCCGGTGTTACCGTATTCGGCCCGTTTTTGGCGGGGTTGTGCTTATTGGCAGGGGGCCGCTTTGGGCAAGATTGTCGCTGCCAACTGGAAGATGAATTTGAGGCGGCAGTCGGGCTGCGAGCTGGCTTCGGCATTGAAAACTGACGGGCGCGAGTGCTGGCTGTTCCCGAGCTTCACCCTGCTGGCGCCGATCGCGGACACGCTGATCGGCGGCACGCTCAAGCTGGGCGCCCAGGACCTTAGCCCCGAGCTGGACGGCGCCTTCACCGGCGACGTCAGCGCGGAAATGCTCGGCGACGCCGGCTGCACGATGGTGCTGGTGGGCCACAGCGAGCGCAGGCACGGGCACGGCGAACAAGGCGAGTTGCTGCTGCGCAAGCTGAAACGCGCCGCCGAGGCCGGGCTGAAGCCGCTGTACTGCGTCGGCGAAACGCTGGAAGAGCGCGAGGCCGGGCGGGCGAAAGAAGTAGTGAAAGAGCACCTGTCGGTGCTCAAGGACTTGCAAGGCACGTGCGCCGCGGTGGCTTACGAGCCGGTCTGGGCGATCGGCACGGGGCTGACGGCGACACCGGAACAGGCGGCGGAAATGCACGCCTTCATCCGGGATGAACTGACGAAGCTCGGTTTGACAGACCTGCCGATCCTGTACGGCGGCAGCGTCAAACCCGGCAACGCCAAGGACCTGATGACGCAGCCCCACGTGGACGGCGTACTGGTCGGAGGCGCGAGCCTGAAACTGGATAGTCTGAGGGCGATCGACGACGTCGCCCGGGAGATTGGATAATGCTGGCTGAAGCGAATCCCGCACTGCTGACCGTTCTGGGCATCATTTTCTCGGTCAACTGCATCGCCCTGATCATCTTCGTACTGTTCCGCCAGTCGGATTCCGGCGGCATCGGCGCCGCGTTCGGCGGCGGTGAGGGCGGCGGCGCGTTCGGCACCAAGGGGCAGGCCGTCGTGGACAAGGTCATCACCTTCATGGGTGCGACGTTCATCGTGCTGGCGCTGGTCTTCAATCTGGTCAGCACCGGCGGCGCCAAGGAAACCACCAAGGGTCTCGACGAGACCCAGCAGGAAGCCCCGGCCAACGGAGGCGACTAAGTGCCAAACGGTATGACCGGCTTCGGGCGCGGAACCGCAGACCATCCGGGCGGGGCCGTGACCGTCGAGCTGAAATCCGTCAACAACCGTTTCCTGAAGGTAAGCCTGCGCCTGCCGGACGTGTTGAACGAGCTGGAATCCGAGCTGGAGACGCGCATCCGCGGCAAGCTGGCACGCGGCTCGGTTTACGCGCAGGTGCAACTGGATCGCAAACAGCGCGGCACCAGCTACACACTGAACGAAGGGTTGATCCGCGACTGGCTGCCGAAGCTCGAGGCGCTGGCCAAGGACCTGGGCAAGGAAGCGCCCGGGCTCGAGCAGGTGCTGGCCATGCCGGGCGTGGTGCTGGAAGAGTCCGAGAGGCTGACGCTTGATGACGATTTGAAGCAGGCCGTGCTGAACGCGCTGGACGACGCGATCGCCGGTCTGGTTGAAATGCGCGGCAAAGAGGGTGCCGCGCTGCTGGCCGACATGACGACGCGCGTGGCACTGGTCGCGACGCACGCGAAGGAAGTGGAAAAGCGCGCGCCGCAGGTGGTTGAGGAGTACCGCGACAAGCTGAAGGCGCGCATCGACAAGTTGATGGCCGACAGCGGCATGAAGCTGGAACCCGCGGAGCTGATCAAGGAGGTCGCGTTCTTCGCCGACCGCTGCGACATCACCG
>JAGQRI010000101.1:36395-42428 GCA_020425515.1 Planctomycetota bacterium | reverse complement strand
CCCAACTGCGGGGACAGTCCCCTACCCGGGCAGCTTTTCGACTTTGTACTCGTGGTCGCGCTTGTTGAGCACCTTGGCGGACTCGATCTTTCCGCCTAAACGCAGCTTGTCCATGACGTCGAGCCCTTCCGACACGCGCCCGAAGACGGCGTAGCCCTCATCCAGGTGGTGCGTCGTGGCGCCGGCGAGGCAGAAATAGAACTGTGAGCCCGCGCTGTCCGGGTCTTCGCTGCGGGCCATGCCGAGCGCGCCCCGGAAGTGATGGCGGGTTGCTTCCAGCTTGATGCTGTAGCCGGGGCCGCCTTCGCCCGTGCCGTCCGGGTCGCCGCCTTGCACCACAAAGTGCGGCACCACGCGGTGGAAAACCAGCCCGTCGTAGAAGCCTTTCTCAACCAGCGTGATGAAACTGGCGACGGTGTTGGGTGCGTCGTCCTCGAACAGCGTGATCACCATGCGCCCCTGGTCGGTGATCATCTCGACGCGCGGCAGGTCTTTCGGTTCGTCCGCATAGACCGCCTGCTCGGCCGGCCAGGCATCGGCGAGATCAGCGAAGGTCTTCTCGTAGGTTTGCAGGCGTTCTTCGATCTTCTTGGGCAGCGCTTTCTTCAACTGCTTCTGAACCTCTTCGACCGCTCCCGAGTAGTCGTGCCGCCGCGCCAGTGCCAGCGCCGGAAGCAGCACGAAGCTGCGGTACGCTGCCAGCTCGTTCAGCTTGTCGACGTCGAGGCTGTCTACCATGCCCGCGGCGCGCTCGTACTCGCGCGCGCCCTCGGGGTCGGCCAGGCCCATCAGTGTCGAGGCCTTGAGCACACGCAGGCGGAAGACCCTGAGCGGGTCGGCCTCGTTCAGTTTCAGCATGCGCTGGAAACTGCGCTCGGCCATCGCGTCCTGGCCGCTGATGGCGAACAACTGGTAGCAGGCATCGGCGTCTGCTGTCGTACCGTCGCCGCAGTAGCGATTGAGCCACTCTTCCTGAAGCTCAGGCTTGTCACCGTACAAGGACTTCAGTTGGGACTGCTTCTCCTGCTCCGTGGCGAGCAACGCAAAAAAGCGGGTTTCGTCCTGCTGAACCATCAGCGTCATCTTCATGGCGAGGTGATTGAAGCCGTCGGTTGCGGAAGTCTCCTTGCCCTCCTCCTTCTCTTGTACTTTGTCGTAGTCGTCGAGCGCTTTGTCGAGGATGGCGATCGCTTCATCCGGATTGAACTCGCGTAGTGCCTGCTCGGCTTCCTCGACGCGTGCGGTTTCTTTGTCCGGGAGGGACTCCAGCGCCGAAGCGGTGGCGCCGTCCGTCTTCACAACGGTTGCGCAGGAACACAGCGACACGACACACAGACAGGCAAGTACAGCGCGCATGATTGACTCCTTGCGGCGCAGTTTGCCACGGATTGACTGAACCTTCGCCGCTCCGTATCCGTATAAAGGTACGGGTATGGAGAATCCGTCATGACCATGACCGTTGGCGAGTTGTCAAAGCAGGCCGGTGTGAACCTTGAAACCGTGCGCTTTTACGAAAAGCAGAGGCTGTTGCCCGAGCCGGAACGCACGCCAGGCGGGCATCGCCTGTATACGCAGGACGACGTGGACCGGCTCAGTTTCATCCAGCGCGCCAAGTGGGTGGGCTTTACGCTGAAAGAGATCCGGACGTTAATGCGTGTGCGCGAGGCCGACCCGACCGAGAGTTGCGAAGACGCCATGGAACTCGCGCGCCACAAGGTGGGCGAGATCAATGCCAAGCTGGACGAACTCCAGAAGATGCGCGACGCCCTGCAGACTTTCCTCGATACCTGCCCCGACACCGATGCGGGGCACTGCCACGTGATCCAGGGCCTGCAGTCCGTCGAGCCGCCTGCCTGTTGCGACTGAGTGTGCTTGAACCTGTACCCCGCTACCGGGTTACATTCCGGCTCTCAGGTGCGAGCCGGAAATCCTTGATGCGCAAACTGCTGTTCTGACTCCTGCTGCTTGCCGCGGCCGTGATGCCCGCGACACTGCACGCCCACAACACGCTGTTCGGCCAGGCGCCCCGCACGATCTGGAAGGGCGGCTCGGAAATCGAAGCCGAGTACGAGTGGGAAATCTTCAAGCGGTTCTATGAGGAAGACAAGCCGGCCGCCAACCCGCGCGACGATCAGGTGATGGTGCACCATTTCACCGTCGCCTGGACCTACGGGCTGCACCGCGACTGGGCAATCCGGTTGTCGTTGCCAACGTTGCTCGCTACCCACACCAGCAAGGACCACACGGAAAGCCGTTTCGGGCTGGGCAACATTCCGTTTTCCGTGAAGTGGCGGTTCTACAACGACCCGTTCAAGGGCGGCTCGGTGCAGGCCGGCACGTGGGTGCGCATCTGGTTTCCGACGGCCGACAAATCCGAAGACGGCAAGCTGCTCGGCGAAGACATCGAGTTCGGCAACGAGACCTGGAAGTTCCAGTGGGGGCTGACGGCCTCGTACAGCACGCGGCAGTACTACTTCTGGTTCGACGTTGCGGCGCACGCCAGCACCCGGCGCTCGGGCACCGGCTCGGGGCCGGGGCTGATCGTGCACCCGGCGTTCGCCTGGCGCGCGTTCGAGCTGACCGACTACAAGGATTTCGACCTGATTCTGCTGATCGAATCGGACTTTGCGATCGAGGAGCGCGGGCACGTCAACCACAACCAGAACGAGAACTCGGGCTACATCAAGACGCACCTCGAGCTCGGTGTGCAGATGAACATCACCAACCGGGTCGAGATCAAGTTCGGCTACCACATCCCTCTGTACCGCCGGTTCTACGGGCGACAGTTCGTCCACGAGGGTGAGTTCAAGTTTTCATTCAACTACCTGATCTGACGGGGCACGGAGAACGCTAATGAAGAAACTGATCCTGGGCTGCGTTTTTGCTGCACTGCTGGCCGGCTGCCAGTCGGCACCGAGCGGCAACGGCGGCGAACAACCCAAACCGGAGCCGGAACCGCAGGCAAACAACGCCGCGCCCGCGAACAACAGCGCCGAGCCTGAGCCGGAACCCGAGCCCGAACCGGAACCTCAGCCGGACCCGAACGTCGTCAAAGGTCAGGACGGCAAGCAGGTGATTTTCGCGCTCGGCATTGACGGCATGGACTGAGGCCAGTGAGCCACGGGCATCATTGATGCCCTCAAATCCCGGTCCGGGATTAAAGACGCCAAAACCGACATCGTGGAAGCCATCGTCTACCTGCTGGGCGAGCCCGGCACGGAGTTGCGGAAAGACGAAGTGAAGTCCATTGTGGAAGACGACTTCGGCTTCGGCATGCGCTCGCTCGAAACGACAGACAAGAAGTGGGAAGATTTGCCGTAGCCGGGAAGTTACAGGTACGGACTGCGGAGAACGAACGATGAAGTGCTCATTGATGATTGCGGCTGGCTTAGCCGTGTTTGCGCTTGCCGGGTGCGAGCAGGCGTCCGAAAGCGCGAGCCGGCCGGCGCAGACAACCGATTCGAGCAAGGCCGCCGAGCAGTCGCCGACAGGGGATACGAACGTGAACAAGTCAGCCGACGCCGAGCCGCTTGCCTACGAACTGCACGTCTCGGGCATGACCTGCACGCACTGCCAGGCCACCGTGACCAAGCTGCTTGAAGGGCTCGACGGCGTGGCCAGCGCCCAGGTCGACCACACGACCGGGAAAGCGGTCGTCACCATGAAGCCGGGCGCCAAACTCGATGAGAAGGCCGCCCACGAAGTGGTCGACAAGGATTACACGCTCGACAGCTGCACCCTGACCACACCCACCAACTAGTCGGATACTTCAACGCACGGCCCGGCATCGTCGTATATGAGGCGATGCCGGGTCGATTGCTTTGGGTGCTATTCCTGACCCGCTTCGAAATCTTCAAAGACTTGTTCTACGCCCGGCTCGTTGAGGTTGCTGACCTCGTAGCGCATGGGCGTGACGCTGATGTAGCCCTCGCGGATGGCGACGGTGTCGAGTTCCGGGTCGTTCTGCTGTTCGCGCGCGGCGTTGACTTCGTCCCAGATCGGCCAGTAGTAACTGCGCCCGTCGGGGGCTTCGCGCTCGAGAAAGTTGTCGCCCTTGACCATCGGGTTCTGGCGCGTCAGGCGCACGCCCTTGATCTGCTCGGACGGCAACGGCGGGAAATTCACGTTGTAGAGCCAGTCCTTGCGTGAGTGGGTCGCGCCCGTCAACCGCTTGATCATCCGCTCGGCCAACTGGTCCAGTCCGCCCCATTCGACCTTGCTGGTCCAGTTCGCGAGGCTGAAGGCGATGGCGGGGATGCCGAATGCGTGGGCCTCGGCGGCGGCGGACACGGTACCGCTGTGGAAGACGTTCCAGCCCAGGTTGCCGCCGTGGTTGATGCCGGAGAGCACGAGGTCGGGCGGGCTCTTCAGCAGCTTGATCATTGCAAGGCGGACGCAGTCGCACGGCGTTCCGCTTACGGCCACGCGCAGCGTTTCGCCGTGCGTCAGCGGCAGCCGGTGCGCGAAGACCGGGTGCCGGATGGTGATGGCGTGGCTCTTCGCGCTCTGTTCGCGCTCCGGGGCGACTACGTAGACGTCCGCCCCCAGGCGCTCCGCGGCGCTTTCGAGGGCGACCAGGCCGGGCGCGTTCATGCCGTCATCGTTGGTGATCAGGATGCGCATTGGCTCACGCTAGCGAATGTCCCGCCGCCTGCAAGCTCAGCGCTGGATAGCCTTCAGGTCCTTCTTCATGGCCGTCTTCAGGGCGTCCAGCATGTTCTTGCGCGACGTGTTGATCAGCGCAAAGGCCTGCGGCTTTCCCTTCAGCAGATCACGCATCAGTTGCACGTTGTTGCTTCGCGCGTGGAACCAGACCACGGCCCACGCCGCCAGGTAGTTCTCGCGCACGCGCCCCGGCAGATAGAACTCGCGCGGGCGCGAATCCAGCGCGGAGTCAATCCGCTCCGCCGTCAGTGCCTCCACAATGCCCTCGCTGGCGAACTCCGTCGGGACGGTGTCGTAGCTCATGTGCTGGTCTTCATAGCGCCCGGCCGAAAGGAACACGGCCATGCCTTCATCCAGCCAGCGCGGCGCTTTCACGCCCGTTGACGCCAGCGCCAGGTGCCACAACTCGTGCACGAGGGTGCGCAGCAATTCGTCTTCGCCGAAGGCGCGGCATACAACCACGCTGGGCCCGTTGCCGATGCCGTGCGGCATGTACATGCCCGCGACGTTGTCCAGGTTGTCGCCGGCCACCAGCAAGGCCGCGCGCAGGTATTCAACGGGGCTCGCGTAAACGGCCACGATGCCTTCCAGTTTCTTTTCGCCGAGGTCCGGCAGCCACAGGCGGAACTTCTCGAGATACGGCTTCAGGCTTTCGACCAGGGGCTTGAGCAACTCGTCGGACATGTCCGTCACCAGCGTCAGCCCGAGAGGACCCTCCAGGTTCGACTGGTGCAGCGAGGTCGGTTGCATCAGCGCTGACGCGGAATCGTTCAGCGCCTGTACCTGCTCATTCTCGGGGTATTTGCCGGCAGCCTCCTTCAGCACGCTGCTCGCCGCTGCAATGTCGCCGCGGTCAGCGAGCAGGCGTCCTTCCAGCAGCGCGTAATCCGGGCGCAGCTCGGCGGGCAGGTCGACCTTCGCGTCTTCGAGTGCCTGCGCCGCCTCGGCCGGCTCGCCGTTGCGCCGGCGTGCTTCGGCGAGCGCGAGGCTCGTGACGGGCGTTCGTTTCAGCTTGTCCGCTTCTGTGAGCAGCTTCTGGGCTTCGATGATCTGCCCGGCCATCAACGCCGCGAGCCCGGCCTCGTGTTGCGCGACAGGAGATTTCAAATGGGTCGCGGCGATACGCCCCAGTTCTTCGGCGCGCTCGGGCGCGGGTTTTTCAAGTGCGTTCAGGCGCGCCGCGCGCTCGACGTCGCTGTAGCTTTCGAGCGCGGGCTTCAGGTCAGGGTGCCGGTAGGCGCTAATCCCGTGAAGCAGCCCGACCGTCGCGTACTCCCGCAGGCGCTGGAGCGTGCGACGCGCCAGCAGGCGGGCCTGTGCGTCGGCCATCCAGTCCGGGTTCAGGACGGCGTTGATGCTCAGGTCGCG
>JAGQRI010000101.1:36106-36351 GCA_020425515.1 Planctomycetota bacterium | reverse complement strand
GCCTCGCTGGTTTGGCCGCCGATCTTGCCGGTCAGTTTGTCCGGCTTGACGGTCAGGGTGAACTTCGCAGGCAACTGCAGGTCCTTGATTTCGACCTTGCTGCCGGGCACGACGGCGTAGCGATTGCCGTTGCTGACACGGATGCGCAACTGGTAGTCGCCTGCGGTGCTGTGTGTGAGTTCGACCAGCCATGACATCTCGCCACGCAGGTCGCGCAGGTGCCAGGCGAACCGCCCGCCCTGGTC
>JAGQRI010000101.1:0-36047 GCA_020425515.1 Planctomycetota bacterium | reverse complement strand
GCTCCTTCACCGGGGCTGGATTCGAGACCGCTGCTCGTGAACTTGAACTTGTTGCGCGCGCGGGTGCTGTCGGAGCTACTGAGATCGATCCAGTCGGGCATGGTGTCGCGCAGCGAGTGCGCGAGGGTGCCCGCGCTCTTGCGCTCTTTGTCCGGCTGGAATGAGTTGCCGAAGAACGCTGCGGCGTCAAAGCCCTGCGCGCACAACGGAGCTGCGAGGGCCAACGCCAGTAATGAAGTGATTGCCCGTGCTGTAAACAAAGTCCATCCCAAGGCCCCGGCAGTTTCATTGTACCTATTACGCCGGAACGCGAAACGGCCGCCGGGGAAACCCCGGCGGCCGCCCAGTCGATTGTCGCCTGCATCAGATGCGGCGTTCGGGGTGAACCCCGTAAATCTCGCCGCCGCCTTCTTCTTCGTACTTGCTGCGGCAGTGGATGCAGATGCGGGTGTAGGGCATGACCTTCAGCCGCTCAATGCTGATGTCGATGCCGCAGGCCTCGCATTCGCCGAAGGTGCCCTGGTCGATCTTCTCGATGGCGCGGGCGATTTCCTTCAGCTCCTCGGTTTCGTTCTCGATCATCGAGAGGTTGAATTCCTGCTCGTACTGCTCGAACGAGCTGTCCGCGAGGTGGTTCGAGGACACGTGCTGGGTTTCGTCGCTGAACGCCTCGGCCTCGAGCCCGTTGACGTCACCGAGCAGCTGGGCGCGGCGGACCATCAGAAGCTTGCGGAACTCCTGGGCTTCCTTCTTGGTCGGCTTGCGGTGATGCAGTGTGATGGGCGTTTCGCCCTTCGACTTCTCGGTTGCGTTCACGTGACGCAGCTTCACGCGTTCTTCGGGCGCGGGTGCTGCCGCGCCGGCCGGGCGCTTCAGGCGGATCAGGACGCCCTTGCCGGCGACCTTGCTGGCGGAGCGCGCCACACCGGACTTCTTGGCGCCGGACGAGCTTTTCTTGCTTCCGGACTTGCTGGCCGACTTGCGGCTCGCGGTTTTCTTTGCCGGCTTGGCGGACGCCTTATTGGCGGACTTTGACGCCGACTTCTTTGCGGGTTTCTTCGCAGCCTTCTTCGCCGAGCTGGATGACTTGGACTTCTTCGAGGCAGATTTCTTCGCCGGAGACTTGGCCTGCGCCTTCTTGGTGGCCGATTTCTTTACGGTCGCCTTCTTCGACGCGCTCTTGGTGCTCTTTTTGGCACTCTTTTTCGCGCTCTTGGCCGGCGCTTTCTTTGCCGACTTCTTGGAAGCGCTCTTCTTGGCTGTGGCCTTTTTGGCCATCGGACTGCTCACTTTCTTTATCCGCCGCGTGCGGCGGGTCCCTGAAAAAACGCCGCGAAAGCATAGGCGGGTCCGCTTTGGTGTCAAGCGAAACGGCGCTAATCCGCGGCAAACGGCGGCTGCCCAATCAGGCGCTGAAGCACGGGCAGGTTCGGCTCAAGAAAGCGCAGTGACAGCACTTCTGCCGGTGCGAGCCAGCGGTGCTCCAGCGCCCCGGGGTGGGGCTCTCCGCGCGGCCGGCGCCCCACGAAGAACGTTAAATGCACTCGCCGCCCGGGGTATTCCACGGTTTCCCGTGCGTACTCGGTCAGCTCTGGCGGCTCGAAGCCGATTTCTTCGCGCAACTCGCGCAGGGCGCACTCCAGCGCGCTCTCGCCCTCGTGCTGCTTGCCGCCAGGCCATTCCCACCAGCCGCCGAAGTAGCTGCCCTCGGGGCGGCGGTTCACGAGCATCAAAGGCCCGTCATACAGGATCACCACCGAAACATTCAGCTCAAGCATTGCGGCAGCATAGCCCGCGAATCCCCACTAACGAAGGCGCCGCTCACTCGTACAATAATGTGGATGAACTGGTTGAAGGATAACTGGAAGCGCGTTGCGAAGTGGTCCGGGCTCGGCGTGGGTTGTTTCGTGATTGCCGTGTCGGCGTTTATCGGTGCGCGCTGGCTGGAGTCCGGCAGTGAATACGAAGGCGACCTGCTGGCGCTGGCGCCCACGGATGTCTCAACCGTCATCACCATCGACGACGTGCCGAACCGCAAGGGTGAACTCGAGCGCTTCCTTGATGACATGATCCAGCAGCCCGCACTGCCGCAACTCGAGCGTTCGAGCCTGTGGCGGGATTCGGTCGGTGAATCCGTCGGCGGCTCGTTGGAGACCTTCCGCGACGAAAAGTACGAGAAGTCGCTCACGGACGCCCGCACCAGCGCGGACAAACTCGGCATCGAGCTGTTCAAGGATGTGCTGGCCGACAAGCTGGTGATCTGCACCGACGCCGGCCCCGATGAAACCGACATGGTCGTGCTGACGCGCCTGGCGCGCAACGGGCGCTTCAAGTGGCAGTTCCTGGACCTGGCTTCCGGTTTTTTCCCGGATGATCCCGACCAGCCGAAGGTCGAGTTCAGCCACGGCATCCTGCACATCACCCCGCCCGCTGAGGCAGGCCAGCCCGCACCAAGAACCACGCTGATCGCGCTGCTCGACGACGTACTGGCGATCAGCAACAGCGAACGCCTGATGAACGGCGTGATCGCGAATCACGCCAAAGGCGGCGGCGGGATCGCCGACGACGAAACCTACAAGGAGACTCTGGAC
Organism: Planctomycetota bacterium; assembly: GCA_020425515.1. GTDB lineage: Bacteria > Planctomycetota > UBA8742 > UBA2392 > UBA2392 > JACKID01. The sequence goes on along the minus strand of JAGQRI010000101.1, from coordinate 33,456 downwards.
CTGGTCGAGCCCGGCGTGCGCGAACAAAGCGCCGCGGGCATCTGGCTCAACCTCGATCGTTTGCGCGAGCGCCTGCCGCTCAAGGAAGAGGACGGGCGCGAAGTCAGCCCGGTGGACGCCTTCAACGAACTGCCCACCAGCGTGGTTTCGATCTATCCCGACATCTTCGGGCCGGTGAACCGCATCGTGCAGCAGGACATGGATACGCGTCCGTTCCGGGCGGCCTTCTACGGGTTCGACATCACCGAGCCGTCGGCGATCAGTTTCGACCAGTACCTGCTTGCCGACCCGGACCGCATCGACAGCGAGGAGTACGCCTACCTGCGAAAGACCTGGGCCCAGCCTGCCGCACAGCAGAGCCAGTTGAAGATCCTGCCGCCGGACACGCTGATGCAGGTCAGCTATCGCCAGCCAATGGATGTGCTGTTCAACGAGGTCTTCGACCAGAAGGCGCGCGAGAGCCTGGTGGGCGACTTCCTGGTCGCCATGAACTCGCAGGGCGTGAAGCAGCAGATGAAAGACCCGGCCGAAGAACTGGTGTTCGCGGCGGTTCCGCGTGATTATGCGCCTGACGCATCGATCCCGCTTTCCGGCACGGACCTGCCTTTGCCCGGGTTTATGATCGCCTTCCGTACTCCGGGCGCGAACCCGGCCATCGCTCAGTCCCTGCTGAACGAGTATCTGCAAGCCCAGCGCGGGCGCGGCAACAAGCCCGGCGAGCCGCCCAAACAGGGCGCCGTCAGCGTGGTCACGCTGAACCTGGAAGGGAAGACGATCTACGGGTTCCTCGATCCACGCGAAGAGGACAACTTCATCCGCCGGCTGAACCGCAGCATTCGCAGCGCGCTGGTGGGGGACTGGCTGATCCTGACAAACTCGGAGCGGCTGCTCGGGTTTGCTTTGCGGGCCGAGTCCGGGAACGCGCAGGGGCTGGTGGAGGCGCCGGGCAGCGTCTGGCGCAGTCTTTCGCAACTCGGCAACGCGTCGATCTACCTGAACTTCGACAAGTTCGCCGACTATGCCGCCAGCCCGGAGTTGTTTGAGGTTCTGCGCGACAACAAGTTCAACCCCACGCTGATCGACGGGCGCGACCCGCGCGAAGTCCGGGAAGAAATCGTGCGCGAACTCGGCATGGACCCGTCCGACACGAAGAACCTGTCGAACCCGGAAGTCGAGGCGCGCTACAAACAGCGCAAGATAGCGTGGCAGCAGAAATGCCAGCTCGAAGGCGCCGCCTACCAGGCCAAGCTGCAGAGCGACATGAACGGGCTGCGCTACTTCAAGGACCTGGCGCTCACGACCGAGTTCGCCGAGGACCACCTGCACGTCCACGGCATCCTGCGCATGGGCGACTAGCCCCGGCAGATTCGCCGTCTTCTCTGATTTCAAGCTACAATGCCCCGCGCTGAACGGAGACGACCATGAGCCGACTGCGAATTCCATTTGCATTGCTGATTCTGCTGGCCTTTGCGTTCAACGCACCTGCCGCGCAGGAAACCGAAGCGAAGCCGAAGCAGGCGACGGACGTCGTTGAGTACAGCTTCCTGATGTACTACATGGGCTCGAAGATCGGCTGGCTGAAGGGCACGCACACCACGGAAGAACTGGACGGTCGCAAGGTCATCCATGAGCACGAGCAGATGTGGCTGCAGATCAAGCGCAGCTTCGACGGTATGACCTTCGAGTCCGAAGCCGAAACCGACACCTGGTACGAGACCAACTGGCGCACTATCAGGAGCGTGGACGTCGAGAAGAACGGCGGCCAGACCATCCGTACGGAAACTGCCTGGGACGACAAGCAGATCAAGATCACCGAGACGGTCGACAAGAACAAGCCGCTCGTCAGCACCGTCGAATTGGGCGACAAGGACGTCTACAACGACGTGCAGGCCTGGCACGTGCTGAAGCAGTCCAATCAGCTTAAGCCGGGGCACGAGTTGAAGTTCTGGAGTCTGGACAGCGGCGGGCACACGCTGAACGAATCGACCTGGACGGTCAGCGCGAAGGTGAAGCACAAGCGCAGCGACGACACGGTCGATGATGGCTGGCAGATCAAGATCGTCAATTCGGGCCGCGCGGGAACGGTGATCGTCGGCGAGGACGACCTGCCCGTGATGTATGAAAGCGCGGGCGGCTACAGCCTGGAGCGGGTGAAAGAAATCCCGGACCCGTTCAAGCCCGAGCGCGTAAGCTTGCGCAACACGATGGCCGCGAACGTCAGCCTGCAGGACTACAAGTCGCTGACGGAAATGCAGATCCACTTCGAGTACGAACACGACGACGGCGACGGCGTGCCCGTCATAGCCGACACCAACGCCTACCACGACGTCATCAAGTACGACAAGGGATACGCGCTGCGGCTGAAGTCGCAGCGCCTGACCCGCGACTTCGACGCGCCGGCCTATCCGCTTGAGAAAGTCCCTGACGATGTGAAGAAGTACCTCGGCGCCACGGCGATGTGCCAGAGCGATGACAACGACCTGTGCAAGGCCGCCGAGAAGCTGGCGAAAGGCAAGAAGGACTCGCTCAGCGTAGCCAAGGCCATCATGCGCTTCACCGACAAGCGGCTGAAGAACGGCAGCGGCAGCACGGGCTCGGCCAGCGCGAAGCAGGCCTACGACGAGTGCACGGGCGACTGCACCGAGCACGCGGCGCTGTTCGTGGCGCTGGCGCGCGCGGCCGGCTTGCCCGCGCGCAATATCGGCGGGTTCGTGTACGCCTACATGGAAAGCACCGGCAAGGGCATCTTCGGCTATCACGCCTGGGCCGAGGTGTGGCTGGGCAAGTGGGTCCCCGTGGACGCAACCGTGCAGGAGATGGGGACCTCGGCGCGCTACGTGATGTTCGAGATTGACGAGCCGGGCGAAACGCGCGGCGGCGGTCGCTCATCGAGATGCATCCGGCACGACATTCGCCCGAGAATCGATGCCTACACCATGGCAGACGGGTCCGCCTTCCGCATCCAGGGTGCGCCCAAGTGGGATTGGAGCGACGCCATGAAGCCGTACGTCGAGCCCAAGCCGGACGAAGCTTCCAAAGACGACTGAAGCTCGCGGCCCGCGCGTCTGGTGCACAGGCCGGGAGACGGCTATATCCGTGTTTGCACCAGGCACGGGACCCGATCATGCGCCATTACATGGATGAAATCCTTACCCTGCTGGCGGACCAGCTTGCCGTTGTCGCGCTGCAGGAAGATCTCGGCAAAGGCGACCTGACCGGCGGCACGCTGCTCGACCCCGACAAGACCGGCACCGCCGACCTGCGCATCAAGCAGGACGGCGTCATCTGCGGGCTGCAATGGCTCGAAATCGTCTTTGGTAAGCTCGATGAAGATGCAACCGTCGAATACCAGGCCGTGGACGGCGACCGCCTGCGCGCAGGCACCGTCGCCGCGTCCGTAACCTGCAAGCTGCCCTTGCTCGTTGCCGGCGAGCGCACGGCCTTGAACCTGATCCAGCGCCTCAGCGGTATCGCCACCATGGCCGGGCGCTTTGCCGACGCCATTGAGGGCACGCGTGCCATGGTGTTCGACACTCGCAAGACGACGCCCGGGCTGCGGGCCTTTGAAAAGTACGCCGTGCGCTGCGGCGGCGGGGCGAACCACCGGATGGGCCTCTACGACGAGATGATGATCAAGGAGAACCACCTGTATTTGAGCGGTCTGAGCCTCACCGAAGCCATCGCCCGCCTGCGCGAGGCGCACCCGGACCGGCGCCTGACTGCCGAGGCCGAGACCGTCGAAGAAGCCAGGGCGGCAATCCAGGCCGAGGCCGACGTCGTGATGCTGGACGAATTTTCGCTTGAAGACATCCGGGCCGTGGTCGAGTTCCGTGGCATGGGGGACGAGGCTGTAAAGAAAACGCAGCTGGAAGTCTCCGGCGGGGTGACATTAGACACTGCGCGTGATTACGCCGAGACTGGTGTCGAGCGGATCAGCGTGGGCGCCCTGACCCACTCCGCGCCCGCGCTGGACGTGTCTCTGAAGGTTCGGCGCTGATCAGTCACATTGCACGGCGTGTAAGATAATCGAACACTATGATGCATTAGTGTATCTTACACGTGAAAATTCTCGCCAAAACGAGCGATTCTATTTGCCAATTCCATTACGTGGGGTATAGTTCTGGTGTTCCGAGCAAGGAGTGCGCAGCCAGAACTAATGAGAGTCGGGGGAGTCGTGAAACGACCATCTGCCCCAAGGCAGGCCCCCCAGCCCCCGACACTCATACGGCGTGCCTCATTCCAGTTGTCGGGACCAGGGTTGGACGAAGACACACTGTATGTGAGCGACCAGTGTGTTCAGTCGGTCCGGGTCACCGGCAGCTGGAATGGGGCACGCGGCATTTAACGCCGGCTGGTTCCGGGCATCCGAGTTGTGTTGACCTGCGCGGCTTCCGCGGATAAGTTTGTAAATCTCATTAGACACGATTGTTAGCTGCACTGAAGCGGGGGAAACCATGCACAAGGACCGTTTGATCCTGTTGCTGATGTTGACGGTGTTCGTGCTTCTCGGGGCTGACTGCCAGGCGCCTTGGGACAAGGACAAGGACAAGGAACGCCCATTGCCGGATCGGGCGCTGGCCTCGCATGCGCTGCTTCGGGCGTACTACAACACCCGCACCTTCCCTGAGGAGATGCGCTCGATCAAGGTCCCCGAAGCGGGTGACCACGCCCAGAACGAGGACGACTACCTTACGGTCGAGTTCGACATGGGCAGCGCGACGGTCGAGGAAGTCCGCGTGCACTGGTACCTGACGGCTCCGCCGGGCGATCTGTTCCTTTCCGACACCGAGTTGTTGTGCCGCGTGGAAGCGCCGAACGGTACGAAATCAGGATGGAAGACAGTCGATACAGGCAATCAGAACGACCTTGCCGCCAACCTCGAAATCGACTTCCAGTATGAGTTCGATGGCATGGACAGCGCCGGACGCTGGAAGGCCGAGATTTATGACTACGTCGGCGATGCAGACGGACGCTGCCTGTTCCGCAACGCGAGCATGCACATTAACCGCGGCGAACCCACGGGTGTCGGCGGATCACCCAGCGAAGCGGATACCCTCAACCTCGCCTCGGGCAACTATGGATCCATCCCGGAAGCCGCCGGGCAGCGGATGCCGTTCGACATCGGCTGGTTCGGAACGGGGCGCATGCTTGCGAACGACTTCACCTTTGCCAGCACGTTCTATGTCGAATCGGCGACCGTCAGCCTCTCGATTTACTACAACGCGAATCTTCAGCCTGCGACCGAGCTGTGGGCGCTGCTGGTGTCGCCCTCCGGGAACTGGGCGGCGACACAGTTCCCCGACACCGCCGACCAGTCGAACGATTTTGGCAACGGTTACAAGCTCGACACCTACAATGCAGCCAACATCCTGACTTTCCCCAACACGGCAAACGGGCCGTTGATGAACCTGAACGGCGAGATTTCAACGGGCACCTGGACTCTGTATGTTGTTGACACTGAGAAGAACGGTCAGAAGGCTTCGCTGAGCAACGACCTGGCAGGGGCGCCGAACCCGGTCGCCGGCGGCAATAACATCACCCTCACGTTGTCCGGCGTGAGCTAGTAGAAAGAAGTCCGTAAACCGGCCCGCGCTGCGGGCCGGTTTTTATTTGATCCGGCAAGCGCTAGTCTCAAATCATGAAGCTGACCGACCTGACTTTTAGCGAGCTTGACGTGCCGCAACCGCTGACCCGCGTGGTCAGCCTGGTTCCCAGCGTGACGGAGACCCTGTTCATGCTGGGCAAAGGTGGCGCCCTGGTCGGGCGCACGCGCTATTGCGTTTCGCCGGACCCCGAAGTGCGCAAGATCGAAAAGGTCGGTGGCACCAAGGATCCGGACGTCGAGAAAATCGTCGGGCTGAAGCCCCAACTCGTGCTGGCTAACAAAGAGGAAAACCGCCGCGAAGACATCGACGCCCTTCGCAAGGCGGGCGTTCTCGTTCACGTGGCGCAGCCGACGACCGTTGAGGAGGGGCTGGCCTACGTTGCAACATGCGGGCGCCTGTTCGAGGTTGAGGACGCGGCCGATGCCATCGTTCGCGCCGGCGCCAGGCAGGTTGTTGCGCTGGCCGAGCGCGTCCGCGAACTGGAAGAACACAACGCGCACCGCGTGAACCCGCGCGATCACGTGCGCCCCCGCGTCGTCGCGTTCGTATGGCACGACCCGTGGATGGTCGCCGGGCTCGACACCTACATCGGGGACATGATCAGGACACTCGGCGGTGACCACGTGCTCGAGCAATCCACCGAGCGCTATTTCGCGATGGATCCTGTGGACGTTGCGGCACTCAAGCCGGACATCCTGCTGTTTCCCGACGAGCCGTACCACTTCAAGGATACCGACATCGACTACTGGCGCGAAAACTTCGAGCAGATGCCGGCCGTCAAGGAAAACCGCCTGCGCCCCTGTGACGGCCAGGACCTGTGCTGGTTCGGTGCTCGGATACCGCAAGCGCTGCAGCGCCTCGCGCCCTTGCTCGCGTGGTAGGAAGAATTGGCCGCAGGCTGGTGTTGGTTGGTCAGATCCATATGCCTGGGGGTACCCGATACAAACCACCCCTGATTCGTTATACATGGAACGACCCTGCGAGAAGCCTCATGACCGAACCACTCGACCTGCTTGCCATCGGCGCCCATCCCGACGACGTTGAGATGACATCCGGCGGCTGGATCTGCCTCGCGGGGAAGCAGGGCTACCGCACGGGCGTCCTGCACCTGACGCGCGGCGAGATGGGCACGCACGGCACGCCAGAGCAGCGGGTTGAAGAAGCGACCGAGTCCGCGAAGATCATGGGCTGCAGCGTCGTCGAGTACGCGGGCCTGCGTGACGGCCACGTCAACGACGACGACGAGAGCGTCGCGGTACTCGTCGGCCTGTTGCGAAGGCTGAAGCCGAGAATCGTGCTTTCGCCGAACGAGCACTGCCACCATCCCGATCACGAAGCCGCCGCGCGCCTGGTACGCAAGGCCGTGCACTTTGCCGCTTTGAACGGCTACGAGTCAGGGTTGCCGCCGCATCGCGTGCAGCGCCGTGTGATTTCGCGCTACAGCAAGCATTTCGAGCCCAGCTTCTACGTCGATATCAGCGACGTGATCGAGCAGAAGAAGCAGGCGATTCTCGCGTACAAAAGCCAGTTCCAGACCAAGGTCGAAGAGAACGGCAAGCCGGTGACCCGCATGAGCAAGTCCGGCTTCATCGACCAGTTCCTGAGCATCACCGCGATGTTCGGGCTGAAATGCGGGTGCGCGCACGCGGAAGCTTACCGGCTCGAAAACGCGCCGGTGGTCGGCGATCCCATTAAGTTGTTGAGTGAAGGCCCGGCCCAGCACCTGATACGTTAGCAGTGCCTAGCGTTCGTACCGCAGGGCGGGCGTGGGAACATTCCCGTCCGGGAAGAGCCCTTCGAATTCAGCATCGTCGTGCAGCGCCTTGAGGTCGAGGTCGCCGGCCATGTGGTCCCAACCGTCGAAGCCCTTCTCGACGGCGAACTGCAGGTTGGCGATGGCTGAGCCCCGGTCGCGCAGTTGCTGCGGGCCGTCGCTGATGGTCGAGCGCACGGCATAGGCGCACGCGAGCTGGTAGTAGTCGGCCGCATGATCGCGGATGCGCCGGCGCGCGTCGGCGATCTGGATGGCCTTGTCGGCCTGTTGCAGCGCCTCGTCGTCCCGCTCAAGCGAGTGAAGGTTTGCCGCAAGACCGATGTAGCTGTCGGCGAGCACCAGCGAGTTGGCGTGCTCGCGCGTTTTCGCGAGCTGGATGGCGCGCTCGTAGTAGGTGATTGAAGCGCGCGGATCGTTCTGTCCGCGCAGCGCGTAGGCCATCATTTCCTGATGGTAGGCTTCGGAGGGGTCCAGCCTGATGAGTTCGCGTGCGTAACGCTCGCCCTCGTCGAAGTCCCCGGCAATGGCCGAATGCATGGCCTTTTCGCACAACCTGTCGATGCGCTCGGCTCGGGTCTGGCAGGGAGAAGGGCAGTCGTGGCGGTCGGACAGGAACGCCGCACCGACACCAACCAGAAGCGAAACCATCGAAAGCACTAGATAACGCCGCGACGTCCGCATGACTGCCTCCGCCGACAATCATACCACGCGGCAGGCACAATCGCACGATTCATCGGCGGATCTGCGGAGGCTCAGATTGCGGTTCTAGCTGCCGGATTCCTGGCCAGAGGCTTCCTGCTCGTGCTCTACGGCTTCTACCGCCTTGCTGGGGTTGCTTACGAGTTCGTGCAGGGCGTTGAGGATGCGGATCAGCGCGGGCATGGCCACCAGCGGAATCATGTTGGGGCCGTCGCTGAGGGCCTTGTCCGGCTCCGGGTGGGTCTCTGCGAAGATGCCGTCGGCGCCGGCTGCAACGGCGGCGCGCGCCAGTACGGGAGCGTATTCGCGCTGGCCGCCTGACTTGTCACCGGACCCGCCGGGAAGCTGCACGCTGTGTGTGGCGTCGAACACTACCGGGCAGCCGGTCTTCTTCATGATCGGCAGGCTGCGCATGTCGCTGACCAGGTTGTTGTAGCCGAAGCTGGCGCCGCGCTCGGTCAGCATTACCTTGCCCTCGGCGCCGAATGACTTCATTTTTTCGACGACCTGCGCCATGTCCCACGGCGCAAGAAACTGGCCTTTCTTCACGTTGATGATGCGTCCCGTCTCGGCGGCCGCCTCCAGCAGGTCTGTCTGCCGGCACAGGAAGGCGGGAATCTGCAGGATGTCGCAGACCTCGGCGGCTGGGGCACAGTGCTCGGGCAGGTGTACGTCGGTCAGCACCGGCACATCGAACTCTTCCTTGATGGACTCCAACTGCTTCAGACCGGCGTCGATGCCGGGGCCGCGGAACGACTTGCCGCTGGTACGGTTGGCTTTGTCGAAGCTGGCCTTGAAGATGTACGGGAGTCCGTGCTCGGCACAGGCTTCCTTCATGCGGGCGGCGATGCGCTTGGGCGTATCCTCGTTTTCGAGCACGCACGGTCCGGCGATCAGGAACAGTTTCTTGCCGTCGAGCTGGAACTTGCCGAGCTTCATGGGGGCTCTTTCCTCGGGTTTGCGGTCATCAAACAAACAAAGGGACGGGCACGCCAGCGCCCGTCCCCTTGTCGGATTCGCGTTTATTCCGCGTTGGCCGCGCCCGCTTTCGGCAGGTCGCCCGTGCGCTCGGCCTGGAAGGTAATCTGGTTGGTGCCGCCGACATTCGGTTTGCGAGGTTCGCCATTATCATCGAGCAGCGTGAGCGTTCTCGTCTCGGTGAGAGGGAACTCCTTACTGCCTGCGATGGAAGTGAAGCGCGCTTCCAGCGTATCGCTGATTCCCTTGCGGTCCCAGACCTCGACAACGACCTGTTCGCCGGTATCCCAGCTGATCTCAAACGGAGTTTCCTGCCAGTTGACCGCGACCGGCTGTTTGCCGACCTCGCGCAGATTGTCGCCCAGTTTGGCGGAGTCCCAGATGACCTCCTCCTTCTCGCCGTTGACCTTCTTCACGACGATCTGCAGGTCGATCTTCTCGCCGTCCTTGAACTCCTGCGGGTCGAGTACGAGCCTGGCGACGGTCACCTTGTAGACGCCGCTCTTGTCCACGCCTTCGGCGCCCTTCTTGAAGAAGCTGTGCACCAGGCTGCCGATTACCGGCGTGTCCGGGTAGAACCAGCCGACGGCGCCCGCGCCGATTACCGCGATAAGGACCAGCAACAACAGCGTACCCGCTTTTGAGCCGCCGCCCTTCTTGCCTTTCTTCGGATCGCCCATGGCCTCTCCTTAGGTTGTGTGGTCTTGATTCAAGGATAGCGACGCGGGGACACCAACCCAAGGGTAAGTGGACAAGTGGCATGGTCGACAGGCCAGGTTTTTCGACTTTGAGTGGTCCTATTGGCCTGTCCGCCCGTTATTAGTGCCGGGAGACACATTACATCGATGCCTGGGCGTTGCTCCCGGCCGCCACGTCGGTCGGGCGGCGGATATGGATTTGCACCATGCCGGACCTGCTGGTTGACCTCGAAACTCCCAAGACGGATGCGCCGCTGTACCAGCGTATCGCGGATTCCATTCGAACGGACGTCCTTGCCGGGCGCTTGCGCCGTGGTGAGCGCGTGCCTTCCACGCGCGCACTGGCGAAGGAACTCAAGGTGAACCGCAACACGGTTGCACAGGCCTACGAGCAGCTGATTGCGGAAGGGTTCCTTGAGGGAAAGCACGGCAGCGGCACCTACGTCGCGCGCGAGCTGCCGCAGGCAAACTTCAACGCGGGCTCGGCCCGTCGCGGGCAGCGCACGCTGCGCCGGGTGGCGTTCGCGAACTCACCCCTGCCGCCGGAGTTGTACGCGCACGTGCTGCAGCCGGAGGACCCGGTTTCGCCGCCGGGCGTGGACATCGACTTGCGTCTCGGCGCCCCGGATATCAGCGCGTTCCCACTGCGGCAATGGCGGCGCATCGTCGGCAACCAGCTTCTGGTACCGCGCCGCGACCGCATGAACTACGGCAGCGCCTACGGGTTGCAGGAGCTGCGCGAGCAGATTGCCGCATACCTCGGTCGCGCGCGCGGCATCGACTGCGACTACAAGAACGTGCTGATCACCGCCGGCAGCCAGCAGGGATTGTGGTTTACGGCTTCGTTGCTCGTGGCGGAGGGCGACCCGGTCATGCTGGAAGATCCTGCCTACCTGGGCGCGCGCAGCATCTTCGGCGCGGTGAAGGCGAAACAGGTCGGCATCCCCGTCGATTCCGAGGGCGCGGACACCGCGGCCGTGGCCCGATTGCTCGAGCAGGGCGTGAAACCGAAGCTGCTGCACCTGACGCCTTCACACCAGTACCCAACCGGAGTGACGCTCAGCACGGCGCGGCGCATGGAACTGCTCGAGATGGCTTCCGAGCACGGATTCATGATCGTCGAGGACGACTACGATTCAGAATTCCGCTACGAGGGCCGGCCGGTGCGCGCACTGGCGGGCATCGACGGCGCGGGCGTGGTGATCTATGTGGGCAGCTTCAGCAAGGTCATGTACCCGGCACTGCGGGTGGGCTACGTGGTTGCGCCGGAGTGGTTCATCGAGGCGATGGTCGGGCTGCGCTGGCACGTGGATTTCATGCCGCCGATGCTGGAAAGCGCAGCCCTGGCGCAGTTCATCGCGGAAGGGCACTTTGAGCGCCACCTGCGCCGCATGCGCACCCTGTACGCCGAAAAGCGCAAGGCGTTCATCAATGTATTTCGCGAGCAGATGCCGGGCGTGCTGCCGGACCCGGTACCTGCAGGCGGCATGAAGATCATGCTGAACGTGCCGTCGCACCTTGCCGTTTCGCAGGCACACGATCGCGCGCTGGAAGCCGGCGTGCGTGTGTACGACCAGAGCGTTTGCTACTTCGAGCCCGCAAAAGCGCCGAAGACGCTGACGATCGGCTTCACGGCGCTGCCCGTGGAAAAGGTGAAGGAAGCCGCACACCGTCTCGCGAGGGCCTGGGCGCCGTAGTGGCATTGTCCTCCGGGCGTCGGGAGCTTTCCGACGCCACTCTTCGCGGATTGTTACTTCTTCCTGGTCGTTGCCTTTTTTGCCGCCGGCTTCTTGGCAGCGGGTTTCTTTACCGTCGCCTTTTTCACTGCCGCCTTCTTCACCGGCGTCTTTTTTGCGGCGGGTTTCTTGGCCGGTGTCTTCTTCGCAGCCGTCTTCTTCACGGGCGTCTTTTTCGGTGCGGCCTTGGTGGTCTTCTTGGCTGCCGACTTGGCCACGGTTTTGGTTGCCGTCTTCTTTGCCGAAGAGGCCTTCTTTGTGCCGGCGCCCTTCTTCGCCGTGGGCTTGGCGGCGGCGGTTTTCCCGGCCGGCGTCTTTGGCTTTGCGGCCGACCTGGTGGCAGCGGCAGCCTTCCTGCCGCTTGCCGGTTTCTTTGCGGGTGTGTTTGTGCTGCTCGCCTTGGTTGGCGTCTTTGATGCGGTTTTCGTTGCCGTGCCTGACTTGCGGCCGGACGCAGGCTTCTTCTCGGCAGGAGACGGTTTGGCCGTCTCGCTCGACGCTGTTCGGCTCCTACCGCTCTCGCGACGGCTGGACGGTGATTCCGATTTCGGAGCGTCCGTTGTGCCACTCTTGGCGGCTTCGCGCTCGCGTACCTTGCGCCCGCCGCGGCGACCACGGCGACGGCTCTTGCCCTCTTCTTTCGGCTTCTCCTTCACCACCTCGACGTTCGGGGCCGGCAGTTTGTCGCCGAACGTAACGGCCTTCTCGGCGTCGGACTTGATCCGGGCTTCGCGGGCCTGGCGTTCCTGTTCGCGTTCGCGCTGGCGACGGCCGCCCCTGCGGCGGCGTCGCGACTTGCCTTCCTTCCTGGCTTCCGCGACGGCCGGGCTGGCGGCGCCGCTCGCAGTCAACGGCATCGGTACGTTGGTCTTGGCCTTGGGGGCGTTGCCGGAAACGAAGCTGTTGATGCGCTGGTCCATGTCGTACAGGACCCGTCCGCCGCGGTCGTTCACGTAGAAGAATCGGGCCTGCCCGAGCACGAGGTCCTTGGCGTACTCGAAGACAATGCGTTTGCCCGTGGTATCTTCGAGATCGTCGATGTCATCGCGGAACTCGGAATGCAGGTGGCTCAGCACGTGGGGGTGAACCTGCACGGCCAACTCGGTCACGCGCTCCTCAATCAGCGCGACCTTCAGGCGGCGGATCAGGGAAAGGCACATGGTTTCGGCGCTGCGCACCATGCCGAAGCCGGCGCAGGTGGGGCAGCTCACGTAGGTGTAGTTCTTGATGCTCGGGCGCACACGCTGGCGGGTCAGCTCGATGACGCCGAAGGGCGACATCTTCGCGACCTTGGTGCGGGCGCGGTCACGGCGCAGTTCGCGGCGCAGGGCGTGCTCGACGTCGCTGCGGTGCTTGGCACTTGACATGTCAATGAGATCGCAGCAGACGATGCCGCCGAGGTCGCGCAGCCTGAGCTGGCGGCAGATCTCGGGGATCGCTTCCATGTTGGTCTGGTACGCCGTCTTTTCGGCGTCGCCGGCCGACGTGAACTTGCCGCTGTTGACGTCGATGCTGATCAGCGCCTCGGTCTGTTCGACGAACAGGTAGCCGCCGGATTTCAGGTTCACCTTCTTGTCGAAAATGTGGTCGAGCTGGTTCTCCAGACTTGTGTGGAAGAACAGCGGCACGTCGCCTTCATACAGCTTCACGCGGTCGCGGAAGCTTGGCATCAACTGGTCGAAGAATGCCAGCACGCGCTCGTACACATCCTTGTCGTCGACCACGATCTCGGTCGTATCGGCCGTGAAGTAATCTCGCACGGTACGGATTGCCGGGTCGCTGTCCGTGTACAACAGGGCCGGTGCCTCCGAATCGTGAATGCGTTCGCTGATGACGCTCCAGACGCGCACCAGGTAGTTCAGGTCTCGTTGCAGGTCTTCGAAGCTGCGGTTGATCGCGGCTGTGCGCACGATGACGCCCATGCCTTCGGGTACCGGCAGGCGGTCGAGCATCTTGCGCAGTTCGTTGCGGGCGCCGCCGTCTTCGATCTTGCGGCTGACGCCGCCGCGGTCGCTGTTGGGCGTGAGCACCATGTAGCGTCCCGGCAGGCTGACGAAGGTGCTCAGCCCGGGACCTTTGCCGCCCTGGCTGGCTTTCGTTACCTGCACGACGACTTCCTGCCCGCGCTTGAGCAGCGCCTGGATTTTCGGCTGCGGCCCGCGGTGGTAGCGGTAGTTGGGACCGGGGATGGGGCCCTCGCCGCCTCCCTGGCCGTCGATGTCTTTCGAGTTTGCACCGGCGTCCGGCTTCGGCTCGGGTGGCTTCGATTCGGTCGGTGTCGGCTTGACGGCGGTTTCCTTGCCGTCGTCCGGCGTCTTTTCGACTTCGTCCGTCACGCGCTTGGGCAGCTTGCCGCCCCGCAGCTTGGGTGTGCGGCGGCGTTTGCGCTTGGCAGGAGCGGATTTTTCCTCGGCTGCTTTCTCCGGAGGCGTTTCTTTTACCGGCTCGGCCGCGGGCTTTTCGGCTTCCACGGGCCTGGCATCCGATTTGGCTGGCTCTGCCGGTGCTTCTTCTTTCTTCGCCGGCGCGCTCTCCGGCTTGGCCTCGGCGTTGGGGGTCTCCGGCTTCGTTTCACTGGTGGCCGGCTTGCGGCGGCGGCGGCGCGGGCGGCGTCGTTTGCGCTCCGATTCCGGTTTGGGTTCCGTTGCCTGCTCCTGCTTCGTCTCATTGGACGGCTGCGCCGGGGCTGCTTCCTTGCTTTCCGTTTCCACGGCGAGGGGCGACTCGGTTACCTGGTGGCCGGGATGTTCCTCATCGAGCTTCTCCAGGAACGCGGCTTCGTCCGCACCGTGCGCGGCCTCGTGGGGCTGGCTGCCGTCGCCGACGAAGTCGTCGACTTCCTCGACGTCCTGGTCGTGCCGTTCGGTCAGCAGGTCCTTTTCAGGCACGGCCTCCTTGATGCGGATGGTCTTGCTGTACAGCTTCTTGACGTCGCTGTTGTTCTGGTAGGCATAGTTGACGTCGCTGACGTGCAGGAAGCCGTTGCGCTCCAGCCCGACGTCCACGAACGCGGCCTGGATGCCGGGCTCGATGTTGTTGATGATTCCCTTGTAAATGTTCCCCACGTGTTTCAGCTGGCTGGGGCGGTCGATGAAGAACTCGTAGAGCTTCCCGTCTTCCAGTACCGCGATGCGGCATTCGTCGCCTTCCGCGACGTTCATGTAAATCTTGCGTGACATTCTCTTCCAATCAGTTGGACGACTCGGCGTCCGTTGTGTCCAGGAGCTCGGCAAGGATGGTCTTCGTCTTCGTGACGAGGTGCCGGTTGGGATCGAGTTGCAGAATCTGCAGCAGGTCTGAGGGCTTCATGCCGCCCTCAGGGCCGAACAGCAGGCGCATTTTCAGCACCCGTCCATCCAGCCTCGCGCCGTCGGTGTGGGCGCGTGCATCGAAGCTTCGTGGCGCTTTGCCCTTGCCGCGCTCGCGCGTGAAAGGGTGCGTCGACGAGGACAGGAATGCGTCCAGCCTCGCTTGAAGCTCAGTCAGTTCTGCGTAGTCCGGCGGGAGTTCGCACTCGTATTCGATCGCGGTGACTCGCGGCCTGCCCTCTGATATCTCGGCTGAAAGCAGCCGCAGACCTTCCGGCATGACCGCCGCGAGTTGGCTCACGACGTCGTTGGGTGCGGGCGGTTCGCCTTCGTGCTCGATGTCGATATCGACAATCTCGTCGAGGCTTTCCACGCCCAGCGGCAATGCCAGCGCAAATGAGACCTTGGGGTGAGGGTTGAAACCCTGCGTATGTGCGACCTTCAGCCCGCTGCGTCGCAGCGCCAGTTCAAACACCCGCATCAGGTCGTGGTGCGAGATGAACCTCAGCGCCTCGCGCTTCTCAAAGCGCATGCGGTAGCGGCTGGCGGTCATCGGTCCCATCTGAGGCAAGCCCGCGGGGCCCCCGTCAGACTTGGATCCTCCGGCCCATCCCGGGCCTTTTCGGGCGGTACATCCCGCCCTTGCTCCCGGAGCGTGTCCGGTATTGATCAAGACGGCGCAAACGCGCCGGCAACTGTCCGGCTACTCTTTGAAGTGTCGCAGAGAAGCCGTGAAATCTACCTGCACATCGAAGTCGGTCGCCAGCTTGCTGTCAGCCTGGCTGATCTTCCCCGAAAGTTTGTACTCCCACCGCACGTAGGCGGCGACGCCCTTGGCCAGGTCGAGCAGCAGGTGCCCTTCCTTGATCTCGGGCGCGGTGAACGTTGTGGTCAGCTTCCCGACGGTCGCCGACTGCTCGGCCTGGACGGGCTTGGCGCTGAAGCTGAAACGCGCGGCTGTCGGCTTCTCGACCGTGCCGTACAGCTTTTCCAGCTTGTAGGTGACGTCGTACTCAACGGTCGCGCCGGGCACGAGGCCAACGGGCATGCGGCGACGGACGGTGCAGGTCTCGCCGATCTTGAGCTTGGCGTCGGCCGGGAACTCGGGCTGGATGCTGAGGGCGACGTGAAGCGGGTCCTGGAACTTGCCGGGGTAGTTCGCCTGGTTGGCTTCCCGGAAGTCGGCGTAGTAGACCTCGTCGTAGAGCTTGCCGGCATCCGTTACGCTGAACCAGGCCGCGGCGGAATAGTCGTTCGACTGCGCCACCATGGCCGAGTTTACCGCGCCGGCGGTTACGCCGACCCAGCCCGGAATGTTCTGCACGTCGTTGCGGGTGCCGTCCGGCAGGATTTCCTTGAAGTTGGCTTTGCGCGTCGGACCGTTTGGCCCCATGTAGCCTGAGTAGCGAGCCTTGCCGTTGTCGAGCAGGAATTCGATTGTTTCAAACTGCAGGCGCATCTGGAGGTCCTTGCGCCCTTCAAGCGGGTCTTCATCGACGCGCAGCGAAAGCACGTCAACCCAGTTTTCCTGGCGGCGGAACGAGTCGACCGGTTTGCCGTCGTCGCTGGTGGTGCCGGAGCGCAGCGCGTTGAAGTAGACCTCGTAGGCGAAGTGGTCGCCGTCGATTCCGTGGAAGGCGGGCTCCACAGTCGTATCGGCTGCCTGGGCCGTTACTTCGGGATCCAGCTTGAAGTTGTACGGCTTGTCGGCGTCACCTGAGTCGAGGCCGGGCTGTGCGTAGACCAGCACAGCGGCAATGCCGGCGATCAGGATGCATGCGGGAAGACCGAAGCGAACTGCGAATTTCAAAACCTGACCCTCAAGAATCGAATGCGGAATGGTAGCGGGGCGGGTGGCAGTGTCAATCGGCAGTGCGCAGAAAGACGACCCGGCGGGCAGGACCTAAACCGTTGTGATTATGGCAATTACGACGGAGAATGCCAGCCGGCGGAAAGTTTGGGATCAGAGCGAATCGACGGTCTTGAAGTGCAGCTTGGCGACTTGGGCAAGCTGTTCACGCCCGAAACTCTTCACGAACTCGCGCCCCGCCTTCAGCACCGGCGAGCCGGCGCCCGGCGGGAAGCTCTGTCCAAATTCGTGTTCGAGTTCCTTCAGTGAACGCACGAACTCGGCGCGGGCCAGGATGCTGGCGGCCGCGACGGCCAGGTCGGCTTCGGCCTTCGTGCGGGTGACCACCCTGACGCCTTGGGGTGCTGCGATGGCTTCTCGCAAAACCTTGCCGTCCCGGGCGAACTCGTCGATCAGGACCGCGCCCGGCGCGCCGTGCTTTTTCAGGATCGCCTGCACGCACTTGCCGTGCATCTGCGCCAGCAGCACGTTCAGGTTGCCGACCTTGCGGTAGGCCGGATTGTATTCGCGCGGCATCAGGCGCATGACGTGTCCGCGCCCGGTTTTGTCGAGCAGCCCCGCCAGCTTTTCGATCTGCGCGTCGGAGAGTTTCTTGCTGTCAGTGATGCCTGACTTCGCCAGCTTCTTTTCGGTGTTGGCGTCCAGGTGAAACGCGGCCACTACCAGTGGTCCAAAGAAGTCGCCCTTGCCGGATTCGTCACCGCCGACGCGTGGGAGGCCAAGACCAAACGGGTCACCCGCCGTGGCTGTGCCATTGGATTCGGCCGCCGCCACGCCCAGCGCTTCGTTCAACTGCGCAGCGTCTTTGCCGCCAACGTGAAACGAAAAACCCTTCTTGCCGGAGTAGGCGTTCAACACGGCCTTGAACCCGGCCCGGTCGGTCATCTGCCACTGCCGTCCGTAGGGGATCGTCTTCTCGGAAACAACTGACCAGCCCGCATGCTTCGCACGCGCGACAAGGTCGTTGCAGTAAGTGATGAATCCGGCTGCCATGTCGCGATCAGACCACCGCGAACGACAAAAGAAAACAACTGAGTCACGGAGGGCCACGGCAGTTTCCGTGGCCCTCCTTGAACTCCGTGGCTTAAAGCGTTTTGTAGTACGCGATCAGGATGTCGGCGATCTCGGGCCGGACGACTTCGACCGGCGGGTGCTCACCGTTGCCGAGCATTTCGCGCAGCCTGGTGCCGCTGACGAAGACGCGTTGCTCGGGGCCGAAGGGGCTGGTTTTCTGTGTCGCGTAGCCGCCCACGCCTTTGCACCAGAACGAGTGCTCGAAATTCAGGTTCTTGATGCCCAGATCCTCGTACGTCTCGAAAATCTTCTGCGCGTCGTAGGTGCCGTAATAGTCGCCGACGCCCGCGTGGTCGCGCCCGACGATGAACTGGTTCGCGCCGTAGTTGCGGCGCATCAACGCGTGGTGGATCGCTTCCTTCGGGCCGGCGTAGCGCATCGGCGCCGGCAGTGCCGCCAGGATAACGCGGTCGGCCGGGAAGTACTTGTCGATCAGCGTCCGGTAGCATTCCGTGCGCACGTCGGCGGGGATGTCACCGGCCTTGGTCTCGCCGACCAGCGGGTGAATCAGCAGCCCGTCGGCGGTTTCCATGGCGACGCGGATCAGGTGTTCGTGCGCGCGGTGGATCGGGTTGCGGGTCTGGAAAGCAACTACATTGTTCCAGCCGCGCTTTTCGATTTCCGCGCGGATGGCGGCCGGGCGGTACTCCATGCCCTGCTCATCGGCCGGCAGCGCATCCGGCAGTACGCTGACTTCGCCTGCAACCAGCCACTGCCCGGCGCCCTTGATGCGTGCTACGCCCGGGTGGGCCTCGTCGTCGGTCTGAAATACGCCCTTGGCCTCGTGTTCGAAGCGGCGTGCGAACACCTGCTGCACCTGGATGCTGCCGAGCAGGTTGCCGGCCTCGTCCTTCAGAGCATGCTTCGCGCCGTCTTTGACGCCGTCTTTGTCCGCGACGCTGAGCGTGATCGGCACCGTCCACGGCGTGCCGTCTGTGAGCCGCCCGCGTTCGATCACGCTGGCGTAGTCCTGTTCATTGAGAAAGCCGGGCAGCGGCGAATAGCCGCCGATGGCGATCAATTTCAGATCCCAGACCTCGGCCGGGCTCACGGTGATGGCCGGAAGGTCGTTCGCGGCCGCTTTCAACTCGGCTGCGGCACCGTCGTCCAGCACACGGTTCAGCAGGGTCCCGCCCAGGGGCGTAATCATGTTTCTTCTCCGTTGTCCGCGGCCCGTGCGGTGAGGGTTATAGCCTGTGCGTCGTGATGCGCGAGCGATTTACTCTTTGACGAGCCCGCGCTCGACGAGGTGTTTCCAGATTTCGTCCAGTGATTCCTCGATCGTCTGTTCGTGCGTGTGGACCTTGACGTGCGGGTCTTCCGGCTCTTCGTACGGGTCGCTGATGCCCGTGAATTCCTTGATCTCGCCGGCGATGGCCTTCTTGTACAGCCCCTTGGTGTCGCGCTCGATCAGCACTTCCACGGGCGCGTGGACGTGCACCTCGACGAACTTGTCGTCGCCGATCAGCTTGCGTATTTCGTCGCGGATGGCGCGGTAGGGGCTGATGGCGGCGGTAATCACCGGTACGCCGTGACTGGTCAGCAGGTTCGCGACGAAGCCGATGCGGCGGATGTTGGTGTCGCGGTCTTCCTTGCTGAAGCCAAGGCCCTTGGAAAGATTGGTGCGGACGACGTCGCCGTCGAGGATCTCGTGGGCGGCCTCGATTGCTTTCAGGCGTTCGCTTAACGCCTCCGCCAAAGTTGATTTACCCGCGCCGGAAAGCCCGGTGAACCACACGGTGAAGCCGATTCGGTCTGCCATGCCTGCTCCTTTTGGGCCACAGGAATACGATTGCGGCGCGCAAGCGCAATAGCTTTACCAAACCTTAGTGAAGTCTACGCTGGGCTGGGCATAGTGCTGATATGAACGTGATCCTTTACGTGATGGACTGCCTGCGGGCCGACCGCATTCACGCGCTCGGTTATGCGCGCGATTGCACGCCCAATCTCGACCGTATGTGCAGTGAGGGCGTGGCCTTTACCACGGCCTACGCGCAGAGCGGCTGGACCGCGCCCAGCGGCGCGAGCATCTTCAGCGGGCAGCACCCTTCGCGCACCGGCATCCACAAGATGCGCGATGCGTTGAACCCGGACATGCCGTGGCTGCCGGAAGTATTGAAGACGCAGGGTTACGAGACGGTCGGTTTCTCGGCCGTATACCAGGTTTCGAAACTGCGCGGGTTCGACCGCGGCTTTGACCTGTTTGAGGACACGTTCAAGGATCCAGAGACAATTCAGCGTTGCCGGGACCGAGGCCAGGATTCGCGCGGCGACGACTACTGCCTGCCGCTCAGCGAAGATCTGCACGTCAGGGCGCTGCGCTGGCTCGATGCACGCGAAAACGAATACGACCCATTCTTCATGCTGTGCTGGTCGATCGACACGCACGAGCCTTACCGCCAGCCGGACGACTACAACAAAGAGGCCGATCCGAAATACAACGGTCCCGTTGACGGGCGCGGGCGGCCGTTCAGCCGGGTGCGCAACCGGCGCGATTTGCGGCAACTGGAAGACCTCTACGACGGCAGCCTGCGCTACCAGGACGAGAAGCTGGGCGAGTTTTTGAAGGCGCTGGAAGAACGCGGCGTGCTGGACGACACCATCGTGATCGTCTGCGGCGACCACGGCGAAATGTTCTTCGAGCACGGTATCGCCGGCCACGGCAAATTTCCCTGGGAGCAGGAGCTGCGCGTGCCCCTGATCATGCGCGGCCCCCAGGTGCTGCCGCAGGGGAAGGTGTTTGACAGCATCGTGCAGTTGATCGACATAGCACCGACGCTGATGGACGTGCTCGGGTTCGAACCGGTCAAGCAGTTCCGCGGCAAGTCACTGCGCCCGGTGTTCGAGGAGCAAGTGAAGCAACTGCACGAAGCTGTCGTGCTGGAGGTGCCGTTCCCGTTCCACCGCGAAGAGATCGCGCGCGTCGTCCGCACCCAGGACTGGAAGTACATCGAGTACACACCGCCCAAATTCGGCAAACGCGTGAAGAAGTATTTTAAAGAACTAGGGCGCGCGCTGACGCTGGCAGTAAGGCCGGGCAACTTCGGCGTACTGTACGGCCATCATTTCAAGAAGGGTGTGTTGGGGTTGCTGAAAGCCCTCTATGTTGACCCTTACCTGTTCCTTGCCGGCATGAAAACTCGCCGTCTGTTCTACTTGAAGAAGGACCCCGGCGAGTTGCGCGACGCCAAAGGCAGCGAGAAAGACACCACCATCAAGATGCAGGCCTACCTGCTGGCAATCGACGCCCTCGCCAAACAGGCAACAGGAGCCCGAAGCGCCAGCGAGGGCAACGCAGCCGAAGAAGAAAAGAAGATCGAAGCCCACTTGGCCGCGCTGGGGTACGTAGAGGACTAAAGTGGCACGGACGTCCCCGTCCGTGTCCGGCGCGCTACGCGCGCCGGTAGTCGCGGGCACAACCCGCGACACATGGGTGAGGACACCCATGCCACCAACCCACACCGCCGCCTGCGCGTTTCAAGATCAGTGAAACGCGATGGCCCAAACAACAACTAAAAATGAAACACCACGTCGCCGGCGCTGGGGTTGCCTCATCGTGCCTGGCTTGCTTCTGGCTTTCTGTGCGGGCGGAATTGTATGGGTCTGGCTCCAACCGATGCCGCCGGGCGTAAAGTGGCACGCCACCGAGGGGTATCTTGAGAGAGTGCATGCGGCGTTGACAACATATGCCGGGGAACATGGCGGCCAGTATCCGGAACGGCTCGAAGAACTGGTTCCCGGCTACCTGGAAGAATCGGCCCTGAAGGACCCCTACTCGAAACAACAGTACCTCTACGAGCAGACAGAGAACGGGTACGTCCTGATCAGCCTTGGTGCCGACCAAGCCGAGGGAGGCGACGAAATACCGAATCGCGACATCGTCTACGACCAAAACGGCCTGCGGCACTAAAAGTGTCGCGGGCACAGCCCGCGACACATGGGTGAGGCCGCTTCGCCGGGCTCAGGGCAGGACACCCATGCACCAACCCGCCACGCCGCCCGGGCGTTTCAAACCCGGTGACCCATGGCGCGCACCGGAAGCAAGCAGTACCCGATTTTCGGATGGCAGGGTTTCCTTGCCGTGCTGGTGGGCCTGTTTCTGATGTTTGCATGCGGCGACCCGATTTACGTGTGGCTAAACGATCACCCCTACAAGGCAAAGTGGACAAAAGCCCAAACCGAAATGGGCGAGATCCAGAAGGCACTGCTGGAGTATTCGAAAAACCATGCCGGCAGATACCCTGCACGGCTGGAGGCCCTGGAACGGGACTATTTTACATCCGGCGTGCCGCGCGATCCGTTCACGAACGAATCCTACGACTATGAACTCACCGCCACCGGCTTCCGCCTGACCTGCCTGGGCAAAGGCCAGGCTGTCGGCGGCGATGAGCTGCCCGACAACGACATCGTCTACGACCAAGCCGGCCTGGTCGGCGAATAGCCCGTCAGCCCCGCCTGCAAAGGCCGGGCCTAAGTGACGTTGCCCGTTCTCTGCAAGGCACGCGCGCCCTGCGTTGCACGCCCGCACACACAAAGGCCCGGCATTGGCATGCCGGGCTGACGCTTGCCTTTCGTGTGCGGCAAGCAAGTATTGCAGGCATGTCCAAGAAACTGATCGTTGTCGGCCTTGACTGCCTCGAGCCTTCCTACGCTTTTGAGCGCTGGGCCGACCATATGCCCAATCTGACGAAACTGCGCGAACGCGGAGTCTTTGCGCGTATGCGTTCGACCATTCCGCCGATCACCATCCCGGCCTGGCAGTGCATGGTTACGGGCAAGGACCCCGGCACGCTCGGCATGTACGGTTTTCGCAACCGTAAGGATTACTCGTACGACTCGTTCATGTTCGCCGACGGGAAGATGGTGCGCGAGCCCCGCGTCTGGGACGTGCTCTCGCGTGCCGGCCTGAACAACATCGTGCTCGGCGTGCCGCAGACCTGGCCGCCGAAGCCTTTAAAAGGCTGCATGGTGAGCGGCTTCCCGCTGCCGGATACGGAAGGCACCTGGACCTACCCGGCGACACTGAAGAATGAGATTGCCGAGGTGTGCGACTACATCCCCGACGTCGAAGACTTCCGTAGCGACCGCAAAGAAGAGGTCCTGCAGAATTTAATAGACATGGCGCACAGGCGGTTCGAACTCGCAGCGCACCTGCTGAAAACGCGCCCGTGGGATTTCTTCATGATGGTCGAGATGGGCACCGACCGTATTGTTCACTTGCTGTGGCGCTACACCGACGAAACCCACCGGCACTACCAGGCGAACCACTCGCTCAACAACGCCATGCGCGACTACTACGCCCTGTGCGACAAGTTGATGGGCGAGTTGATAGCGCCCTACGAGAACGACCCCGAAGTAGCTATCGCAGTAGTGTCTGACCACGGCGCGCGCGGCATGGACGGCGGCATCCGCATCAACGACTGGCTGATCCGCGAGGGCTACCTGACGCTGAAGGAACGCCCGAGCGAGCCAACCGGCATGGGCAAGCTGATCAAGCGAGGCCTGGTGGATTGGTCGAAGACGAAGCTGTGGGGCGAGGGCGGGTACTACTCGCGCATCATGTTCAACGTGAAGGGGCGCGAGCCGGAAGGGATCGTCGAGGAGGCCGAGTTGCCTGCGCTGGTTGAAGAAATCACGGCCAAGCTGAAGGCCATCCCGGATGACAAGGGCAACGCGCTCACGACACACGTCTACAAGCCGGGCGAAACCTACAAGGTCATCAAGAACATTCCGCCTGATCTGATCGTGATCTTCGGCGACCTCGGCTGGCGCAGCATCGGCAGCATCAGCCCCGACGCGGATGCGCCCCTGCACGTGTTCGAAAACGACACCGGCCCCGACGACGCCAACCACAACTGGCACGGCTGCTTCGCCATGTCCGGCGGCGGCGTGCCGGCGAAGGGCGAACTCGAACCGTTCAGCCTGATGGACTTCGCGCCCACCATGATCAACTACTTCGGCAAGGACATCCCCGCCGACATGCAGGGAACGGCGCTGAATCTCGCGTAGTCCCCCCCCGGGGGGGGAACCGTGGGCATTGGCACCAGTGACACTCGCTTGATGAGTGCGGCCACAATGTCGCTCTCGGCACTGCCCGATGCCGTCAGCTAGTACCGACGGCAAGACTACGCTACGCGGTTGAAATCTCTGCCCAGGCTGCGCCATAGCTCTGCGCACCAGAGATGTGCCTGCAGGTTCTTGTGCCGCGACGGATCCTGGCGGATTTGTAGCTCTCCAAGTGAGAAAACATCCTTCCATCCGCTGCCCCACAGGCTCACGAAGTAATCCGGCTTTTCGCCAATCTGCCCGCAGATAACGCCAAACCGGCGACCGTCGTAGCCGATTGTTTCGTTCTTCACCAGGTTCGGAGGGTTCTTGCTCCAAGCCAAACCGGCATTCAGCCACTTGGTGCTGTTCTCGGACGGCTCAAGCCATTCGGATTCGGCGTGAATGTTGTAGTCGCCGTCAAAGACCAGCCGCCGGAAGTACCAGTCTTTTTGCATCTCGACAGCCTCATAGCGAAAGCTGCGTTGTTGTATCGGTTCGGTGCGAACTACCTCGTCCCATGGTTCTTCAAGCAGAACTATGAAACGGCTGCCTTCTGCGGCGCCGCCGACACCGATTGGGTGATTGGTCCAGATAATCAGGCGGTCTTCGGGATCCGGCATGGGGCCTAGTTTAGATGCGACCCTCGGTTTCCGCCGCAGGAAGTCACCCTATCCGTAAAACACGATCTGGCTTTCGATGCAGTGGTCGGCCCACTCCTTGGTTTCGAATTTTTCTGACTCGTAGTTCAGCGACAACTCTTCGCCTGCCTTCGCCAGACTTGACACGTCAACTTCCCAGACGCGCCCGAAACTTCCCGGGCCCCAGCCGGCGCGGTCGTACTTCCAGGTGCCAAACTGCGGGCGCCAGGGGTTCAGGTAGTTATCCTGCGTCCACAGTTTGTTCTCGAACTTCTTGCCGGCGACCGTCAGCGTACGGTTGAGCGGTGTGAATTCGAGAGTGCCGTGGCCGGTCACGCAGATGCGCACCTTGGCCGACTTCGTACCTTCCGGCACCTGCACCTTGCGCTCGCCGAACACCTTCGCAAGCGAATCGGCATCCTTGAAGTGCGCGACGCCGTTCCACAGGTTCTGAATGCCGATCACCTTCGGCAGCGGATCGACGTCGGCCGGCTTGCGGTAGCAGGTGAACTCGAGGTCGAATACGAAGCCCTTGCCGACGTTGGTGCCAAGGTCCACGTGCAGTTCGCGCCGCCCGACAAGGTAGTTGCGGAAGTCGCTGACGTCGCAGACGTACTCGTAGGTCGCGCCCCATAGCTCGAACGGCGTCAGGATGCGGGCGAGTTCCAGGCGGGTCTTGTCGTCGTACAGCCAGACATGGCCGAGGCGGTCCCATTCGTCGCGCTCGACCATCGGGCGCAGGCGCAACGTCATGATCACGCGCTCGGCGTCGAAGCTTGCGGGCAGCAGGTCGAACTCGCGGCGGTTTTCACCATGCGTCCAGCCGCTCTTGAAGGTCTGCACGGTGACCGGCGCGGGAGATTCCTTCGCCGGCTGCTCCCAAGTGACGTTCAGGCTGTCGATGTTGCACTCGGCCCGCTCATCGCCGCGGGCGCCGACCGCCGCGCGAGATTCGTACGGCAGCATGTTCGGGATGAAGTAGCGGTCGTAGATCGCCTGGCCGCCTACGCCAACCGTTACTTCGGCGCCGCCCGTCACGAAATCGATTTGCACCGTCAACACGGCCGCTTCGCCGGAGACGAAGTCCGGCTCGCAGAACGCGTTGGCGATTTCGCGCCCGTCAAAGTGCAGGCTGACTTCACGCTGTTCGCGCTTGTGTACGTTGCCGTTGGCGTCGAAGGGGTCGTCGCTCGGTGGATCGTTTGTGTCCAACGCGACGGCAAAGCTGCCCCAGAGGTTCGGCTCGTCCCATTGCGGCTCGCTCGGCTTCGGGTCGCCGGGGAAGCCCTTGGCCTTGTACAGGTAGAAGGCCGCGCCGTTGCGCGCGAAGTGTGACGTGTGAAGCAGCATGAAGCTCAGCCCGCGTGCCTCGGGCATGATCGTGAAAACCAGCTCGGCCTTGACGTGTCGATAGTCGCCCTCAACAGTCCGCGGCCAGGCGCAGGAGTTGTTTTCGCCGTCTTTGCCGTTGAGCAGTTTCAGCTTGCCGTCGTCGACCGAGGGCTCGGCGCCGTCGCCATGTTTGTGCAGCACCCAGGCCGGTTTCTCGGGCGGTTTGTCGAAGGTTTCGTGCAGGACGTTGGCCGGGATTTCCGGCTTGTCGGGTGTGGGCGCGGGGTTGTCCTGCGCGACAACGATTGACGACAGCACCAGCACAGCAAGACAGGCAGACAAGAACTTCATGGCATCCCCACGTACGTACCGGGCCGCATCATGGCGGGCCGAATGGATAGGGCAAGGTGTTTGAGGCCGTCGGAAGAACCGGGTCGTCTTAGTCAGCGGCCGTCCTGATGCCCATAGGGCTGCCGCGGATTCGGTGGTGGTGATAGGGGCGGTGGTGGGGTGACCTTAGCCGACCGGCTGCGCCGTGCATCGATGACCCCGCCGATGATCAGAAGGGCCAATCCCAGCCACAGTGCAACGGCGGCCGAGCTGAACAATGGGCGCTGCGAGAACATCGGGTTCGCGTCACTTGCCCCCGCCGAATACAACGGGCTGTCGAAACCCAGTTCCATGAAGTTGCGGACACCGCCAAAGATCAGCATGTCGATCAGGTTCCCGGCGATCCCGCCGAACGCCAGTCCGCCGCCGAACAGCGTCAGGAAGTGGCGTGGCTTGGGGGTAAGCGCGACAAAGTACAGGATGACACCCCAGAACAACGCTGCATACACGAGCGGCGGGGCTTTCTCTGCCAGCGTTGCGCCTTCGGGAGCGATGGAGCCGAGAGCCCAGGTCCAGTGCAGGAACCCGTCGACGAATGAGTAGTGCGGGTTCGGGTCACCCGGTTGCCATCCTGCCGGCTTCAGCAGGTATGAAGCAATCGCCTTGATGGTGATGTCGGCGACAACGGTTGCGCCGGTCGCGATCCAGAACAGCTTCTTGGTTCGGATGCGATCCAGCAGTGGATTGGGAGCTGCGTTCTCCATGCCGGCAGGATAGCTGTTTGCGGCCCCGGCGGCGACAAGCGCGACTTACAATGCCAGCCGTGCCATGACTGCGACCCCCAGCGGGAGGCAGGATTCGTCTACGTTGAACCTGGCGGAGTGGAGGGGCTCGGTGATGCCTTTGCTGCTGTTGCCGCTGCCAAGCAGGAAGAACGCGCCCGGCTTGTGCTGGAGGTAGTAGGCGAAGTCTTCGCCCCAGGTTTGCGGCTCAAAGTTTGTGTTCACGTTGCCTTTGCCGACTACCTCGCTTGCCGCCTCTGCCACGGCCTGCACGCCGCTTTCGTGGTTGACGATGCTGTCGTAGCCGCGCGTGTACTTGAACTCGTGCTTCAACCCGTGCGCCTGCGCGACGGCCGCGGTCATACGTTCCATCTCCTCGATGATGCGGGCGCGCACGCTTTCCTCGTAGGTGCGCACGGTGCCCATCAACTCGGCGCGGTCGGGGATGATGTTGTGCGTCGTGCCCGCGCTGAACTTCGTGACGCTGACCACGGCCGGCTTGCCTGGCTGCGTGCGGCGCGACACCAGAGTCTGCAGCATTCCCACCAGCTCGGCCGTCGCCGGGATCGGGTCCAGCGCTTCGTGGGGGCGTGATGCGTGCCCGCCGCGACCGACGAGCGCGATCTCGAAGATGTCCGCGGCCGCGGTGATAGCGCCGACGGCCGTGGCGACCGTTCCGGTTTCCATCTGCGGGTTGTTATGAAGCCCGTAGACTTCGTCCACTGCCTCGAGACAACCCTTCTCGATCAGCCCGAGCGCGCCGCCGGGAGGCAGCTCTTCACTCGGCTGGAAGATGAAGCGCACGCTGCGGGTGAGTTTGTCCTTCCGCGCGCTGAGCAATTTGGCCGTGCCCATGGCGATGGTCATGTGGGTGTCGTGGCCGCACATGTGGGCGACGCCGTCGTGGGTGGAACGGTAGGGGATGTCGTTGAGTTCGGTGATGGGCAGGGCGTCCATGTCGGCGCGCAGTGCGACGCGGCCCTTGCCGTTTGGGGCATCGAGGTCGGCGATGAAACCTTCGCCCCAGAGCCTGGTGACTTTGAGGCCGAGCTCAGTGAGTTGCTGGGCGCAGTGCTCGGAAGTCTTGAATTCGTGCAGGCTGAGTTCCGGCACCATGTGCAGCGTACGGCGCTGGGTGGTGAGCCATTCCTGCATCTCTTTGGCGGCGTTCAACAGATCGGTTGACATGGACATCTCCTCGAGTCGGACAAGTCTAGCAAAACCGGTCTCACGCCAAGGCGCTAAGACGCCAAGAACTGCAACTGCGGTCTCGCACAGAGAGCACGGAGCACGCAGAGAACTGCCGAATCTGAGTGTGCCTACTTTTCGATGAACTTTACGTCCAGCACGCCGAAGATGTCTTCCATGGCGTGGACGGCCGCGGTCTCGGCGTCGAGGTTGCGGGTGACGGTCTTGACGGTGATGGTGCCATTGCGCTGTGGCATGCCGGTCACGGCCACGCCGGCAACTTCGCGCAGGGCGTCCATCACTTCCTTTTTCATGTCGTAGTCGAATGTGACGATGAAGTGGGACATGGAGTGGTGCCTCGCGGGTGACGCGTGCGTCGCCCCTATAGGGTTCGGCCGACGGCTTCGGCTACTGCGGGGATCTGCTTCATCATCTGCTGGAACTGCTCGATGAACAGGCTCTGCGCGCCGTCGGATTTGGCCTGGGCGGGATCGTTGTGGACCTCGACCATGATGCCGTCCGCGCCGGCCGCGACCGCTGCCAGTGCCATCGGCGGGACGTAGTTGCGATAGCCGGTGCCGTGGCTGGGGTCGACGATGATCGGCAAGTGCGAGAGCTCTTTCACCGCCGGCACGACGCTCAGGTCGAGCGTATTGCGCGTGTGGGTCGCAAACGTCCGTATGCCGCGCTCGCACAGCACTACCTGCGGGTTGCCTTCGCTGAGCACGTAGTCGGCCGCGGTCAGCCATTCCTCGAGCGTCGCGCTCATGCCGCGTTTCAGCAGCACCGGTTTTTTTGACTGGCCGGCCTTCTTCAGCAGCGTGAAGTTCTGCATGTTGCGGGCGCCGATCTGGATCATGTCGGCGTGCTCGATCACCAGCTCAAGCGAGCGCTCGTCCAGTGCCTCGGTCACGAAGCGCAACCCGGTTTCCTCGCGGGCGCGCTGCATGATGCGCACGCCGTCTTCATGCAACCCCTGGAAGCTGAACGGGCTGGTGCGCGGCTTGAACAGCCCGCCGCGCATGACCGTGGCGCCGGCCTGCTTGACCGTGCGGGCGATGGTCAGCACCTGCTCTTCGCTTTCGAAGCTGCACGGCCCGGCCATGACGCAAAGCTTCTGCCCGGCCCCGATCGTCACGCCGTTGACGTCCACCACGGTGTCGTCTTCGTGAAACTCACGCGCGGCCAGCTTGAACGGTACGCTGAGGCGCACGACCTTGCTGACGCCGGCAAGGGCGCTGAACACGGCCGGGTCGAGCCCGTTGCGCTCGCCGGTCACGCCGACGACACTACGGCTGCTGCTTTGAAGTGGGTGCGGGGTCAGTCCGAGTTCACGGACACGCGAAGCGACGGCCTCGAGCTGTTCGGCACTCGCGTTTGACTTCATAAGGATGAGCATGGCTGCCTATACTCCGGTATGACGGCATTGCCGTAACTCCCCGCCCGGGCATGGTACGGCGCGAACGCTAAAGGAAAAGTACAAAGAAGGCATGGCGGAATTCGACCAAAGTCGCGATGGACCCTCGCCGGAAGTTCAGTTGATCGCGCGCATGCGGTTGCAGCGCGTGGTCTTCGGCGCGTTTGCGATCGTGCTGGTGTGCCTGTTCGCGCTGGGGCTGAGCGCGTACCGCCGCATGCAGGGTGAGAAAAAGGATGCCCAGAACCAGGCCGTCAACGCCGACGCCATGGCCAAGGCAGCCGAGAAGTCGTCCGACCGCATCGAGCGCGAACTCCAGAATGTGGCCGGCGAACTTGGGGATACCCGGCGGGCGCTCGCACTTGAGAAGTGCCGGCTGGCAATGCATGAAGTTCGCGACGGCCAGTTGGCCCGTGCGCGCGCACTGCTTGAGGAAGCGCAGCGTCTGGGCCCACCGGCTTGGGCGCCGCTGCTTTCACGGCTGACGCAGGACCAGGCGGTGCGCTTCAACGGCAGCGAGCATGCCGATTCCCCTGTGTTGTGCGGTGCGATGAGCCTGGATCGTTCCCATATGGCGGTGTTGCGCGATACGGGCGAGTTCATGCTGATCGAAACCTACGACGCCGCCGGCGGGCAACTGCTTCGCACGGAGACCCTGGATGGCGTCGCGCGTCTGCCCGACGATGCCCGCCCGCGCCTGTTGCTGAACCGCGATGGCAGCGCCTGGTACCTGTCTGCCGGGGGACTCTCGTACTACGCCAGCGCGGGGCGCGTAGTGGAAGTGGGCGAGCGGCCGGACGACTACGACCCGGTGCTGGATGAGGTCCGCAGCGTGGATGCCGACGCCGGCCTGTCCGTGGTCTATGAAGCCTGTGGCCGCCGCGGGTTGATCCGGCGTACCCGGATGACGGACGGGAACTGGCTCAGCGAGCGCGTGCCCCTCGACCTCGAGGCCCCCAATGTGCTGGCGGCATGCCTGGCTGGTGACTCACCGGTCGTGATCACGCCGTCCGGCATCTACAAGGTCGGCAAGGACGGAAAGACCGGGCTGCTGCATCCGCTGGAAGCCGCTCCTGAGTACTGTGCATTGAAGTGGGGCGCCGGCGCTGCATTGGTGGCGCTGTTGAACGGGCGCTCGCTGGAGTTGCTGTCGATCAAGGTCGAAGACACGCCGCACGTAGTGACCTGCCGACACGAGATGCCCGATGAGGAGACGCAGGACCTGTGTTTCCTGAGCGACGACACGCCGGTTTGGATCGGTCGTTCCGGACGCATCGTGAGCATGAACTTCAGCACCCGCGAATCAAAGTTGCTCGGGGGCTACACGCTCAGCTTTGTGGAGCGCCACCCGCAAGGCTGGGTGTTCGGAAACCGGAAGGGTGAAGTCAGCGTCCGTACCGAGGAGAGCTTCCGCCTGCTCGGCGAGCCGCAGCACCTGCTGCCCCCGCAGTTTGTGGCCGAGCCTCGCGCACATGGCTTCATCCTGCGTGCGCCCGGCGCGACGCTGTATGTCCTGCAGAACGCTGAGGTACGGGGGCTGGGCCATGTCCTGAACGTCGCGCTGGCGCCGCAGGGGCCGGCGTGGATTGAAGGCGGCGACCTGCACCTGCCCAACGGCTCACTCAGCCGCGAAGACGGCACACTGATCGGCGCTTTCAGCGACGGCAGCGTTCTGTTGTACGCGCAGCCACAGAAACTGAAGCACGTCGACGCGAGTTCGGTGCGGGAGTTTCTGCTTCAAGGCGGGGGGCGCGCGCCTGACCCGGTCGTGCTCGCAACGGAAGCCGACGTTGCCGCGCTGCGCCTCGGAGGCGACATCTTCGTCTGCGACCTGGTTTCCGACCCGCAGCCGGTTGCCGGGCGCGCGGAAGTCGAGCCGAACCTGATGGCGCTGGACGCCCTAGGCGAGCACCTGGCCATTGCCTACGGTCCGACGATCGTCGTTCACCAATTGCGCAGCGACAGCGTGGCTACGGTACGCACGACGGTTGCACCCAAGCAGATCGCGTTGCTGTTCGGCGGCAGCGTGCTGGTTTCACTCGAGGCGGGAGAAATGGTGCTGTACGAAGTTTCCACCGGGCGAGAGCTGCTGCGGGCGGGCGACGACGTGACGGCGCTGTGCGCATCCGGCGAAGGTTCGCTGCGGCTGATTGCCGGCGCCAGGCTGGTTGAGCTGCAACTGCAAACGGACGAATAATTCTGGAACCCGGCAAGGGGTGGCTGCATCTCAGAGGGCGAAGGAGAACCTGAGATGAAATCCGTCCCCAAGCTCGCCGGCCTTCTCGGCTGCACCGCGCTGACGCTCGCCGGCGCCTGGACCGTCCTGAAATTCGACCCGGAAAGCGTGCACGCCATGAAGCCCTGCGCGCCCATTGAGCAAGGCGATCTCGGCGGCCCGGACGCGAACACGCCGCTGGAAGTCATCCTGCCCGATGACGCCACTCAATCCAGCCCGCTGGACCCGACGGAAATCCCGACGCACTGCCAATGCACCGAGCCCAGGCCGGAAGTCGTCGTCGATGCGGACGTCGACTACTACAAGGACGGCGACATCGTGAGCTTCAAGAGGATTGACGGCCAATTGGTCGTACGTGCCGCCGGCCGGTTTGTGATCAAGCTGGAGAAGCCGCAAGAAACCGACAAGGACATCGAGGCGCTCGAGAAGTGCATCGAAGAAGTCGAGTGCGAAGAACGCGAACGCGAGGCGTTCACAGAAGAAACCGACTTCGATCCCAGGCGCGTGCCGCCCGGGTACGTCGCGAGGCGCCTCAAGGACGGCATCTGGACTGAATACAGCCACGAAGGACGGCGTATTGACGAAACGGCATGGCTGAACGGTCAGCGCGAGGGCATGCACTATTGCTGGTTCGCCGACGGCACGATTCAGCAGAGCGGACCCTACGTTGACGGGCGGCAGGACGGTCTCTGGAGCACCTGGAGCCAGACCGGACAGTTGGTGTCCGAGGTAACCTGGAGCAGGGGCGTCATGGACGGGTCGTTTCGCGGCTACTTCGCGAGCGGTGTGATTCAGTGCGAAGGGAACTACGCAGCCGGCTGTGCGGACGGCGCCTGGAACTACTACAACGAAGACGGGACGCTGCGGGAAACGCAGTATCCCAAAGAGAAACTGCGCGAGTTAAAGGACGAGGGGTCTGAGCGGTGCGGCGTCCGCCTGCGCTAGACCTTGACCCAGAGGTCGCACTCGTACTCGGTTGCAAACAACAGCCCGCCCATGAAGTTCTGGAGCTGGCGGGTGCTGCGGTCGTCGTCCTTGCTGCCCGCCAGGTGCAGCCCTACACGCGAAACCGGTGTGCCAAGCTCTTCGCGTTCGATCACGAACAGGTTCGGCAGTGAGTGCAGCGGCTTGTCCAGCGGCAACTCACGCGCGTACAGGTCGAACATCCCCAGCAGGAACCTTGCGTGCTTGCTGGTGATATTCTCGGTCAGGAAGAACAGTTCGAACACCTGGTTGCTGCTGATGCGGCGGCCGTCTTCCAACCTGCGTACCAGCGGCTTGTCGCCCTCGAAGAACACGCCGGGCAGCTTGCGCATCTCCGCTGTGCGGTTGCCGGTGATGCCGTTGCTCTCGAAATAGTTACACAGCATGCCGGCCGTGGGATCGCCGTGGCTGGCGCGCACGCGGGCCATCATCAGGGCTTCGGCCTTCAAGCTGATCGGGAACTCGATCCGCCCACGACAGCCGAACGACTGCGGCTCGATCCGCGCGCGGCAGTCCTTGCAGTGGTGGGCGAGTTCTTCAAGCTCCGCGTACTGGCGCTGGATGTCCGCCGCCGTAGTGATCTTCAACTGGCCCGTGCGGTCTTCGCCTTTGATCGTGAGCTCGACCTTCACGTCGGCCGGGTCTACTTCCGGGTTGCTCTTGCGGGCGCGATTGACGGTTTCGTTGGCGCGCTCGCGAGCGTACAGCAGCCGCAGCATGCGGCCGGGTTTGACCTGCTCTTTGACCGGGCAGGGAAA
>JAGQRI010000100.1 GCA_020425515.1 Planctomycetota bacterium | reverse complement strand
TCGTGGTTAATCCGCAGTTGCAGTTAATGGCGAATCAGTCTTCGTCTTCGTAGCCGGTCTTGCGTGAGATGATGTCGTGCAGCGTGCGCAGGGCGTTGTTTTCGATCTGGCGGATTCTTTCGCGCGTCAGCCCCAGCTCGTCGCCGATTTCGGACAGCGTCATGGGATGGTCCGCGGCGATGCCGTAGCGCATCTTGAGGATCTTGGCCTCGCGCTCGCTGATTGCGTCCAGCATCTCTTCCAGCATCTTCACCTCGTTCGCGCTCATGACCTGCTCGGCGGGGTCGGGGCTGCGCGAGTCGGCGATGATGTCGGTCAGGCTGCTTTCGCCGTCCTGGCCGCGGAAATCGGTGCTTTGCATGTTGGTGTTGAGCGCCGAACGCATCATGTCGAGCTGGTCGTCGGTCAGCCCGATTTCCTTGGCGATGATGCGCGTATCGGGTGACTTGCCGCCGGCCTTCATGGTCATCTCGGCGGCCTTCTGCTTGAACTGGCTGATCAGTTCGACCATGTAGCTGGGGATGCGCACGGTCTTGCTGGAATTTACCAGCGCGCGGCGGATCGACTGCTTGATCCAGTGCACGCCGTAGGTGCTGAAGCGGTTGCCCTGCTCGGGGTCGAATTTCTCGATGCCCTTCATCAGCCCGATGTTGCCCTCGGCGATCAGGTCCATGAACGGCAGCCCGCGGTTCAGGAATTCCTTGGCGACGGAAACCACCAGGCGCAGGTTGGCCTTGATCATGCGCTCACGCGCCTCGGTGTCGCCCTGGTGGATCAGGCGGCTGAGGGTGACCTCCTCCTCGGCCGTGAGCAGCGGCGTTTCGCGGATCTCCTTCAGGTACTGCTGAAAGTTGGCGTCCTGAATGCGGGGCATCCGGAAAACTCCTCGGTGTCGAAGTTCTGATTTAACGCGAAGTGGCCGCGAATAACAAGGCGCGTGGACGCTCAAGTTCAAGTTCACGCCGCATCACGACGATAAATCCCTGAGGTCTATCGTGCGCATCGCCGGCAAGGTCAAACAGAAAGTATCGCTGCTGCGGGCCCTGCCGCTGGGGGTGATCATTCCCGCGTTGATGCTGTGCGGCGTCGGAATCGCGTTCATTTATTCCGCCACGACAGACTTCGAAATGGTGAGCGAAGGGCTCGCGCACGCCAGCGGCTTTCATTTGCGGCAGGCCGGCTTCGTGATCGCGGGGCTGATGCTGATGCTTTTCATCGCTCTGCTGCCGCCGCGCTGGCTTTCGACCCACTGGTACGCGTGGATGCTGTTCGGCATGGCGATGCTGGGCGCGGTGCTGGTGTTCGGCAAGACGGTCAACGGCGCGAAAAGCTGGATCATGATCGGCCCATTCGGGCTGCAACCCTCAGAGCTCTGCAAGCCGCTGATCATCGTCGCGCTGGCGGGCTACCTGCGCTACCACCAGAGCATCGACAGCCTGCGCGCGTTTTTCTGGTGCCTTGCGATCGCGGGTGCGTTCCTGGTTCCGATCATGCTGCAGCCCGACCTGGGCACGACCATGGTGTTCATCCCGGTGGTCGCCGCGATGATCTGGGTGGCAGGCGGCAACCGCATCTATTTGGGCTCATTGGCGCTGATGGGCATCTCGGTGATCCCGGCCGCGTACGTATGCGGGCTGCTGAAAGAGCACCAGATGAAGCGCATCGAGATCTACCTGAGCGGGCTGAGCGGCGAGGTCGCGGACCGCACGGGCGACGGCTACCAGATCCTGCAATCCATGACCGCGATCGGCAGCGGCGGGCTGACCGGCGAAGGCTACGGCATGGGCACGCAGAGCCAGCTCGCGTTTCTGCCCGAGCGCCACAACGACTTCATCTTTGCCGTGATCGCGCAGGAAACCGGGCTGCTGGGCGTGGCCGGGTTTCTGTCGATCCTGTTTTTCATGATCACGCGGATACTGCGGGTGGGCGACGTGACGCGCGATCCGTTTTCGCGGCTGGTGGTGATCGGCGTGGCGGCGATGTTTTTCGCGCAGGCCGCGATCAACATCGGCGTGGTCAGCGGCGTGCTGCCGGTGACGGGGATTACATTGCCGCTGGTGAGCTACGGCGGAAGCAGCCTGCTGAGCGGCTTCGCGGCGCTGGGCCTGGTGTGCAACATCGCGATCCAACCGGTGCGCACGATGGGGAAGGCAACGTTTTAGGGAATTGGTGGGACTGCCTTTCAGATCGGGCGGCCCGGTGCGTTGCCGCGCGAACAGCAAATAACCAATAACCAATAACCAATTGCCAATAACCAATTCGGATTGCCGGTGCGGTGAATTGGTAATTGGATATTGGTAATTCGCTGTCTGTTCAGATGTGGCGGCAGGGCACAAACCAGGGTTGTCGCACGCTGCTTATCTAACGAACGCGCCTTTCAGCTTGTCGTTGATGATGCCGTTGATCAGCCAGCGGCGGCGGTCCTGGATGAACCTTACTTCCATCACCTCAGGCTCGAAGTTTTCGGGCAGGGCTTTCTTCGGGTAGATTGTGACGGTTACGCGCGCGGTGTTGGGGCCGGCGGCGCGGTCGAACTTGTCCTTGTAGCGGATGCTGTAGGTCGGCTTGCTGACCTCGATGAACTTGTCTTTCAGCAGGTTGCGCAACTGGTTCATGTAGCGGCGCGCCATCTGGTCCACGACGTTTTCGAGCGGTTTCAGTTCCGCCTCGATTTTCTCGCGCTGTTTGTCGAAACCCTCCTGGTCGCTGATTTCGGCGAGTTCGCCCTCGGGGTAGAGCGCGCGGTACACCATCTGCGGGCTCAGCATGAACAGGAAGCCCTCGGTGTCGCCGCGCTTGGCCACCACGGCGGCGTCCCAGAACGCGCCGTCCGGCTCGATCGCGGGGCGGGTGAGCGCCGGGCGGTCGGTGGTCGAGCTGCCGCCCTCGAACGACGTACAGGCGGACAGCAGCAAGGGCGCAATCAAAAGTGGCAGCCAGCGGATCACTGGTCGTCCTCCCGGCGGTCTTCCATCTGCTTACGCACGTTACGCATGGCTGACAAGAGCGAGCCGCCGTCGCCTGATTTCGCCGCTTCGGATTTGCGTGCCGCCGGACGGGCCGGTTGCGACGGCGGAGGCGGCTGGTACGCGGGCGGTGGGGGAGGCGCCACGGGGGTGTAGTGCCCGGAGCGGATCGGCGGGGCGGGCTTGTTGCGCTCGTCGAGTTGCTTGCGCACGCGCTCGAAGGCGGCGCGGGCGGTCAGCAGGCGTTCCTCTTCCTCTTTCTTGCGGCGCTGCTCGGTGACGCGGCGGCGCCAGACGCTCGGGAAACGCCGTGACCCGATCGCGAGAAACAGCCCGATCACCGCCGTCCACAGCAGCCCCGTGTAGGGCCAGACAGTGCGGTAGCCGCCCTCGGGCTCGACGTTGAGTATCTCGCGCGGTGCCGAGATCAGCTTGCCGCCGCTGGCTTCCGCCATGGCCTGCAGCGTGTTGGTGTCGGCCGGGCGCTCCATCAGTTCCTCGAGCGGCACGAAAATCTGCTGCTCGTGGGCGGCCAGCTTTTCCTCGCCGCCGCTGGGGCGCTCGCGCACGATGGCGCCGTAAATGCCCGAGCCCGTGCGCGGAAACTGAATGCGATACGTCCCGCTGCCGACCGGAAGCACGCTGGCGGCGTTGCTGGTGCCGTCGGCGGTCTCGGCCTCGGCGATCGGGTTGTCCAGTTTGCGCGGGTTGCCGTCCTGGTCGAAGAAACTGAGCGTCAGCACGGGGCCGGTGCGGTTGACGGACCACTCGGATTCCACGCCCTCGATGCGTTCCGGCTCGGGCAGCAGCTTGCGGATCCAGCGCTGCCACAGCTCGTCGTACTTTTCCCAGTCGAGCCAGTTGTCGGCCCAGCGGTCGCGGGCGTCGCTGGTCCAGGCGAGCGCCTTGCCGAGCTCGATGTTCCATGTCGCCAGCAGCGGGCGTTCTTTGTCTTCGTCGGCCCAGAGCCAGACGTGGGCCTGCTCGCGCGCCGTGGCCGCGACATAGCCGAGCAGTTGCGGCGTGCTTTCGTCCTCGAACTTCACGCCTTCCGTCAGCGAGCCGGGCAGCCCGTCGAACGGGCGGAACGGTTCCTCGCGGATGAAGTTGCCCGCGGACATCGCGGCCTCGCGCGAGAAGATTGCCGGCAGGTCGTTGGGGTCCTTGACCAGGAAATAGCGCCCCTCGCCGCGGCGTGCGAGCTCGGCCAGGAAGCCTTCGTCGGGGCCTTCACCGAGGCAGATGGCGCTGAAAGTGATCTTGTCCGTGCGATGGACCTGGCTGACGTATTCGAGCACGCCGTCCTGGCGGTTGGTGTCGCGCCCGTCGCTGAACAGCACGACGTGCTTGGTGGAAGCGTCCGTCTGGCGCAGGGCGGCGACTGCCTCGTTGATCGCGATATCCACGTAAATGCCGCCGCCGCCGGTCTGGTTGCCTTTCGCCGCCGAGACCGCGAGGCGCTTGTCCTTCAGCTTGGCGAGCGGGACGACCCAGTCGGGCTCGGTGTCGACCGCCAGCATGCCGAAGTAGCTGCCGGGCGGCACCAGCCGGATGCTGCGCGCGCAGCCTTCGTTGGCGAGGTCCATCTTGGTGTACTGGCCGACGTTGGCGCCCATGCTGCCGCTCTTGTCGAGCGCGACGACCATGGCGGGAATCTGCTTGCGCCCCTTTTCGATGACGTCGCAGGTGACCGGCAGCACGCGCTCGACGGCGCTTTCGTAGTAGCCGCCCGGCGCGTAGCTGTTGGGGCCGCCGATCATCGCCAGCCCGCCGCCGTTGCGCACCCAGCGCTCGATCATTTCGAGCTGGCTGGTGCTGAACTCGTCCGCGGCGACGTTGCTGAGCACGAGCACCTGGTAGCGCGAAAGCTCAACCAGTTCGGACGGCAGAATGCCCGCGCCGCCGCTGGTGACCTTCAACCCGATGCGCGAGAGCGCGCGTTCGAGCGCGGCGTCCGTTTCGTCCTGCCCGTGCAGCAGCAGCACGTTGGACGCGCCCGGCCCGCGCACGGAGACCTTCAATGAGTCATTACGCAGGAAGGTGTTCTGCTCGGCGGCTAGGCTGACCTCAACCACGTAGGACGGCATCACCTCGACGTTGCGCAGCAGCATGCGCACCGGGTTGCGCCCGACGCCCACGCTCATGCTTCCGTTGGTGTTCAGCTTGTCGCACTCGATGTCGCTGACCGGCGCGCCGTTCACCTTGATCTGCGGGACGACGCGTTGCGCCACGGTGCTGAACACCACCAGGTCGATCGCCAGCACGCGCTCGTCATTGCCGACCAGGCGCACCGAGAAGTCGGCCACGGCGGTCTCGGGCAGCGGCTCGGAATCGATGCCCATGCAGAACAGGCGCACGCCGGAATCGCGGGCGCTGCGCACGACGTCGCCGCCGTAACGGCTGCTGCTGTCGTAGCCGTCGCCGAGCAGGATCGCAAACGGCGACGTGCCCGGGACGCTCTGCTGCGAGGCCAGCTCCAGTGCCGGGGCGACGTAGGTTTCGTCGCTCGGGTTCCAGTCGGGCAGCTCGTACTGGTCGCGCAGTTCGCGGGCGGGGGTCGGCTTGACCAGCACGGTCGCGGTTTCGTCGAACAGGATCACGCCGACGTAGTCGTCCGGGGTAAGCGAATTCGACAGGTCCTGCAGCACCGCTGGCAGGCGTTTCTCGGCGCTTTTGCCGGCGGACAACGAGCGGTCCACCAGCACCCACACGGTGCGGTGGTCGCTGTTGACCTGCCAGAACAGCCCGGCGGCGCAAAGGATCAGCGCGACGACGGCGGCGAGCAGCCCGGCGCCGCCGATGGCGCGGCGCGGCGTCGGAAGGGGCGTGCTGGTGGTGCGCAGGA
>JAGQRI010000099.1:5127-9931 GCA_020425515.1 Planctomycetota bacterium | reverse complement strand
ACCAGCGGCATCCGCGTAGGCAGCCCGATGGTGACCACGCTCGGCGCGAACGAGGCCGACATGGCGAAGATCGTCGGCTTCATCGACCAGGCCATCAGCGGCGAAAACGTAACCGGCGAAGTCCACAAGTTCATGGAAGAACTCGCGTCGCGCTAGAGTTCGTACGTGCGCCAGGTGCCTACCACCATGTTGGCCGATTCGCCGTAGGCCTTGAGGAAGTAGGGCGGCGTGGTCGACTTCAGCCGGTAGTCGGTGTCGTAGTTGCGGCGGTCGAACACGCCGGCCAGTTCCGTCGTCGGGTACTGCCCGTTGATGATCCCGCCGCACACCCAGAGTTCCTTGTACCAACTGCTGCCGTTCTTGCCGCGCCGGGCCTTGTCCGTACCCATGTACACGCCGTCGAGGCTGTACTGGTAGTACTGGTGGCCTGTGTCGGGCGGGTCCAGGCTCGCGTTGTCTTCGACACGCGAGTACCACGGCAGGGGCGACCAGTCCGGCGTCATGAAGTTGATGTCGCCGTCGGCCAGCACACCGAGCATTTCACGATAGCCCAATGCGCCCGCCTTCTTCTTCTGGGTGAAGCGGCGGTAGTCCGGGTGGTCGAGCAGCGTCTGGTAGCTCACGTTGTCGGTGATGTTGATGTCGTGCTCGCAGGCGACGGTCACGCGGGCGTAGTCGAGCACGCCCCACAGGTCGAGGCTGCCGTTGTTGGCGTTGTTGCTGGAGCCGTTGGACGTGCCCCAACTGTCCACGCCGGCCGGGGCGTCGTCGTCGTCGATGTAGATCACGCTGTTGTCGGGGATGTCCAGCGTCTCGGTGAGCGTCTGGTATTCCTTCCATTTGTAGTTGTTGCTCGTGCCCTTGTAGCGGTACTGGTA
Source organism: Planctomycetota bacterium (assembly GCA_020425515.1). Lineage (GTDB taxonomy): Bacteria > Planctomycetota > UBA8742 > UBA2392 > UBA2392 > JACKID01. The sequence continues at coordinate 9,053 of JAGQRI010000099.1, read as the reverse complement.
GGTGCGCACGAACTTGTCGCCCTGCAGCTCAATGGACAGTGTGTTCGCGTAAAACAGCGTACCCGAAGATGCTGCTGCGGCGCGCATGACGTCCATGCCGTAGGCGGCGGGCGGGATGTTCACTTCCGGCGCGTACTCGGTGAAGCCTTTCTTGAAGTTGTACGCGGCGTTGGGGTAGTTCATCACCTTGCCCATGGAATCGACGTCGCCGAAGAACTCGATGCCGCTGCCGTTTTCGAGGTTGATGTGCCCCTTGCTGTAGAAGTTGCCGACCATCTTGAAGTTGTCGCCGATGCCGACGGTGTTCGGTGCGCCGAAGTAGAGGGCGTAGTCGGCGAAGTTCGCGGCCTGGATCGTGTACTCGACCACGCGCGTCTGGTCGACGCCGTAGGCGATGGCGCGGATCTTGGCTTTTGGCGTGCTGGAGTCGCCGGTCGGCTTCGCCTGGCACTGTACCTTGATGCCGTTGATCGTGAGCGGCCCGTCGATGTTGTTCCAGTCGCTGCTTGGCAACAGGGCCGACCAGTCGTCCTGTACGCCCGCGACCAGCGTGAAGCGCCCGCGCACGGTCTCGATGCCGGCCTCGGCGGCGATCAGCAGGCGCACGCCGTTGGAGCGTTTGACCATCTGCATGCGGTTGATGGCGGAAATCGAAAGCAGCGCGCCGCCGGCGACGGCGATCAGGGCGGCGAATGCGATGACGACTCCCAAGGTCATGCCGCGGCGATTCGAGTGGTTTTTGATGAGCGTTTTCATTGTCAGAGCCCTCCCAGACTTCCGACTGACCGAACTAGCCTTCTGATCTAAATATACCCCATGAATTGTGCACTATGGGCAAAAATATGCCGATACAGCTAATAAACGAACTGAATGCACACTAAATTCCGCAGTTTATCCCCAAAACCAGCCGTCTATAATATTACTAAATGCTATATGTGGGGTGCGCTGCCAGATAGCGCAGGGGCGCCCCACGCGCTATCCAGCCCGGTGGTGGGGGTTATCATTCGCCTCTGCATGGCTTCGACCAATCCCAACCAGATTGCCGCCACCCTGCGCACACTGGCCGACCGCTACCCAGGGCCGCTGGCGGCGGCGCAGCGCCGGGACGTGCCGCGCATCGCCTTTCACCTGTCGCTGCTGCTGGCGCGGGTACAGGAAGGCGCTCGCGTGGCGGACATCGGCGGCGGCGTCGGTTTACTCTCGGTGGGGGCGCAGGAACTCGGGCTGAAAGCGGTGCTGGTGGATGACCTGCGCGACGAGGTGAACCTCGAACACGGCGACGACGCGCTAAGTCTCCACCGCGAACTCGGCGTGGAGGTTGTCTCGCGCGATGTGATCGCCGACGGCGTCGGGTTCGAGCCCGCCAGCCTCGATGCCGTCACCAGCTTCGACAGCATGGAGCACTGGCACCATTCGCCGAAGCACCTGTTTCACCAACTGATGGAAGCACTCAGGCCCGGCGGGCTGTTTCTGCTCGGCGTGCCGAACTGCGTGAACATGCGCAAGCGCATCACGGTGCCCTGGGGGCGCGGAAGCTGGTCGGCCATGACCGAGTGGTACGAGCCGGAAGTCTTCCGCGGCCACGTGCGCGAGCCGGATGTGCGCGACCTGCGCTACATCGCGCGCGACCTGAAGCTCGCCGACGTCCGCACTTTCGGGCGCAACTGGCAGGGGCGTCTCAGCGGCAACGGGCTGGTGCGCGCCCTGACGGCGATCTTCGACCTGCCGCTGCGACTGCGTGCCGGCTGGTGCAGCGACCTCTACCTGCTCGGGCGCAAGCCCCGCTAGTCGGCCTTCTTCACGACGGGGGCGGTGTGCAGGATGGTCTTGCCCGGCTCGGCCACCACGTTGATCACGATGTCCTCATAACCGTCGATACTGATCACAACCTTCGCCACTTCCGGCGTAAGGTTGAGCAGCCAGGCCTCGCAGGCGTTCTGCTGGTTGCTCTGCATCAGGTTGAAGAGCTGCTTGCCCGGCGCGAGGATATCGACCGGCTGCCCGTTGGCGTCGAGGTAGTTCGACTTCGCCCCCAGTTGCACCAGGCTGCGCGCGTCGATGCCCTCGACCGTCAGCTTCAGCACGGCCGCCGCGCTTGGCGTGACAGTCAGCTCGGTGGTCACGCCCCGCTTGATCTCGACGTTGTAGGCGGTCGCCGGCTGCAGCCCGTAGGCGCACACGATTACCTTGTAGACGCCCGACGGCACGCCCATTACGGCGCGCGTGTAGTTGACCTGTCCGAACGCGAAGGCCGGGTCGCCGGGCAGGACTTCTTCGTCCATGTTGTCGAAGAAGCGCGCCTGCCACGTGGCGCTGTCCTGGCGTCCGCCGGTGGCCGGGTTGCCTTCCACGCGCAGGTTGAGCGACCCGAAGTCGCCGCTGAGTTTGAGCGTGGCCTCGGAAACCTCGCTGCTGTCGACCTCGACGTTGCCGCTTGCCACCAACTGTCGATTCTGGTCCCAGGCGCTGCCGATGATGATGTAGCGATCGTTCTCGAGACCCACGAACGCGAGTTTGCCCTGCGCATCCGGACGGCCGTCGCGGGTCATCGTGCGCATGCCGAAGACCCCGACGTCTTCCCGCTTTTGCAGGCGAATCCCGACCTGGCTGAAGTCCACGCCTTCCGGGCACTCCACGGTCACGGTGAAGGTCTGGATCTCGAACTCGATCTCGAAACTCTGCTCGGGCGGGTTGTCCACCTTGATGTCGCGGGTCAGCGCCACGGCCTGGTTCCGGTCGCCGCCGGCGTAGGTGGTGACGGTGTATTCGCCGGCCGGGATGCGCGGGAACACCCACGACTCGCCGACCTGCTTGGATTCAAAGCGCGGCCAGCCGCCGGTGCTGCCCTTGGTGGTGAGTTGCGGGGCCGTCAGCGGCACGCCGTCCGGCGCCTTGAGGGTGATGGTGACCCAGATGCCCTTGGGGTCGTTCAGCTCGACGGCTACGTCGGTGTGCGTCCCGAACTTGAGCTGGATGCCGTCGCCCTTGAAGCGACGCAGGGATTCGCCCCATTCCCAATTGTTCTGGCTGGGCTGGCCGACCCAGTCCATCTCGCGCTGCGTGAGCACGTAGGCCATGGCGGCGTCGTTGAACTCGTGACGGCAGGCGCCCTGGTCGTCGCTGGTTTCCTCCGCGACGGTGCCGCCGTTGTAGCTGGTGGTCACGAAGAACAGTTTTATGCCGGCTTGCGGCTGCCCGTCCTTCGTCACTTTCACCGAGACGACGGGCGGCTCGGGCCTGAGCTCGACGGCGGTGTGCTTGCCGCGCGTGATCTCGACATTGTCCTCGCGCAGCACGCCGAAGTTGCCGGCGAATGCAATCACCAGGTACTTGCCGGGCATCATGGCTTCCAGCAGGCGCGGGCTGCCCCAACTGCGCTGGTTGCCGGTTACGCCCGGCTGGTTGGCGTCGATCCTCAGGTTCCTCCACCCCTCGTCGTCCAGCGCGGCGAGCGTCTTGTAGTACTCCGAGTCGCAGCGTACGAGGAAGAGGCTGAAGTTGTCGTAGTTCCCGCGATCACCGATTTTTACGCTGACGCCGATGCTGCCGCCCTCGACCAGCTTGATGGTCAGCGGCTCGTTCGTCGGCAACTCGATCTCGGCCTCGGCTGTCGCGTAGCCCTTGGCGGTGACGGTGACCTTCCACTTGCCTTTGCGCAGGCGCTGCAGCGTGGTGCGCTCGGCCGTGAGGTTGCCGTACACGCTGAATTCCTGCCGGTAGTTGGGCGGCTTCACGCCTTCGATCATGGTGGCGACAACGTTGTAGGTTTCGATGCCGCCGCCCGTGTCGCTGATCGCGATGACATCGAGGTCGAGGAAACCGTCGAGGCGGATTTCGCCGAGGTCCGTGGTCTTGCCTTCCTCAATGGTGACCGGCAGGTCGACGGCCCAGTAGCCTTCCAGGTAAACGTTCAGCGCGAAGTCGCC
>JAGQRI010000099.1:0-5039 GCA_020425515.1 Planctomycetota bacterium | reverse complement strand
CGTCCGCGTCGCTGACGACCTTGAATTTCAGCCGCCCGCCCGGCACGACCATCAGGTCGCCGATGTCGTTGTCGCCGTCACGCAGGTAAATGCCGTTCGATGCCTTGGAAGCCGTCGAGAACGCCAGCTTGTCGTCGAGCGGCGTGAGCGTGTACTGCTGCGGCGGCAGGGTTTCGTCCTTCAGCTCGAAGCGGCCTTTGTCGTCGGTGGTGACGTTCCAGCTTTGTGTTTCATAGACAGTCGTGTAGCGGGGGCGTCCGTAGCGGTCGGTCGCGTTGGCGTTGGCGAGTTGCCTGGCGACGGTGCAACTGAACTGCAGTTCCAGGTTCGGCACCGGGTTGCGCGTGGCCAAGTCAACGACGCGCCCGGTGGCAGTGACCACCTTCGCCAGCATGCTGCTGACGCTGAAGTCGTCGCCGTCGGCGTTGAGCGTCGCCTGCACCGTGTAGGGGCGGTAGCCCTCATGCCGCAGGGTGATCTTCGCCGAGCAGTACTCGACTTCGACCTGTTGGTTGTTGCGCCACTGCTTGCGCGTAGGGGGCGTCTCTTCGCCCTGAAAGGTGAACTCGGCCTTGAGTACGAAGGCGCCGCGCGCGTCGGTGGTGGTTTCGCCGCTGACGACGGCTTTCGGGTACTTGCCGCGCGTCTTTTCCGTGATGGCGAGCGCCGCCGCGTCCTGGTGGCCCCACAGCGGGTCGAACTCGATGGTCACGCTCGTGCCTGCATGGGTGGTTTCGCCGGTCAGCATGGCGCTGCCGCGCAGGGTCGCGTTATGCGCGGCCAGCGGCGCGGCGCAGAGCAAGGCGAGCAGGATCAGCATCCGGTACATGGAAGGCTCCGTGTCTGGCTGGTTGACTGGAAAAAATGCGCAGCGCGATCTTATTCGGGAAAGCGCGGCAAGGCTAACGAAACCGTCGAATCAACCCTTGCGTTTTTTCGGCTTGCGTTTCGCGATGGCCTCGACGCCCTTGGCGATGCGCCGGGCGCGGGTTTCGGGCTTCTTTGCGTCCTCGATGCTTTCGACGTATTCGCGCTGGTGGCTGAAACTGAGTTCGCGCCAGCGCTGCCAGGCCTCGCCTTGCGCCTTGAGCGCCTTGACGAAATCCGCGGGCGGTTTGACCTCGCGCTTGTCCGCGTCCAGTTCGAGCGTCACGCGTACTTCCTGCCCGCCGACCACGCCGGCCGCTTCGCGGTTGCTCTTGCGCAGCGGGATGAATGTCTGCCCGTCCATGCGCGCGATGGTGCTGCGGAAGGTGTAGCTGTTCAGCGTGACCTTGACCGGCGCGCGCACCTTGCCGAAGACTTCCTTGGGATCGAACGGGACGTCGATCGCGCACATCGACGAGTCGTCGTCACTGATGATGGTGGTGTCGTAGCTGCGGGTGGTCATCGCTATCCGACCTCGACAGGCTCCGGTGTTTCGTCCGGCACGTGCGCCTTGTACGCGGGAAACAGCAGCCCGGCCGGCAGCTCGACCCAGCGCCCGGGGCCGGTGCCGTTGTGGTCGAAGCTGACTTCCATGCTGCGCTTCTCGGGGCGCATGATCACGCGCTGCAGGTTGATGCTGGGGATACCCGTGTCCTGCAGGGCGTCCTTGATCGATTGCACGTTCATCTTCTCGTCGCGCATGATGCGGCGGCGCAGCTTGCCGAATCGCACCGCGCTGCTGAACCATGTGAACGCGAATTTCTTGATGCGGCGCTCGTGGTAGTGGTTCGTGCAGGCCGTCGCGGGCGTGTTGGCGTCGGTGTACTCGACCACCAGGTCGTGCGGCGGGAGCTGGAAGCGCGCGGCCGTGCGGGTGGCATCGCCGAGGATCAGGTTGGTGGCGGTGCAGTGCTGCTTGCGTTGCAGGATCGCGTCGGCCTCGCGCACGCTGGCGCAGTCCTGCAGCAGTTGCCGGAACAGTACCGGGAAGGGCAAGCCGTCGAGATGCTCGCGGCGCTGGTGGCCGTAAACGAGCATCATCGACAGCGCCAGCCCGCGCGTATTGACGCCGGTCAGGATGCCGAGGAAGCCCGGCCAGGTGACGCCGGCGTAGGGCTCGCCGTCTTTGGGTTCATAGACGACGACGATGTTGGTTTCGTCGGCGATGCTGAGGCTGGGGAAGTCGAGGTTGCGCCCCATCAGGATCTCGCCGGTTTCGCTGAGTTTGTCGTGCACGGCGATGGTGCTGCACGCGGCGACCTTGTGGATGTCGAGGAAGCACTGGCCGAGCAGCATCTCCTGGTAGCTGAGTTCGCTGGTTTCGCTGAAGCCGAGCATTTCTTCGCGCAGCCACTGGGGCAGATTGGGCTCCATTTCGCGGGCGAGTTCGAGGTCACCGCCGCGGTCCGGCGCGAACACGCCCAGGTACGCGTGCGAGCTTTCGACGGCCTGCACACCGACCAGGTTGCCGAGCGCGCGCCCCATCTCGCGATGCGTGCCGCGCACGTGGACGACGGGGATGCCGTCAATGAGCTTCAGCGAGCCGTTCTCGATTTCCAGTTCGCGGAAGGGTGTGATTCGCTTGTTGCGGTTACGCAGCCATCCCTTGGCCATCTTGAGCGGGATGGTCAGTTCGCGGAAAGGAAGTTTCTTGCGCCAGCGTGCCATGACAATCTCCATAACGGCGTTATTTAAACTATAACGTCGTTATGAAATGGACTCAACTGATTTCATGATACTGCATTTGAAACCACGAAGGAGGTTACAAAGTAACCGTAGCGAAGCGGAAAGGACCACGAAGAAAAGCAACTGCGGTTTGGCCACAAAAGCACGAAAGCACAAAAGTACTGCCCACAAGTGTCTTTCGTGTTTTTGTATTTTCGTGGCTTCCAAATGCGGTTCTTCGCGGCCTTCGCCAAGCTTCGCACCTTCGCGTAAAACCCGTAGCGAGCGCGAAGCACAAGCGAGTCAAACTTCGTGGTTCTTCGTGGCCCTTCGTGGTTAGTCCGCAGTTCGAAGGCGCCATAGCGCTCGCTTACGCTTCGCGTTCAGACTGAGTACCCTTGGCTTATGCGCGTTGAGATGGAATTTCTTGGCAGCGGCACCAGCAGCGGCATCCCCACCATCGGCTGCGACTGCTGGGTCTGCCACTCGACCAACCCGCGCAACAAGCGGCTGCGCAGCAGTGTGCTGTTCCGGATCGGCGCGGGCGAAAACGAAACGCGACTGCTCGTGGACGCCACGCCGGACATCCGTCTGCAGGCCTTGCGCGCCGATTTGAGCTCAATTCACGGGCTGCTGATCACGCATACCCACGCCGACCACTGCCACGGGCTCGACGACCTGCGCGGGCTGTACTGGGGCGGTGGGCGCGAGCCGATCACGCTGTGGGCGTACCCGGAATCGCTGGCCAGCCTCAAGCGCACGTTCGCGTACATCTTCGACGCTGACTACGAGTACAAAGGCATCGTCAAGATCGACGCCCAGGTCTTCGAGCACGAACCGTTCGAGGCGGCGGGCGTCACGGTACAGCCAATTCCGGTCGTGCACGGCAACATGCGCGTGGCCGGCTTCCGCATCGGCGACTGCGCCTACATCACCGACACCAACGAGGTGCCGGACAGCAGCATCGAGAAGTTGAAGGGCGTCAAGTTGCTGATCCTGGACGCGCTGCGCCGCGCGCCGCACCCGACCCACATGAGCCTGCCCAAGGCGCTGGAGACGGCTGAGAAAATCGGCGTCGAGCGTGTGTTCTTCACCCATATCAACCACGACCTCGAGCACGAAAGCGTGAACAAGGAACTGCCCGAGTGGGCCCGCCTCGGCTGTGACATGCTGAAAGTAGCCCTCGAAGAAGACGGCAAGATCACCGTAACCGAGCCCGACAGCAACGGGCGCCCGCTGCCGATTGCGTTTTAGTGGTCAGTGGCCGGTGTTCAGTGGTCGGTACCCGCTTGCGACTGAACACTGACCACTGAACACTGGCCACTTATGCCGAAGGCTGACGTGTACTGGGTGATTCCTGAGCGCCTCGCGATCCTGCCGAAACCGCGGAGCGGGGAGTGGCTGGACGACGAGATCGCCAGCTATGCCGCGCAGGGTTTGAACGTTCTGCTCACGCTGCTGACACCTGACGAAGAAATCGAGCTTGGGCTAACCGACGAGGTCGTGCTGGCCGAGAAACATGGGCTCGACTTCATGCGCTACGCGATCCCGGACCGCGGTGTGCCGAAATCGCCGGCGTTGTTCGCGGAAGTCGTGCGTGATCTCGCCGACAGCGGCAAGGCGATCGGAGTGCACTGCCGCAGCGGGATCGGGCGTTCCGGGCTCGCCGTCGCGGCGATCATGCTGAGGCTCGGCCACACGCTGGACGACGCCTGGGAGGCCATCGGCAAGGCCCGCCGCATTGAGGTTCCCGACACCGCCGACCAGCGTGCCTGGCTGGAACAACACGCCAATTCGTTCCTTTGATCACACAGGCCGTCTGCGTAGAATGCTCGCTCTCAAGGGGGCAACCATGTCGCAGGCGATGCCGAAAAAGCTGAAGGCGCAGTGCGTCAGTTGCCGCAAGACGTTCGGCGGCACGCTGGAAAAACTCAAAGCGACCAGGAAGTGCCCGTCCTGCGGCGCCGTCGAGAACTGGTGGCGTCCCGTCGAAACCCGCGCGATCTACCGCCAGCGCGTACAGGCCGAGCAGCAAGGGATGCAGTGGCAGCCGCCGCCCCCGCCGGTTGCGCAGCAGCAGTGGGTGCCGTGGCAGAACGCGCCCGGCAGCTATGTCGCTCTCCGGTTGTGCCTGGCGGGTTTCGTACTGGCGCCGGTTGGGTTGATCACCGGCCCGATCGCAATCTGGAAGGCGATCGAAAATGAAAACAAGGCCAAGGCTGGCGAGCCGAGCGGCGAGGATATCAGCAGCGGGCTAGCTATCGCGCTCGGGCTGGCGAGCATTGCCGCGTCGATCTACGCGGCCTGGGTTCTGTACCTGATGGCAACGGGCCAGTGGGAGTAGATCGTGGCACGGGTGCCCTCACCCGTGACGACATGGGCGGAGGCGCCCATGCCACATTCTAAGCGGCGTCGCGGTAGGGCAGGGCCTCGATGCGGATGCTGTG
>JAGQRI010000098.1:3784-8257 GCA_020425515.1 Planctomycetota bacterium | reverse complement strand
ACGCAGGCCGCCCCGGAATCGGCGTATCGCGCGACCGCCGACATCCATGTCTGTTCCGTGTTTATTCGCAGTCGGCGCGTACGCCTTCGCCGTGTTCAATCAGCGCGGTTTCGCGGCAATCGCCGTCGCCGTAAACGACCACGGTGCGGCGCCTCAGCCCAGCAAAGACGCTGGCGGTCCCGACACAAGCCGCGACCGCTACGGCCACCAGCACAATGAGAATTGCGATATCGAAGAATGTCATGGGGCACCTTGGTTTGTCGCTGCCTGTCACTTACTCAACAGGGCAGTCACAACCGTTATTCCCACGGTGGATTGCGGAATTTCAGCCGGGAATAAATTCGCGCTACTTCGCCAGCAGGACGTTCTCGATGTAGCCGGTATCGACGTCACCCTTGATGAACTGACCGTCGTTCATGATCCGCTGGTGCAGCGGGGTCGTGGTCTTGACGCCTTCGATCTTCAGCTCGCCCAGCGCGCGGCGCATACGGGCGATGGCCTGGGGCCTGTCGTCGGCGAACACCAGCAGCTTGGCCACCATGCTGTCGTAGGTCGGCGGAATCGTGTAGCCGACCTTGATGTGGCTGTCCCAGCGTACGCCGGGTCCGCCAGGGATGAACAGATCGGTGATCGTGCCGGGGCTGGGGCGGAAGCCGTTGTCCGGGTCCTCGGCGTTGATGCGAACCTCGATGGCGTGCCCGCGCACCTCGACGTCTTCCTGCGTGAACGGCAGCTTCTCGCCGGCTGCGGCCATGATCTGCGCGCGGATCAGGTCGGTGCGCGTAACCAGTTCGGACACCGTGTGCTCGACCTGGATGCGCGTGTTCACTTCCATGAAGTAGAAGTCGCCGTTTTTGTCGAGCAGGAACTCCGCCGTACCCGCCGTGACGTAGCCGGCGGCCTTGCACAGGCGCACGGCGGTTTCGCCCATCTTCTGGCGAAGCTCGGGCGTCAGCACCGGGCTGGGGGCTTCCTCAACGAGCTTCTGGTGGCGGCGCTGCAGGCTGCAATCGCGCTCGCCGCAATAGACGTAGTTGCCGTGGCTGTCGCTGATGATCTGGATTTCGACGTGGCGCGGACGCTCAAGGTACTTCTCGATGTACACGCCGTCGTCGCCGAATGCCGTCGCCGCCTCGGTGCGCGCCTGCATGTAGCCGTTGACCAGCGCGATCTCGTTGTGCGCGACGCGCATGCCGCGCCCGCCGCCGCCGGCCGCCGCCTTCACGATCACCGGGTAGCCGATGTCGTTGGCGATTTCGATCGCTTCCTTTTCGTCCTCAACGAGTTCTTTCGTGCCCGGCAGCAGGGGCACCTTCGACTTGACCGCGAGGTCACGCGCGCTGGCCTTGTTGCCGAGCAGGCGAATCGCCTCGGGCGAGGGGCCGATGAACGAGATGCCGCTGCTTTCGCACACCTCGGCGAAGTGCGCGTTCTCGGCCAGGAAACCGTAGCCGGGGTGAATTGCATCCACGTCGGAAACTTCGGCCGTCGCCATCACGCGGCTGATGTCCAGGTAGCTTTTGTTGCTGGGGCCGGGGCCGATGCAATAGGCTTCGTCGGCCTGTTCAAGCCACGGGCCGTCGCGGTCAGCTTCGCTGTATACGCAGACGGACTTGATGCCCATTTCGCGGCAGGCGCGGATGATACGCAGGGCGATCTCGCCCCGGTTCGCAATCAGGATCTTCGAAAACATCGGTCACCCGGTCTCTAATTCGGCTTTACCAGGAACATCGGCTGGCCGTACTCGACCGTTTGTCCGTTCTCGATCAGGATGCTGACGACGGTGCCTTCCATCTCGGCCTTGATCTCGTTGAAGACCTTCATGGCCTCGACGATGCAGACCACGGTGTCCGCGTTCACTTCATCGCCTTCGTCCACGTAGGGCGCAGATTCCGGGTTGGCTGAACGGTAAAAGGTGCCGACCATCGGGCTCTTGATCTCGACTGTGCCGGCCGGTGCGCCCGCTGGCGCTTCCTGCGGCGCGGCGGCGGCCAACGGCGCCTGCGCCATCGGGGCAGCAGCCATGGGCGCGGCGATGACCTTGGGGCCGCCGTCGTACTTCTTCTTCAGCCGGATTTTCTTGCTGTCTTCGACAAGCTCGAGCTCAAGCAGCTCATTGTCGTTCATAAGCTCGATGAGCTTATGAAGTTCGTCCATATCCATTGTCTGGCTCCGTCAGGCCTCCAATGCGAGGGGATCCACTCTCTCCGCACCGTCTGCCAAACCGAGGAACTGTTCGCGGGAAGCTAACGAGTTCGCCCGCGGGAAACAAGTCCCCATTGGGGCATGGGTTACGTATCAGACCAGGGCAAGTTAAGCTGTGACTTGAGGAGTGGAGGACAATCCGGTGAAGAAACAGATCGCTGCAGCGGTTTTGCTGCTCGTTGCTTTGGGCACGGTCGCGTCTTTCGGCGCTTACCAGGCCGGCGTATTTGACAACGACCCGGTGCAGGCCCAGGCTGCCGACCCCAAACCCGGCGCGGACAAGGAAGAAAAGAAGGAAGAAGCCGCGCCGCCGAAGGGCGAAAAGACCGACGACGGTCTGGAGTACAAGATTCCGTTCGAGCGCGGCGAAGGCTCGGTCAAGTTCGCGCGCCAGAATGAAATGCTGCGCGTCGATTACGACGTACGCCTGCCCTACAGCGCCGGCGACGGCCAGGGCGCGCGCGGCAGCAGCATCGACCTGATGCTCAGCGTCGACGGCATTCACGGGCGGCACCTGTTCTTCTTCCCGAACCCGTTGTGGCTTCCGAACCCGCAGAACACGCTGAGCGCCTACCGCTTCGAAGCTTCGTATTCGAAGGACACGGACGCGCCGACGCGCCTCGACACCGACCCGACGTTCGTCGGCGACAGCAACGTCACCTACTGGGATCACTGGACCGCCACCATGTGGGTCGACCTGCGCCTGATGATCATCCCCGGCAACACGCCGACGTCGCTCGCCGACAGCTGGTACGCCGGGCTGGTGGTGGGCAACCAGGCCGCGACGGTGGTCTTTCCGTCCGGCATGGACATGTACAACCCGGCCAAGACTCCCGACAGCATGATGAACTTCAAGTTCAGCGAGCTGCCCGAACTGGAGGAAATCGACGACAGCCCGTTCGATACCTTCACCGAGCAGGAAGACGCCATGCACGAGGCGCAGCGCACGATCATCGCCAAACTGCGCGTGCGCGACACCAAGGGTGCGTGGGGCGAAATCAAGTCGTCCGCGGAAAAATGGCCGAGCGCGCTTTGGGGCCTGTACCTGCGCTGGCTGGCTTCGGCGCAGGGGCTGGCGGAATCCCAGGACGACGTGCTGAAGTTCGAGAAAGAATACGTGAACGCCGGGCTGGGCCAGTCAAGCGCGCACATCCAGTACCTGTTCGACCTGCTCGCGGACGGCAACACCGAAGGCGCGAAGAAGCACGCAGACAGCATTTTCAAGTCGGGCCTCTGCACCGGGCGCGCCGAGACCGACGGCTACATGCGCCTGCAGTGGGCGCAGCGCTGCACGATGTGGGGCGAAGTCGCCGAGGCGCAGGCACAGCAGGATTACATTACCGAGCACAAGGAACTGCTCGAGGACAACAACTTCCGCATCGACTTCAACTTCCAGCGCGCGAGCCTCGCAATCCGCAAGGGCGAGTCAGCCGAGGCCGTGAAGATCTACGAAGCGATGCTGAAGGACGAACGCAAGGTGCTCGACGCCAAGCAGTTCAACCAGATCCAGCACGCGTTGCAGTTCCAGCGCCAGGCGGTTGAACAGTGGGAGGAAGAGCAGAAGTTCCAGAAGGAAGACGCCGACAAGACCAACCCGCGACTCGTGATCGAAACGGCAAAGGGCAAGATCGTCGTTGAGTTGTTCGAAGACGACGCGCCCAACACCACAGCGGCGCTGGTCAAGCTGGCGAAGGATGAGTTCTGGGACGGGCTGAACTTCCACCGCGTCGAGCCGAACTTCGTGGCCCAAGGCGGCGACCCGAACGGCGACGGCAGCGGCTCGCCGGGATGGCGGCTGAAGTCCGAAATCAGCCGTCGCAACCACTTCCGCGGCACGTTCGCCATGGCACGCTCGCAGGACCCGAACAGCCAGGGCTGCCAGTTCTACGTCTGCCTGTCGAACAATGAATCGGTGCTCAGCCTGAGCGGCAAGTATGTCGTGGCCGGGCGCGTCATCGAGGGCATGGACGTGGCGGACCAGCTTCGCGTCGGCGACAAGATCAAGACCATCCGCGCGGAAAACCTGCGCGACCACGAGTACACACCGGAAACCCTGCCGGAATGAAATCCAGCACCCGGAAGTGACAATCATGGCAGGAAGGAACCAACGGAAAGCCAGGGGGATGTCATGAAAGGTGTATTGCCATTGAGCGGGCTGGTCCTCGCGGGCGCGCTGCTGGGCGGCTGCCAGGACAACAGCAAGGACGTCGAAAAGCTGCAGGCCGACATGGTCGCGCAGCAGAACAGCTTCGACGAAGCCAACGACCG
>JAGQRI010000098.1:0-3728 GCA_020425515.1 Planctomycetota bacterium | reverse complement strand
GGCAAAGACGGCAAGCCCGCGCAGCCGGTCGCCGAGCGCATCAAGGAACTCGAAGGACGGCTCGAAGAAGCGGAGAACGCGCCGAAGAACGACCCGGACACCAAGGCGAAGCTCGACGCCCTGTCCAGGAAGATCGACAACTTGAAGGACGAAGCCGTAGAAGCCGCGCGAGTGGAGGCGGCCAAGGTCGGCGGCGGCAAGGTCAGCGCGGAGGATCTCGCCAAGGCCATGGCCGAGGAGCAGGCCAAGAACGCCCCCACCAAGAACCTGAACGAAGCGCTCGACCGCCTCGAAATCAGCCAGGGCGAAAAGGAACAGGTCAAGCAGTCGATCATCGATGCGAAGAAGCAGATTCTCGAAACGCTCGAAGTCCCGACGGCGGACGGGCGCAACCTCGCCGAGGAACTGATCGACACGATGATCAAGATCCAGAACGGTGACGCCAAGCAGAGTGACGCCATGACCATCTTCGCCGAAATCGCGGCGCAGAAGGTCCCCGGCGACATCGAAGGGCGCACCTACATGGACGCGATCAACGCCATCAAGGCAACGAACAAGGAAGACATCGGGCGCATTCTCACCGAGAAAGACCAGGCAAAGCTTACGAAAGCCCACGAAGACTGGACGGACTTCGAAGTCGGCGACGGCGACCCGTGGGGCGAGCTCTACATGGAACGCGTGCAGAAGTACAACGAAACACACCCTGCGAAGGATGACTAGGGCGGGTTCGTTATTCGCGCAGCGTGATTTCGCGTAGCACAGGCAATCTTGCCTGTGGGGCTGAGCGAAGCGAGGCCCGATTCGTCCCGGCGAAATCGCCGCGACCACAGACAAGATTGTCTGTGCCACGCGTCTAATCTTTCTGCAGACAGATGCTGAAAACCACCGTCCAAAAGCGGGGGGCCTCAGGGCCTCCCGTTTTCTATGCGGTCTGGTTCAAGCCTTGCCGGCGCATTCGACGGTCGAGGTGAATGATGATGCCCGCGGCGATCAGCAGCATCCCGATCGCGCCGCCGAAGATCGGCAGCAGCGTGCCTGGGAATATCTTCATCAACACATAACCAAGCGGGAAGCCGAACAGCGCCCGCGCCCCCACCAGCGAAGTGTGCGTCGAGGTGTACGGCAGCGGATTGCCGCCGCGCGCAAAGCTGACCGGGCCGAGGTTCCAGACGAAATGCACGCCCGACATCGCGATGCCGAACAAGGCGAACGCCGCGTACGCGAACGCAAGCGTGTGCGTGAGCGCCGTCAGCCCCAGCGCAGCCGGGTAGCAGATCAGCGCCAGGAATGCGCAGGCCGTCACCACGGTCACCCGCCGCCCCTTCGCCAGCCATGCCACCACCGGCACAACCAGCATCAGTGAGCACTGCACCGTCACGACCGTCGCCTGCGAAAAGTCGCTGTAGTCGGCATGCAGCGTGCGCGAAAACAGCACGGGCACGGCCGGCAACAGCATCATGAAGGCGATTCCGTACAGGAAGAAGCCGACCTCGTACTGCAGGAAGTTGCGGTCGCGCCGCAGCAGGCGGAAGGCGCGCCCGTAGGCACGAACCAGCCTTTTCAGCGGGCGCGTGCCGCGGACCTCGGCCGCCTCGATGGCCGCCGCGTAGCGCATGCGGATGCTGTAGAACGCAAACAGGGCGATCGCGCCGGTCAGGGCCGCGGCCGGGTACATGAGCTGGTAATTCTGGACACCTTCAAACAGCGGGGCAGCATCCAGAAAGCGCCCGGCCACCCAGGCGGAAACCATCACCATCAGCATGCTGATCGAACTCAACAGGGCGAAGCGTTTGCCCCTCGACGCCGGGATGTAGTTCGCACCCCAGAGCTGGTTCAGCGCGGGCGGCACCCCGGCGCAGATCAGCGACGAAAAGCCGACCAGCATCACGAACGCGAACGGGGTCAGCGCACCGGGCAACAGCACCAGAAGCGGAACCAGCAGGAACACCAGCCGCCCGAACACGCCCGCGAAAACAAAATAGCGCCGGCGGCGGCGTACCGTTCCCCCACCGTTGTAGGCGCTGGCGAACAGCATCGCGACGGACGGCAGCATCGTCACCAGCGTCGACAGCTCGGCCTCATAGCCCGCTGCCTCCCCGCCCATGGCCTTCAGCGCCACGTACGCGTTCAGGCTGAGCATCCCCGAGGTCGTGCCCTCGATGGCGTTGGCGAAACCGGCGCGGCGAAAGGTGATCTGCTCGATCCCTTTCGAAACGCTGAACGCCGGCGCCGGTGGCAGTGCTGCGACGGCCGGCGCTTCGGTTGTTTCGGTTGCTACGGGCATGGCCTGATTCTGTCCCCCGGTGCTCCAAACGCCTGGACCACCCGTGATTGTTGCAACCATCCACCAAACGAAGAAAGGCGGCGCAAGCTGCGCCGCCTTTCGGGAAACTCAGCGCGGCGCTACTGGTTGACGCGTTCCACAAAGTCACCGGTGCGCGTATCGATCTTGACGTTGTCACCGATGTTGATGTGGTTCGGCACCTTGACCTCGATGCCGGTTTCGAGAGTCGCCGGCTTTGTAACGTTCTGGACGGTGTCGCCCTTCACGCCCGGCTCGGTGTATTCGACCTTGAGCGTCACGTTCGGCGGCAGCTCGAGGGAAACGACCGCACCCTCATAGAACAGGATGGTGCACTCGTCGTTTTCCTTCAGGTAGTTCGAGGCGTCGCCGACGACGTCTTCGTTCAGTTCCGGCTGCTCGTACGTTTCCATGTCCATGAAAACGTACTTGTCGCCGTTCTTGTACAGGTACTGCATCTTGCGCTGGTCAAGGAAGACGTCTTCGAACTTGTCTTCAGGCCGGATGCGCTTCTGCGAGCCGGTGCCGGTGATGATGTCCTTGTACTTGATCTGCACGATGCCGCGCCAGTTGCCCGGCGTGATGTGCTGGAAGTCGGTAATGCGCACGAGCTTGCCATCCATCTTGATGACCTTGCCCTTGCGCAGGTCGGTAGCCTTGAGCACGCAACTTCTCCGAATCGGCGAAAGCGCCAGAAATAGCCGCGAAAACGCGCCGTGTCAACGAGGGGTCAGTCGCCGGAGTCCTTCTTGCCCTTGCTTTCCGTGATCACCGGCATGGCTGCCGCCTTCAGGAACAGGATGGCGAGGCTGGTGTCGATCGGCTGCTTGGCGTTGTTCTCAAGGCTGGCCGATGAATCGTAGCGGCGTCCGGCCCAACTGCCGTCCTTGCGCTGCAGCTTGACCAGGATCTCGCTGCCGATGGTGTGCCAGTCCAGCGTGCCGCCAAGGTACTTGGCGCCCGCCAGCACGCAGCCGCGCTCGATCGAGTACAGGTTGTAGTAAAGCCCCCAACCCTGCGATGTCTCACACAGGTCGCCCCACAGTTCATTCCGCCCCTGCTCGTCGTAAAAACGCAGCTCGAGCGTGGACAGCGCGGACGTCAACGCGGACTCGATCTTCTGCTCGGCCGCCTTCTCCAGCTTGCCGCGCAGCTTGAGCTCATCCATGCAGGTCATCAGGCTGGATATCCCGGCCGCCGTCATCTGCGGCACGCAGCCGTTCGACTTCATGCAACTGTAGACCCAGCCGCCCGGCTTGACGCCGCTGGCCGTGCCGGTGGCCTTGCGCGGGTCGCCCGGCTCGTGCATGTCCTGGCGGCGAACGCCGGGGACTTCATCCAGGAACGGGATTTCCCCCATCTGCGCGAGCAGGCGGTCGGCCTCATCCTGGAAGACTTTCGCGTCGAACTCGGCCCCGAGCAGCGC
>JAGQRI010000097.1 GCA_020425515.1 Planctomycetota bacterium | reverse complement strand
GATGTTCAACAGCGTCGACTTGCCGCTGCCCGACGGGCCCAGCAGCACCACGAACTCGCCCTGGTATAGCTGAAGGTCGATGCCGCGCAGGGCGTGCACCTCGACCTCGCCCATGCGGTAAACCTTGGTGATGCCCTCGGCGATGAAGACGGCCGGGCGGGAGTCGTCGGCGAGCACGTAGACGTCTTGTTCTTCTGCTTCGCTCATGTCGTTTCCGGCGTGTGGCACGGGCGCCCTCGCCCGTGTCCGGACATGGACGGGGGCGTCCATGCCACTCAGCTTTCGCGCACGCGTTTCCTTATTGCTTCTTCGTCAATCTCGTCGGGCTGCCAGAGTGTGCGCCCTTCCATGCCGCCGGCGACGGTGATGACCTCGCCGGTGATGTGCCGCGACGCCCCTGGGCTGCTCAGCATTACGACGGCCCTTGCGATGTCGTCCGCGCGGGCCAGTTGCCGCAGCGCCGCGGTTTTCGCGATGCCGGTGATCTTGCCCGGCTGGTCCAGCGCCTCGCGGGCCATTTCCGTGACCGTCCAGCCCGGCTCGACCATGTTGACGCGCGCGAACGGATCCAGCTTCGCCACCTCGTTTTTCAGGCTGCGCACCAGCCCGTACATGCCGGCCTTGCTGGTGCTGTAGTCGCTGTGCATGGCCTCGCCGAAGCGGCCCGCGGTGCTGCCGATGAATGTCAGGCTGGCGCCGTGGCCGTCGTCGCGCGCCCTGAGTTGGCCCATGAAGGCGCGTGCGGTCCAGGCCGCGCCCAGCAGGTTGACCGCGATGGTTTGCCTGAAGCGCTCGACCGGCATTTCGCTCAGCAAATAATCTTCGGGCGGCCAGCGCCCGGCGTTGGCGACGCAGACGTCCACGCGCCCGAAGCGCTTGAGGCCCTCATCCATCGCGCGCTGAACGCCCTCGGGATCGCTGACGTCCGCCTGCACGGCCAGCGCGCGGTCTCTCCAGTCCTGCTTGCCGATGAAATCTTCCAGCCACGCGAGATTGCTATTGGCATGCAGCACCAGGTTGCAGCCTTCGTCGGCGAACGCCCGCGCCAGCGCCCGCCCGATCCCGCCCGAAGCGCCGGTAATGAAAGCCGTTTTCCCGTTCAGCAGCAGGTCCACTGTTGTTGCTCCGGTGTTGAACTGCATTTGAAACCACGAAGGGCCACTAAGGACCACGAAGTGGCTTTTACAGGACTCGTTTGATCCACTCGAGCTTGCCCTTCGAGTTGAAGTTGATCAGCAGCCCGACCTTCTTGCCGGTCGCGCGCAGATAGTTGAATAGCTGTGCTTCTTCTTCCGGGCCGATTTTCCGAATGGCCTTGATTTCAACCACGATGTCTTCGAAGCACATGAAATCCGGCACGTACTTCTTCTTTAGCCGGCGCTGTTTGTAGTGAACCTGCAACTCAGGTTGGTCCAGGAACGGCACACCCCGGTCCTCCAGCTCGTAGCCGAACGCCTCGTGATACACCGCCTCAAGAAACCCGTGCCCAAGTTCCTTGTGAACCTCAATCGCCGCGCCAATCACCTCGTACACCTCGTCACCCATGATCAACTCAGCCACAACAGCCTCCTGTCTTTCTTAGTGGTCCTTCGTGGCCCTTCGTGGTTCCAATCCGAATCCGGGCAAACGCGGCAAATAGCTGAAATCAGTCCTCTTCATCGCCTTTGACGACGACGCGGTAGATGGTGTTTACGCGGTGGCCGCAGGCGTACAGTTCGCCCGCGGCGTCTTCGCCGAAGCTGCTGATGGTGGCGCGGGGCGACCAGCCGATCTGCTCGTTCACGACGAGCTTCTTATCCTTCAGGTCGTACTTCAGCCCCCAGATGCGCCCCATGGCGTAGTCCGCGTACAGGTATACGCCCTTGAGTTTGTCGAACTTCTTGCCGCGGTAGACGTAGCCGCCGGTGATCGAGATGCCCTTGCTGCGGTCGTATTCGACGATCGGGTCGATCATTTCGTCGGTCTTCTTGCCGTTGCGGAAGGCGTGCGTGGCCTCGCGTTTGTTCCAGCCGTAGTTGCCGCCTTTCTCGATGATATCGACTTCCTCATAGGCGTTCTGGCCTACGTCGGCGGCCCAGAGCGTGCCTTCCTCGCGGTCGAAGCTCATGCGCCAGACGTTGCGCAGCCCGTACGCCCAGATCTCCGGCGCGGCGCCCTTTTCGTCCTTGAACGGGTTGTCTTCCGGGATGGCGTAGTTCTTGCCGTCGGCCGTCTTGTCGATGTCGAGGCGCAGGATCGTCGCGAGCAGCGTGGACTTGTCCTGGCCGTTTTCCTTCGGGTCGCCGGCCAGCCCGCCGTCGCCGAAGCTGGCGTACAGGAAGCCGTCCTTGCCGAACATCAGCGTGCAGCCGTTGTGGTTGCCGTACGGTTCATCGACCCTGAGGATGATCTTTTCGGAATCCGGGTCGACCTTGTCTTTCTGCTTGTCCCAGGTGAAGCGCGAGATCAGCCCGCGGCGCGGGTCGTGCTGCGAGTAGGTGACGAAGAAGTAGCCGTTTTCCTTGAACTTGGGGTGGAACGCCAGCGCGAGCAGACCTTCTTCGTTGTGGCGGTCGCCGGGGATGCGGTCGGAGATGTCGAGGAAGACGTCCTTGCGCTTGGTGTCGCGGTCGTTTTTGAAGCGCCAGATTTTGCCGTTCTGGCCTACCACGTACAGCAGGTCATCGTCGGCGCCGTCCGCGGTCAGGAAAACCGGCAGCTCGAAGCTGAGCTCGGGGAAGGCCTCGACCAGCTTGACCGCCGGCAGGGTTTTCGGCCCGTCCTCATCCTGTGCCGAGGTGCAGCCGCTGCCGCCCTGGATGCAGATCACCGCGAACAGCACCGCCGCCGCGCACACCACAAATCGTCGGATCATCACGGACTCCCGCATGGTGCATGCAGCATAGCAGCGCGTCCGTGCGAAAGCAGCGTCAAGCGGCGGCGGCGGGGATCGGCCCGGCGTCGCGCTGCTCATAGTGGTCGACCACGCCCGCGCCGACGCTGTCGCCGGCTACGTTCACCATGGTGCGGAAGCGGTCCAGGAACCAGTCGACCGCCAGGATCAGCCCCGCGTTCTCCGGCGGGATGCCCACGGCCGTCAGCACGATCGCCATCATCACCAGCCCCGCCTCGGGGATGCCGGCCGCGCCGATGGCCGCCAATGTGGCCGTGAAGAAGACCACGACCATCTGCCCGAGCGACAAGTCAATGCCGAGGCTTTGCGCAATGAAGATGACCGCGACGGCCTCGTACAGCGCCGTGCCGTCCATGTTGATCGTCGCGCCCAGCGGCAGCACGAAGCCGGCGCTGCGGTCGCCGATCTTGTTGTTGGTCTTGGCGCACTCCATCGTGATCGGCAGCGTCGCCGAACTGCTGGCCGTGCTGAACGCGGTCAACAATGCCTGCGCCATCCCCAGCATGTACTTGAACGGGTTGCGCTTCTTGACCAGCCAGTAGATGCCGGGCAGCACGATCAGCACGTGAATGCCGAGCCCGATGATCACCGTCGCCATGTACTTGGCGAGGCGCGGGATCTCCTTCTGGAAGAAGTCGTCGCCCGCACGCCCCATGCGCGCCATCAGCAGGCTCGCGATGCCGATCGGCGCGAACCATACGATCAGGTGCACGATCTTCATGATCGCTTCGTTGAAGCCCTCGAAGAAGCGGATTACCGGGCGCCCGCGCTCGCCCATGGTGGACAGCACCGCGCCCAGCACGACGCTGAAAACAATCAGGCCCAGCACGTTCATCTTCACGCCCGCTTCAAGCAGGTTGGGCGGAAGCATCCCCTTGATCACTTGCAGCAGGCTTTCGACGGCGCCCTTGGGGTGCTGCAGCGATTGCGGCAACTCGCCGGCGGCGGGCGCCAGATGCTCGGCCCCGCTGCCCGGCTGGATGATGTTGACGAGGATGATGCCCAGCAGCACCGACATCCCCGTGGTCAGTGCGTAGTAGGCGATGGTGCGGTAGCCGATTTTGCCGGCCTTGCGGATGTCGCCGAGCGACGCGACGCCGACGACCATCGTCGCGACAACCAGCGGCACGACCATCATCTTCAGCATCTGCATCAGCAGGTCGCCGGGGAAGCCGATGACCATCAGCGCGGTTTCGCGCGCCTGCTTGTCTTCGGGGAGCCAGCCCGGCAGCAGCCAGCCAATGAGCGCCCCGACTACCACCGCGCCGGCGGTGAAAATCACGAGCGCGTTGGCGCGGCGTCGCAGCTTCGCTGGATCGTCGGACATCCGGTTCTCCGGTGGAATATCAGGGAATGCACACCCTAGTGGCACGTGTTTGTGGGTGCAAGAAACTCAGCGTTGCTTGACCGTGCAGGGCGAATCCGTAGGGTTCAGGTATCCTGCCATGAAGGGGCCGCATGGCCAGCCGGGCGGACATCCTTGCGCGCTACGCCGCCGTGCGCGCCCACACCGAACAGCTGTGCAAGCCGCTGCAGACGGAAGATTACGTCGTGCAGCCGATGACCGACGTCAGCCCGCCGCGCTGGCACATCGCGCACGTGACCTGGTTCTTCGAGCAATTCGTGCTGGGGAAGTTCGCGCCGGACTACAAACCGTACCACAGTGACTACGCCTTCCTCTTTAACAGCTACTACAACCTGGTCGGCGACCGCACCGAGCGCCCGAAACGCGGTTTGCTCACGCGCCCCACGGTCATTGAAATCTACGCCTTCCGCCATGAGATCGACGCGCGCATGCACCGGCTGCTTGAAAGCTGCGACGACGCGACGTTGGAGGCGCTGCTGCCGATTCTCGAAGTCGGGCTGAACCACGAGCAGCAGCACCAGGAACTGCTGTTGACCGACATCAAGTTCATCCTGTTCCAGGCGCCGCTGTACCCGGAGTACGTCTCCGGCCAGCAACCGGTCCAGGCCGCGGCCGAGAAGGGCTGGCTGCAAGTCAGCGGCGGCGAAACGGAGATCGGCCACGCCGGCGAAGGCTTCTGCTTTGACAACGAGTTGCCGCGCCACCGCCAACTGCTGCGCCCGTACAGGCTGGCGAACGGGCTGGTCAGCAACGCGGAGTACATCGAGTTCATGAACGACGGCGGCTACACGCGCCCGGAACTCTGGCTTAGCGACGGCTGGGAAGTCGTCCAGCGCGAAGACTGGAACGCGCCGCTGTACTGGCTGCGGAAGGCGGATGAGTGGCAGGCGTTCACCTTGCACGGGTTGTCCGGGTTGCAACCCGACGCGCCCGTGAAACACCTCAGCTACTACGAGGCCGACGCCTACGCGCGCTGGGCCGGCAAGCGCCTGCCGACAGAGTTCGAGTGGGAGCATGCGGCCGACAAGCTGCCCGGCAAGGGCCAACTGTGGGAGTGGACGCAGAGCGCCTACCTGCCGTACCCGGGCTACAAGCCGCCGGAGGGCGCGATCGGCGAATACAACGGCAAGTTCATGGTGAACCAGATGGTCCTGCGCGGCGGCAGCGTGGCGACCCCGGAAGGGCACAGCCGCGCGACCTACCGCAACTTCTGGCACCCCGACAAGCGCTGGCAGTTCACCGGGATCAGACTGGCGGAAGACGCCTAGGTGATTTTGGATTTTGGATTGGGGATTTTGGATTGAAGGGCAAGCGCAGGGCGCAGACGAGACAACTGAAGGCAGGCGAATGACGGCGAAATCCAAAACCGAAAAATCAAAATCCAATCCCGGTTATCGTGTACTGAAACCGCAGGACCTTGAGGCCGCGCACGGCATGCGCGCGTTTGCGCTGGACGTGCTGAACGGTCTCAGTGAAACGCCCAAGCGTCTGTCTTCGCGCTGGATCTATGACGACGACGGCAGCCGCCTGTTCTCGCGCATCTGTGAACTCGAAGAGTACTACCCGACGCGCTGCGAAGCCGAGGTCCTGCACAACCACACCGAGGACATCCTGAAGCGCGCCGGCACCCACACGCTGGACATCGTCGACCTCGGCGCCGGCGACGGGCGCAAGACCAACATCGTGCTCGAGGCCGCGCTGCAGCAGGTCAGCGATGTGCGCTACGTGCCGATCGACATCAGCGAAGCCAGCATGTCCGGGCTGGTAAAGCGCACGGGCGAGAAGTTCCCGAAGCTGAAACTGGGCGGCATCGTCGGCGAGTACTTCGACGGGCTGCACTGGCTGAGCCAGAGCAACGACCGCCGCAACCTGGTGCTTTTCCTCGGCAGCAACATCGGCAATTTCAACAAGGTGCAGGCGCGCGTGTTTTTGCGGCAGCTTTGGGAGGCGCTCAACGACGGCGACCAGGTGCTGATCGGCTTCGACCTCAAGAAAGACATCGAGCTGCTGCTGGCCGCGTACAACGACAGGCAGGGCGTCACGGCCGCATTCAACAAGAACCTGCTGAAGCGCGTGAACCGTGAGCTGGGGGGCGATTTCGACCTGAGCGCTTACCGCCACTTCGCGACCTACGACGTGTTCAGCGGGGCGATGCAGTCATACATCGTGAGCCTGAAGCGGCAGTCGGTGACGATCCGCGACCTGCAAAGCACCTTCGAGTTCGACGAGTGGGAGCCCATCCACACCGAGTACTCGTACAAGTACCTGCAGAAGGACATTGACGACCTGGCCGACAAGACCGGCTTCAAGATCATCGAGCA